>NZ_JBSGUS010000005.1:0-98767 GCF_053608045.1 Kribbella sp. NPDC055071
ATCGATCCTCCTGTTCATGGGCTACTGGAACAACTTCCTGGGCCCAGCCATCTACATCAACTCCGACCAATGGAAAACCCTCCCCCTGGCCCTGGCCGGCTTCCAATCCGTCAACGGCACCGACACCCCCCTCCTAATGGCCACCTCGGTCCTCATCACCATCCCCTGCCTGATCATCTTCTTCGTCGCCCAAAAACAAATAACCAACGGCATAACCTTCAGCGGCGGCAAGTAGCCGAGCAAGAAAAGCAAGCAGCGGGACGATCGAGCGGTACATCCGCGACACCGTCAGCTGACTGACGCCGTACATCCGGCCAGCCTGGCTGGCATTCTGCCGCAGCCGAAGCAGGACGTCCGCCGACTGCTGGCGACGTACCGGTCGGCGCGGCTGCCGATCGTGCACCTCGTCCGGCTGTACCTGCCGACGGAAGCAATGCCGACCTCTCCCGGCGAGCATTGCTCTGGTCGGGCACCCAACGGGTGGCACCAGGAACCGACGGCGCCAACCTGCTGACGGAGAAGGTCGACCTCGAAGCCGACCTTCTCCTCTTGGCCAGCTCCAGCAGATCGGCGACGTGGAGTACATCCTCCACAAGCCGCGCTGGAGTGACTTCTATCAGACACTTCTCCTGGGTCGGCTGCGCACCCTCCTGTGCCGCCCGATGGGCACGTGCGTCGTTGCCGGATGCAACTACCCGGGTCGCCTGTCGCTCATTGACGCCGCGGAACGCGATGTCCGAGCGGTCGCCGTACAGGACGCCATTCCGGTCGACCCACCGCCGCCGCGGTCACCGACCTAGGCGTCGCCATGCACATGACCGAGGGGGTGATCGCGGCGATCAGCTGAGGATCAGTACCAGCGCTGGTAAGCGTTGTTGTTGTCTGGGAGAAGCCGGGTCGAACCGTAGTAGTCGTCCAGGAACGCAAAACTTCCCCATTGCTGAATCTTCCCGTCGGGGAATAGGCGCCAGAGCTGGCTGGCCTTGTCGCTGCATGTGAGGCTGTAGACCCGCCCACTGGAGGCGTCGAGACAGTTGCCCGTAGACCTGTTCACGAGCGATGCCCAACCACCCCCGTTGGGCACCCATGTCCAGGTCTGGTCGTTGTCGCCCCGGCAGGGAACCCCGCCGGTGGAGATGACGTTGCCGGGTCGCTCCTCCAGGCAGCGATTGGTCTGCAGGTTTCGAACGAATCCCCACCCGGACTGGGTCTGTTGCGGCGCGGCCGAAGCGCTGATTGTCGGACCGATGGCCGCGACCAAGCAGGCAATGACCGCCATGCCAAGTTTCGCCTTGATATGCACGAGATTCTCCTCTTGGATCGAGTTTCCTTTGCACCTCACCGTAGGAAGCGCGGACTTACCCTGCCAGCCTTTGAAGGTGGTGTGAAAGCTCCCGTGGGTGACCTGTTGCAGGCGTACAAAGGGACCTTCGGCCGTCGGAACCGCAAGAATGTACACCTGTTGCTCTAGGCAACATTAAGATCTGATAGAACGAGAGCTGGCCTACCTCGGAAGGTGCGCTGATGCATCACCCGCACAACTGAACGGTGCGTCCCGACCGGAATCGGACCACAGAAACAACAGGACGACAAACCCGCCGATACGAGCCCAGCACCGGCGGGGCGGGGGCGGCCGCCGTAGGTGGTGGTCAGGGGGTGGTGGTCAGGAGGTGGTGGTCAGGAGGTGTCCTGTTGTGGCCCCGGGCCCTGTACCGAGCTGCCCTATTTCATGGGTAGACCCCTCAAATAGGGGGTTACTGACCCTGAATGAGGGTGTGCATCCCCCAATTTCGGGGGTCTACCCATGAATTTGCTCCGCCGGAGCCGGAGCCGGAGCCGGAGCCGGGTCGGATGGTTCGTCGGCGGTAGTCCCGACCGCTGTGACACTCGGTCGTTACAACCTCAGCGTTTCTTGGCGCGGCACTAGCTCATTTCTGAATAACCTGCTCTATTTTCCTTCTTGGCCGAGGATGCCTAGTTCGTAGCCTTTGGCTACTGCCGCGGCGCGGTCGTTGACGGCTAGTTTGGTGAAGAGGTGGCTGAGGTGGGTTTTGACCGTGGCTTCGCTGATGAAGAGTTCTCGGGCGATGTCGCGGTTCGAGGTGCCCTTGGCAACTAAGGCGAGGACCTGGCGTTCTCGGGCGGCGAGTGGGCTCGGGGCCGGCGAGCGGACGGCGGAGACGACTCGGGAGGCGACGGCGGGGGAGAGGACCGTGCGGCCTTCGGCTGCTTCGCGGACTCCGTTGAACAGCTCGTCGCGTGGTGCGTCCTTGAGGAGGTAGCCGGTCGCGCCGGCTTCGATTGCCGGCAGGGTGTCGGTGTCGGTGTCCCATGTGGTCAGGACGAGGATCTTCGCGCGGGCACCGCGGCGGGTCAGCTCGGTGATCGCGTCGACTCCGCCGCCACCAGGCATCCGCAGGTCCATCAGGATCACGTCGGGGTCGAACTCGGCGGCCTTCTCGACCGCCTCCGGTCCGCTGGATGCCTCGGCGAGCACGGTGAAGCCGGGCACCGACTCGAACATTCCACGCAGGCCGTCGCGGACGACGGGATGGTCGTCGACGAGGAGCAGCGAGATCTCAGGCATGAAGCACCAACGGTACGCGGGCCGAGATCGCCGTACCGAATCCTGGTTCGGCCTCGACGGTGAGTGAACCGGCGATGCGTTCGGCGCGGGCACGCATGCCGTCGAGGCCGAAGCCGCCGGTGCCGGTGCGCTTCGGCAACGTCAGCGGGTCGAACCCCTTGCCGTCGTCGCGGATGTCCAAGGTGACCTCACTGTCCATGAAGCTGAGCGTGACTCCGACCCGGTCGGCGGATGCGTGCTTCGACACGTTCGCCAGTGCCTCTTGAGTGATACGCAAGATCGTCGCCGACACCTCTCCGTGCAGGTGCTGCGCCGTACCCGTCAGCGTGAACTCCGCGCGCACGCCGGTCCGATCGGCCCACTGGTCGACGGTCTTCTGGAGTGCCTCGGGCAGACCGTCGTTCGACAGGCCGACCGGCGCGAGGTTCTGCACCGAACGGCGGGCCTCGCCCAAGCTGTGCCGGGCCAGGTCGGTCGCGCGGCTCACGTGCTCCTGGGCGCTGACCGGGTCCGACGTACTGGCGACGGCCTGCAGTTGGGCGATGATGCCCGTCAAGCCCTGGGCGATGGTGTCGTGGATCTCCGCGGCCAGCCGACGCCGTTCGTCCGCGATCCCGGCCTCCCGCGCCTGGACCAGGAGCTGGGCGTGCAGGGCGGCGTTCTCGTCGTGGGCCTGTTCGAGCTCGGCGATGGTGGCCGCCCGTGCCTTCGACCGTTGCTCTTCGAGCTGCGCGAAGTGGGTGACGAGCGTCAGCAGCAGGTTGTTCGCGATCAGCAGACCCGCGAACACGATCCACTTCGTCGAGGACCCGACCGCGATCCCGCTGGTCTGCGCGGCCGCCACCGGAATGGAACACCCGAAGAGCGCGAGCCGTCGTATCCGCCGGTTCGGGATCAGTTCGTCGACATCGAAATAGCCCGCGACCGCGAAGAACGCGAAGAACCCGTTGATCAGCGTGAGCACGAATCCGAGCAACAGCCGAACGCAGTAATAGACCACCGAAGCGGTCCGCGGACCGCGGCTGGTGCGGTCCTCCCAGCTCCACCAGATCTGGAGAAGCAGGGCCGCGAAGACCAGCACCGCCGCTACGATCCGCTTGGACACGTCCGGCACGATCAGGTCGGCCGTGGCCGTCGCGAGCAAGGTGGCGATGACGAGCAGACCGAACGGCAGCCACCGGCGGAAGTCGCTCTGCCGCTGATCGAGGTTCGAGTCCGCCGTCGTCACCCACCCAGTTTGCATGACCGTCCCCTACTCCCAGCGGAACCAACGGGTGGCCGCCGCGCACAGCACGATGGCCCACGCCGCGAGTACGCCGAGGTGCGACCACGCCGGCCAGTCACCGGCCGCGGCCTCGCCGAGCGCCTGGGCCGCCGCGCCGAAGGGAGTGAACTCGACGATGTGCCGCAGGACGTCCGGCATCGCCTGTACCGGCAGCCAGACCCCTGCGCAGAACATGCTCGGGAAGAACACCGCGGATCCGATCGCGCTCGCGATCTTCGCCGTACGGGCCAGCGCGGTCACCAGCGCACCGAGGGACAGCGCGACGGTGGCCGTGAGCAGGAGGGCCAGCACATAACCGAAGCCTTGCGAAGGCAGCTTCACGTCGAAGGCGAGCCGGCCGATGGTGAGACAGACCAGCACCGAGACCAATGCGGCCAAGCCGTTCAGCCCCATCTGCGCGATCAGCAAGGCGGACGGCCGGACCGGGGTCACCGACATCCGGCGCAGGATGCCGCGTTCGCGGTAGCCGGTGATGACCGGCGGCATCGTCTGCAGACTGGTGATGATCAGCGCGACGAGCACCAGCACGGGCACGTACAGGTCGATGAGCCGGACTCCGCCGAGGCCGGCGTCGGCCTTCCGGAACGACGGGATGGAGCCCAGGATCACCAGGAGTACGGGCGGGAAGCCCAAGGTCCAGAAGAGGACGCCGGGCTCGCGCCGGAACAGCCGGGCTTCGGCGCGCAGGACGGCAGCGAACGGCGATGTGCGCCGGGGGACGGTGGCAACGGTGGTCATCACTTGGCTCCGGTCAGGTCGAGGAAGGCGTCGTCCAGCGTGGCGTCGGTGACCCGGAGCTGGTGCGCGGTGATGTGGCGGCGGGCGAGCAGCGAGAGGATCGCGTTGACGGTGTCGTCGGTGCCGCTGAGGGTGATCCGGCCGTCCTTGTGCTCGACGGACGCGAGCGCCGGCAGGGCCGCCAGCTCCGCGTCGTCGAGGGGCTCCGACGGCGTGAACGAGATGACGGTGGCTCCCGCCGTACGACTGATGAGGCCGTTGGGAGTGTCGAGCGCGGTGATGCGACCGTTGTCGATCAGGGCGATCCGGTCGCAGAGCCGCTGCGCTTCCTCCATGAAGTGGGTGACCAGGAGGACGGTGACGCCACTGGCGCGGACGTCCTCGACGATCTCCCAGGTATCGCGGCGGGCGCGTGGGTCGAGTCCCGTGGTCAGCTCGTCCAGGACGACGACCTTCGGGTTGCCGATCAGCGCGAGTGCGATGAACAGGCGCTGTTTCTGGCCGCCGCTGAGCACGCCGAATCGGCTGTTCAGCTGACCGGTGATGCCGAGGCGCTCGGCCAGCGGGCGCCAGTCGGCCGGGTTCGGGTAGAGGGCGGCGTACAGCTCGAGCGCCTCGCGTACGGTGAGTTTGGCCTGCAGCTCACTCTCCTGGAGCTGGGCACCGAGGACCTGGGTCACCGCCGCATGATCGGCGACCGGGTCGAGTCCGGCGACGCGGATCCGGCCCGAGTCGGGGGTCCGAAGACCTTCGATGGACTCGACAGTGGTGGTCTTGCCGGCGCCGTTCGGGCCGAGGATCCCGAAGATCTCGCCCTCTTCGACGCTGAAGGACACGCCGTCGACGACCGTCCGGCCGCCGTACGACTTGCGCAGGTCACTGACTTCGACAACAGCTTTGGTCATACCCCGAGCTTCGCCGAGCGGGCGCTCGTCCCACATCGTCCGGCAAGCTCGACCGGGCATCATCCATCTGGCTGATGCGCGAGTACAACCTCGGCTGGGCCGGTACGCCGAAAGCGCCTCGGGCCGGACCTGGATCCGGCCCGAGGCGCGTCGGTCAGGTCAGTTGACGGTGATCTTGTCGACCTCGATCGTGAGGCCCTTGACGAGTGGCGTCGAGGTCCCGGTCGTCACCGACCCGGTCCCCGTCTGCACACCCTTGATGTTCATCGAGTACGTCATCGAGCCGCCCGGGGCTCCTGGAGTCGACGTGATCCGGTAGTCCTCGGTGGGCAGGACGCCGAGTTGGCTGCCCGCCGTACCGTCCAGGTTCTCGGCGCCGACCGTCAGCCCGTAGCCGGCCGGCGGGGCCGCAGGCAGGTTGGCCGGGTTGTAGGTGAAGGTGATGTCCTCGGCGCCGTTGAGGCCGATCCACTGCTGGAACGTCCGGCCGCTGGTGGTGCCGAACACGTTCACCTGCCACTCGACGACGATCCAGCTGCTGACGCCGTCGGTCAGGCTGGCGATCCGGATCCCTTGGGCGCCGGTGCCATCGAGGTCGGTCCAGAACGGCGCGAGCACGTTGTTCGGCCGGGCCGGGTCTGGCAGGTTCTGCGGCACAGGTTGGACGTCGGCATCATCCGCGCCGCCTGCGACCGTGTAGCCGTCGGAGACCACGCCGACCGAGGTGTAGGTCTGTCCGGCGAAGACGTACGCAGGCACGGTGAAGTTCAGCGCCTGCTCGTCGCCGATCGGGGTCGGCGGTATGCCGAACTGATCGAGCGGTAGGTAGCCCGCCGGAGACACTCCGGGGGCGATGACCGGGCGGTCGGGCTGACGCCCGGCCAGGGTTGCGGTCTTGGTGGCTATCTGGGTGCCGACCTTGGTCGCGCCGGTGACGCTGTTGAGCCGCAGTTGCGAGCTCAACGTGCTGAGCGCCGTCACCTGCGTGTTCTGCAGGCTGTTGTTCTGCACGGTCACCGTGCAGGTCGACTGGCCGGTGTTCCGCGCGATCGTCGACGGCGTACAGGTCTGGTCGATCGGTACGACGCCTTCCTGGCGGAAGAACGCGACCGGTAGGTGCAGGGCCCGGCTGCCGCCGACCTGCTTGAGGTTGACCTGGCCGAAGTACTGGCCGTCGGGCAGGTCGGGTGCCGTGATCGCGATGGTCAGCTTCTGCGTCTTGCCGGGCTTCACCTGGAACACCGGTGGCAGCACGGTGATGTTGGCGCCGTTGACCGTCGTACCGGTGGCGGTGAAGGTGAGCGTCTGGTTGGTGACGTTCTTGACCGTCCGCTCGGCCGTGATCAGGCCGGGCATGGTCGGTGCGTTCACCGACGGCAGGTTGAGGTCGATCCGGTCCAGCGTGTCGGTGGCCGAGGCCGCGTAGTTCGCCGCGGTTTCGTCGAAGGTCAGACCGGGGTCACCGGCCTTGGTGAGATCGATCCGACCGCCGCCCATGTCGAACGGATCCGCCTGGGAGGTCCGGTCCGGCTTCTTGACCGCGGTCTTGGCCGTCGTCTCCAGCGCGGACTTGACCTGGCCGGGAGTCCACGACGGGTGCAATGCGAAGACCAATGCGGCCGCGCCGGCCACGTGCGGAGAAGACATCGACGTGCCGGCGATCACCTGGTAGTAGTTCCCGGGCGGGCCTTCCGCCGGCGATTCCGGCACCGGTGTGAGTCCGGCCAGGATCTGCAGGCCGGGTGCGGTGACGTCGGGCTTGAGGAAGTCACCACCCGGGCCGCGCGACGAGAAGTACGTCATCACGTCGCCTTGCCAGGTGGTCTTGGTGCCTTGCGTGAACGACGCGGTGACCCCGGGATGACCGGCGACGAAGCCGAGCAGGGTGTCGGAGTCCGGCTTCTCGAGCTGGACCGCGGGCAGCCAGTGGTTGTCCGTGAACACGTCGAACGGGGCGGCGTTGTACATCAGCATGCCGGCCGCGCCGCCTTGCCGGATGTTGAAGCCCTTGGCCACACGCCCGGAGCTGAACTGACACAGGACGATCTTGTTGACGAAGATGCCCGGCGGGGCCGCGTGGGTGCAGAACGCATCGTTGTACGGCGGTGCCGAGGCGAGCACCACCGGGTGCGACGTCGTACCCGGCGTGATCGACGCACCCGAGACCGTCGCCGTCGTACCGTCACTGGACGCGAGCGAGATGGTCGAGCGGAAGGTGCGGCTCTGGGTGGAGGCCGCGACCGTGGTGACCCACGGGCTGCGGTGGTCCGTCGTGTTGGCGCCAGGTCCGGCGTTGCCCGCCGAAGCGGCGACGAAGACGCCGGCTGCGTAGGCGTCCAGGAACGCGAGCTCGACCGGGTCGCTGTACGGGTCGCTGCCGCCGGAGATCGAGAAGTTGATCACCCGGACGCCGTCCAGAATGGCCCGCGCCACAGCCTGGACCGAGTCACTCGAGAAGCAGCCCTGAGCGCCGCAGACCTTGTACACCGAGACCGCCGCGGCGGGAGCGATGCCGAGGATCGAGCCACGGTCGATGCCCAACGGGTTGGCCTGCGCGACCGCTCCACCGGCCGACGTGCTCGCGGTGTGCGTCCCATGGCCGTTGGAGTCACGCGCGGAGTCGCCGAACACCTCGCCACCGAGCACTGCGTTGTAGGTGTCGAGGAACGGCTGTCCGCCGATGAGCTTGCGGTTACAGACGAAGACGTCGACCGCGGGCGTCAGCGGGTTGTCACCGAAGTTGCAAACCCGTGGCGTTCCGTCCACGGTCGGCGCCGGCGCGGGCAGGTTGCCCGGATCCGCGAACGACGGGTGCTCCGGCCAGGCGCCACTGTCGAGGATGCCGATAACGATGCCCTTGCCCGAGTTGGCCGAGCCACCGAGCTGGTTGTAGATCGTCGGGGCGCCGATGAAGCTGCCGCTGGAGTCGGTCAGCATCTGCTGCAGGTTGTCCTGCTGGACCGCGGCCACGCCGGGCAGCTTCAGCAGGTCTTTGGCCTGGTTCGCCGGCACGCTGAGCGCAATACCGCCGTACACGGTGCGCAGCCGTTGGCCGGCCGTCGCGCTCGGGACCTTCGCCCGCATCGCAGCGAGGAAGTCGTTCTCGATCGCGCTGACGTGACCGAGGTACTTGGCCGAGTTCGCGCTCTTGACGTCGAGGCTCTTACCGGTGACCGAAGGGCTGGTGCCGGGCAGGCCCTTCAGGCCGCCGCGGTAGGCGGCCAGCGAGTCGTAGTCGAGCTTGACGACCACGCGGACCTGCTTGGTCGACGTGCTGTTGACGAGGGCCGGGTCGCTCTTGGCGAGCTGACCGCTGGGCGACTTGGCGCCGTTGATCGTGCTGGCGACGGTCAGCGGCGTCGCGGTCCAGTTGCGGCCGTTCGGCGCGGTAGGGGACGGGTCAGCAGCCTGAGCTCCCAGGGCGGGCAGCGTGGCAGCGACCAGCAGACCGGCGGACAACGCGGCCGTAGTCATGCGTCGGGTGGATCGTCGGTGGATCGGTGACCTCATGCGTGGGCCTCCTGCGGTGGCGGACGACGCCGTCACCGAAGGAGGCAGGCAGAGCGGAGACCTCGGGAGTACCCCAGATCGACGTAGCAGCCCCCCAGCTGCACGGCGGACCCCTCAGTCAGTTGTGACCGAACCCCCCACGGGTACCGGCGTACCGGCCGGCGCCCCGCGCGCCGACCTGAGCCCGAGGCTATGTCGAGATTGCCGAACGGGCTAGACCTCCGGGCCCACTGGTCTGATGGAATCCCAGCTCAAGCGCTTATTTCGCGTACAGCGCCTCGACGTCGGACTCGTGGTTCTTCATCACGATGTGACGCCGCAGCGAGAGCTTCAGCGACAGCTCGCCGGACTCCTGCGTCCAGTCGATCGGAAGGATCGTGAACTTCTTGATCGCCTCGGCGTGGGACACCGAGGCGTTGGCCTCGTCGACGGCCTTCTGGATCTCCGCGATCAGGTCCGGGTCGTCGGTCAGCGACGCGACGTCGGTGGGCTTGCCGCGCTCGGTGGCCCACGGAACGATGGTCTCCGGGTCGATCGTGATCAGCGCCGCGATGAACGGCTTGCCGTCCCCGACCACCATGCACTGGCTGACCAGCGGGTGCAGGCGGATCTGGTCCTCGAGCATCGTCGGCGCGACGTTCTTGCCGCCGGCGGTGACCAGGATCTCCTTCTTCCGGCCGGTGATCTTGATGAACCCGTCCACGTCGAACTCACCCAGGTCGCCGGTGTGGAACCAGCCGTCGGAGTCGATCGCGGCCGCGGTCGACTCGTCGTTGTTCCAGTAGCCCTTCATCACCTGGCCACCCTTGAAGAGCAGCTCGCCGTCGTCCGCAACACCGACCGTCACACCAGGAAGCGGTCGGCCCACGGTGCCGATACGGATGTCGTCGGGCAGGTTCACCGCGACCGCGGCGGTGGTCTCGGTCAGGCCGTAACCCTCCAGGACCGGTACGCCGATGCCGCGGAAGAAATGGCCGAGCCGATCACCCAGGGGAGCGCCGCCGGAAACGGCGTACATGACCTGGCCACCGAGGACGGCGCGGAGCTTGCCGTACACCAGGCGGTCGAACAGCGCGTGCTTGGCCTTCAGCCCGAACGAGGCGCCGCCCTTGTCCAGCGCCCGTGAGTACGCGATCGCGGTGTCGGCCGCGGCGTCGAAGATCTTGCCCTTGCCGTCGGCATGCGCCTTCTGGCTGGCGGAGTTGAAGACCTTCTCGAACACCCGCGGCACGCTCAGGATGAACGTCGGCTTGAACTCGCCGAGGTCGGCGACCAGGTTCTTCGTGTCGGCGGTGTGGCCGATCTTGACCCGCTTGATCACGCAGCCGACCTGGATGATCCGGGCGAACACGTGCGCCAATGGCAGGAACAGCAGCGTGCTCGCGCCTTCGGAGTCGAACAGGTCGTCAAGGATCTTGACGGCCGGGTTGAGCTCGTCGAGGAAGTTGCCGTGGCTGATCCGGCAACCCTTCGGGCGTCCCGTCGTACCGGAGGTGTAGATCAGTGTCGCCATGTCGTCGGGGACGACCGCCCCGCGGCGCTTGTCGAACTCGGCGTCGCTGATCTGCTGACCGAGCACCGTCAGCTCCTCGACCGCACCCGCCTCGATCTGCCAGAGCTCCTGCAGGGACGGGGCTTCCGGCCGGGCGGACTCGATCACCGCGCCATGTGCGGCGTTCTCGGCGATCGCGACGACGGCCTGGGAGTCGGTGAGGATCCACTGGACCTGGGACGCGGACGACGTTTCGTAGATCGGCACCGTGACGGCGCCGATGCTCCAGATCGCATAGTCGATCAGGGTCCACTCGTAGCGGGTCGCGCTGAGCAGGGCGACCCGGTCGCCGTGCTTCACGCCGGCCGCGATCAGACCCTTCGCGACGCCGGTGACGTTGCGGGCGAACTCGGCCGCCGACACGTCCAACCAACCCGTGTCGGTACGCCGGCTGAACACGGCAGTGTCAGGATGAGAGGACGCGTTCGCCCACACCGGGTCGCTCAGGCTTCCGGTGGGTGGCTCTGTCACAGCAGGAACGGTGTACTCACGCATCCGCGTCTCCTCAGTCGGTCACGAATTGTCGACTTTCTGGCGCACGCTACAGTCACCTACCCACAAGTAGCCAGGTTCATGTGACTCAAGGAACAGGTGTCCCACAGCAATGCCCACGCTCGACATCAGTTGCGACGACTTGGTCGTTGCGGATCCAGCCTACGTCGCCGAGCGACTCGGTTCGGACACCCTGTGGCGCGAGTGGTGGCCGGAACTGACGCTGACCCCGACCGAGCGCCGCGGCCTCGAGGGCGTCCGCTGGACCGTCACCGGCGCGGCCGTCGGTACGGCGGAATGGTGGCTGGAGGCCGTCCGCGACGGAGTCGTGGTGCATTGGTATCTCCGCGTCGATCCGGCTCGCTCGAAGCCCAGAGAATTGCATGGTCGGGCGTTGGAGCGGATGAAGGAGAGCTATGTTCGCTCGTACCGCAAGCACCTGTGGCGCTTCAAGGATGAGATCGAAGCGGGTCGTCCGGCGGGCGAACGCCGTACTGGATCCGAACCCGCGATAGTCTCCGGGGAGGACACCGAACCCGGCGATCCTCGCTCGACCCGTCCCAGCAGTTAAGAGGTGAATCGATGGCGGAACAGACCACCTCGACCATCCAGGTGAACGCGACCCCGAAAGAGATCATGGCGGTCATCGCGGACTTCGCGGCGTACCCGGAATGGGCCGACTCGATGCGGGAGACCGAGGTGCTGTCCACCGACGAGGCGGGCCGGCCGAAGCAGGTCCGGTTCAAGGTCGACGCCGGAGCGATCTCCGACGAGTACACGCTGGCCTACGTGTGGTCCCGCAACGAGGTGACCTGGACGCTGGTCGAGGCGAAGATGGTCAAGGGCATGGACGGCGCGTACGTGCTGAAGGACTTGGGAGCGGAAGGAACCGAGGTGACGTACCGGCTTGCTGTGGACGTGGCGATCCCGATGATCGGGATGCTGAAGCGCAAGGCCGAGAAGGTCATCATCGACACAGCCCTCAAGGGGCTCAAGAAGCGCGTCGAGTCCTGATCCACGGTGACTCGGGTTCTGCTGTACACGGGTAAAGGCGGCGTGGGCAAGACGACCTCCGCCGCGGGGACCGCCACGCTCGCCGCGTTGCGCGGGCTGCGCACGCTGGTGCTGTCGACCGATGCCGCGCATTCGCTGTCGGACGCGTTCGACTCCGAGGTCGGCCAGGAGCCGACCGAGATCGACGACCTGCTGTTCGTGCAGCAGATCGACGCGCAGCGACGGTTCGAGCGGTCGTGGGGCGACATCCAGGCCTACCTGCGGTCGGTCCTGCACATGGTCGGAGTGGATCCGATCGAGGCCGAGGAGCTGACTGTGCTGCCGGGCGCCGAGGAGGTGCTGGCGCTCCTCGAGGTCCGCGACCATTTCCGGTCCGGCCGCTGGGACGTGATCGTGGTCGACTGCGCGCCGACCGCGGAGACGCTGCGGTTGCTCGCGCTGCCGGAGGCGCTCAACTGGTACCTCGACCGGATCTTCAACGCCGAGCGCAAGGTGATGCGGACCTTCCGGCCGTTCCTCAGTCGTACGCCGGGGATCCCGATGCCGGACGACACCGTCTTCGATGCGCTGCGGCGACTGCAGTCCGACCTCTCGGACATCCGCACCCTGCTCGCCGGGCCGGACGCGTCGGTCCGGCTGGTGCTGACGCCCGAGGCGGTGGTCGTGGCCGAGGCACGCCGTTCACTCACGACACTTTCGCTGTACGGGTATCGCGTCGACGGCGTGGTCGCGAACCGGGTCTTCCCGGCCGCGGGCGCCGACAACTGGCGGCGTCAGTGGGTCGCGGCGCAGCGCGGGATCCTCGAGGACGTGGCCGATTCGTTCCGGCCGCTGCCGATCTGGGAGTCGCCGTACCGGGCTTGTGAGCCGGTCGGCGTCGAGGAGCTGGCGGCGTTCGCGGTCGAGATGTACGGCGGGGACGACCCGTTCGCGCGGGCGACGGACGAGACGTCGCTGTGGGTGGATCGGCACATCGACACCGATGGGCGGACGTACACGCTGACGATGCCGTTGCCGCTGGCGTCCGCGAGTGAGCTGGAGCTGGCCCGGCACGGCGACGAGCTGATCATCACGGTCGGGTCGTACCGGCGCGTGCTGCCGTTGCCGGCGGCGCTGGCGCGCGGAGTGGTCGCGGGTGCGCGGTTGGACGACGGCCGGCTGCAGGTGCGGTTCGCGCCGCGGGAGTCCGCGCGGCCGGTGGTGCCCGCGAGTCCGTTGGAGTCCGCCCAGGAGTTGGCGCAGGGCCTGACCGCCGAGTATCACCTGACACAGCAGCCGCAAGAGGCCACAATCGGGGAGGCCCGTTGAGCAGGGAGCCCGTCGGATCCGTCGCGGAGGAGGCGGCCAAGCTGTTCGCCGTACTCCAGCAGGCCGCCGTCGATCCCGCTGGTACGCCGCCGCCGCCCAGGGAAGAACCTGCCGACGCCTCCGCGGGTGACACAGCCCACGCACACAAGCTGGGACCGGACTGTGTCTGGTGCCCGGTGTGTCAGGTGATCAACAGGGTGCGGACTGCCAGCCCGGAGACGATCGAGCAGCTGTCCACCGCTGCCGCGCACGTCCTGGGTTCGGTCAGATCGCTGCTGGAGGCGGCCGCCGAGGCCGCCCGGCAGTCGCGGGACGATGCAACGGCGCGTTCGGCCCCCGCGCCTGCTGACGAGGAGCCGGCCCGGTCCCGGGTGGACCGGATCGACGTGAGTGAGGACCCTGAGCCATGGGACTGACGATCGGCATCGATGTCGGCGGGACGAAGATCGCCGCCGGGGTGGTTTCCCCGGACGGGACGATCGGCGCCCGCGCGCATCGCGACACCCCGGCGGACTCCGTCGACGCCACCGCCGCGGCGATCTGTGACGCGGCGGCCGAGCTGATCGCCGGGCACGACATCGAGGCCGTCGGGATCGGCGCCGCCGGGTTCGTCTCGTCGGACCGCTCGACCGTGCTGTTCGCACCGAATCTGGCCTGGCGCGACGAGCCGCTCGGTCAGCGGGTCGGGGAGAAGCTCGAGATCCCGGTCGTGGTGGAGAACGACGCGAACGCGGCGGCCTGGGGCGAGTTCGCCTTCGGTGCGGCCAAGCACGTCGAGCACATGCTGTGCCTGACCATCGGTACCGGGATCGGCGGCGGGGTCGTCATCGGCGGCGAGCTGCTGCGCGGCGCCTATGGTGTCGCGGCCGAGCTCGGCCACATGCGCGTCGTACCGGGTGGTCATCGCTGTGGTTGTGGGGCGCGAGGGTGCTTGGAGCAGTACGCATCGGGCCGGGCGCTGGTCCGGGAAGCGCGTGCGCAGGCCGAGGCGGGTTCGCTCGCGGCCGTGCAGATGCTGAGCGTGTGCGGGATCACCGACTCGGCCGACCTGACCGGCCCGATGATCACGACGGCGGCCGACGCGGGCGATCCGTGCGCGGTCGAGCTGCTGGAGGATCTCGGCCGCTGGCTGGGGGAGGGACTGGCGAGTCTCGCGACCATGTTCGACCCGGAGACGATCGTCATCGGCGGTGGCGTGAGCGCGGCGAAGGACCTGCTGATGAAGTCCGCCACGGTCGCCTTCGAGAAGAACCTGCCGGCCAAGGCCAACCGGCCGCACCCGTCGTTCGGTCTGGCCGAGCTCGGCAACGACGCCGGACTCATCGGCGCCGCCGACCTGGCCCGCCGCCCGGCCCCTGCCGCCGAGAAAACCCGGTGAAATTCACCACCTGAGATACTGGGGGTGTTCGGCGGGGGTATCGCTAGGAGGGTTGTGTCTTGGCTCTGACGCAGGCTTTGACGATCGGGATCGACATCGGCGGGACCAAGGTCGCTGCCGGAGTGGTCGATCCCGAGGGCAACATCCTGGACAGATTGCGTCGGGACACGCCGACGAAGGACCCGCGCGAGACCGAGGACGCGATCGCGGAGATCGTCCGCGACCTCGAGTCCCGGCACGACGTGATCGCGGTCGGTATCGGTGCGGCCGGATTCGTCGACGGGACGCGGTCGTCGGTGCTGTTCGCGCCACACCTCGCCTGGCGGCACGAGCCGCTGCGGGACGCGGTCGAACGACGCCTCGGCGTGCCGGTCGTGGTCGAGAACGACGCCAACGCGGCCGCCTGGTCCGAGTGGCGCTTCGGCGGCGGTCAGGGCGAGAGCCACCTGGTCTGCGTCACGCTCGGGACCGGCATCGGCGGCGCCATCCTGAACGACGGCGCACTCCAGCGCGGGAAGTTCGGCATCGCGGGCGAGTTCGGTCACATGCAGGTCGTCCCGGGCGGGCATCGGTGTGAATGCGGGAACCGTGGCTGCTGGGAGCAGTACGCGTCCGGCAACGCGCTGACGCGGGAGGCGCGCGAGCTGGCCATGTCCGGCTCGCCGGTGGCGCACAACCTGCTGCGTGCGGCGGGCGGCGATCCGCGCAAGATCAACGGTCCGATGGTGACCGAGCTGGCCAAGGACGGCGACCCGGTCGCGGTCGAGCTGCTCGAGGACGTCGGCCGCTGGCTCGGGATCGGGCTCGCCAACCTGGCCGCGGCGCTCGACCCCGGCACCTTTGTGATCGGTGGCGGTGTGTCCGATGCGGGTGAGCTGCTGCTGAGCCCGGCCCGGGAGGCGTTCAAGCGGACACTGACCGGTCGTGGGTTCCGGCCGGAGGCGCGGATCGTGCGCGCGGTGCTCGGACCGGAGGCGGGTCTCGTCGGCGCGGCCGACCTGGCCCGCGAAGAGGCGACCTGGTTGCGCCGCGTCCGGGTCAAGACGACCGCGGTCACCGCGAAGACGGCCGCGGCCCGAGGCCGCTCCACCCGGCTCGAACGGGCAGCCCGCAAGTCGGCCAACCGTCGTACCGGGATGCGCGCCGCAACCCTCGACGCCGACATCCACCCGGACGCCGCCGACGGCCTGACCCGCGCAGACGTGAACGGCGAAACTCAGGCATGACCGTCGGGCCGCCCGGTGGTCAGGCGGTGTTGCGGGTGTTGTCGTACAACGTGCATCGCTGGGGCGACGACCGGACGGCGCTGGCCCGCGTGGTGACGGCGTGTGCGCCGGACGTGATGCTGGTACAAGAGGCGCCGACCTGGTGGGGGACCAGGCGGAAACGGCACGCGATGGCGGCGAGCTTCGGCCTGCGGTACGTCGCCGGCTCGGCCCGCAACGCGATCTTGGTTGCCGACGGCACCGACCTGACCGAGCCGTTGCACTGGCGGATCTGGCGCCCGTTCGTCCGTCGCCGGCTGAACTTCATCGCCACCCAACTCCCCGGCGGCGCCGTCGGCGGTCACGTGACGCTGGGCACCACGCGTTGCGCGCTCGTTGCCTGCCACCTCGGCCTGCACATTCGCGGCCGCCGGCACGAGCTCGAGCAGATCCTCAAGGGCTGCCGCTCGTTCGGTACGCCGTACCTCCTGGCCGGTGACCTCAACGAAGAACCCGACGGTCCGGTCTGGAAGCGCTTGGCGGAGGAAGGCCTCACCGATCTGGGCGCCGACGCGGGTCCGACCTTCAGCTCCACCAACCCGCACAAGCGCATCGACGGCGCCCACTTGTCACCCTCACTGACCGGGCGCATCCGGCCGGCTCCCGCCGTACCGGAGGACTTGGCAGCGGCGTCCGATCATCTCCCGATGCTGATCGAGATCACCGCGCCGTAAACCCGTTGGCTGGCTGGGGAAACGCCGCGAGGATGGCGGCATGAGCGAAGCGAAGCGGCCGGTGGCGTTGGTGACGGGTGTCGGGCGACGGGTCGGGATCGGCGCGGGGATCGCGGAGGGCCTGGCGGCCAGTGGCTGGGATGTTGCCTTCAGCTACCTGACCGGGTACGACGAGCGCATGCCATGGGGACCTGATGCGGAAGCCCGGGCGGAGCTCACCGGAGTGCTGGAGGGCCACGGGGCGCGAGCGCTTGCCGTCGAAGCCGATCTCCAGGACGTCACGGCGCCGGCGGCGCTGATCGCGACGGTGCGGGACGACCTCGGCCCGGTGCGGGCCTTGGTGATGGCGCATTGCGAGAGCGTCGACAGCAGCATCCTCGACACGACGGTCGAGAGCTTCGACCGGCACTTCGCGGTCAACGCGCGGGCGGTCTGGCTGCTGATCAAGGCGTATGCCGAGCAGTACGACGCGCCCTTCGGTACCGGCCGGATCATCGCGCTGACCAGCGACCACACCACCCACAATCTGCCGTACGGCGCCAGCAAGGGTGCCTTGGACCGGATCACCCTGGCCGCCGCCGAGGAGCTCAAGGAGCTCGGCCTGACCGCGAACGTTGTGAACCCTGGTCCGATCGATACCGGCTGGATGTCGCCGGAGATCAAGCGGTTGGGGACCGAAGCCACCGCACTCGGACGCCTGGGAACCCCTCAGGACACCGCGAACCTGATCAGCTTCCTCTGCTCGGAGCGAGGCGGCTGGATCAACGGCCAACTGCTCTCGAGCAACGGCGGATTCAAGCCGTAGTCACTTCTTCTTGCTGCGGTCGAGGAAGGCCTGCATGGCTTCCTGGGCGGCCGGGGAGCCGAACAGGGACGCCGAGAGGGCAGCGAGATCGTTGCCGCGGGCGTCGATGTCGGCGAGGAGTTCGCGGTTGAGGAGCTTCTTGGTTTCACGCAGACCCTGGGGTGCACCCTTGAGGAGGGACTCCAGGACGGTGCCGACGGCGGTGTCGAGGTCGTCGGCGGGGACCGTCAGCGTGACCAGGCCGAGGTGCGCGGCCTCCAGTGCATCGAAGCTGTTGCCGGTCAGGAACGTGTACGCCGCACCCCGGTTGGTGAGCCGGGGGATCACGGTGAGCGAGATGGTCGCCGCGGCGAGGCCCAGCCGGACCTCGGTCAGCGCGAACGTCGACTCCGCGGCCGCGACGCTGATGTCGGCCGCCGCGACGATCCCGATCCCGCCCGCACGGACCGGCCCCGCCACCTGCGCGACGACCGGCTTCGGGTTGGCCACGATGGCTCGCTGCACGTCGACCATCCGCTGAGCGCCGACGCTCATCCCGACCGTGGTCGCCTCCGACAGGTCCGCACCGGAGCAGAACACGTCGAGCGCCGACCGAATCACGATCACCCGGACCGAATCGTCCGCCCCGGCGGTCTCCAGGCGCTCGAGCAACTCACCCGTCAGTTGCTGCGACAGCGCGTTCTTGTTGTGCGGCGAATCCAAGGTGATCGTCGCCACGCCGTCCAAGAGCCCGAGATGCACAAGTTCGGTCATGGGCACATCCAACACCACCCGACTGTCGGAGGGACCCAGGGTCAGGCGTTTCGGGTGGTGAGGGGGTCGGCGTGGCGGTGGACGATCTTCCAGGCGCCGTCCTCGTGGCGGAAGATCATCGTGACCCGGAGCTCGTGGACCTGCGGCCCGGGCTTGTCGGCGTACGAAACGGTGGCGCGCTCGATCGCGACGGTGTAGGCGGTGTCGCCGCTGACGTGCTTCTGCAGGTACTCGAACTCGACCTTCGCGTCACCCGGGCCGAACTGCGCCGACGCCCACTCGTACCGCGGGCCGATCTCGGTCCAGCCCGTCTCCTGCCCGCCGAAGCCGCCGAAGATCGACGTCTGTTCGCTGTGCGAGACGAGCGGCATCCACAACGACACGTCCCCGTTCGTGAACGCGGTGTTGGCTGCCTCGAAGTCGCGCAGGAACGCATCGAAGTCCATCGGCTCTGTCTCCAGTCATCGGGGGCAGACACCAGCCTCACCCGCGGACAGGGTCAGGAGCAAACGCGTTCCCGGCTACTTCGCATCCGCGTACGTCGGGGACAGCTCGCGCGCGAGGTGCTCGATGAACAGACCCACGTCCGTGACGATCCCGCGCGCCTGCGACGAGCCGCGGTCGGCCAGCTTGGTCACGGTCGCCGGGTTGATATCGACGCAGGTGAGCGGGATCGACGCCGGTAGAATGTTGCCCGTAGCAACCGAGTGCAGCATCGTCGCCGCCATCAGGCAGTACCCGACACCCGGCAGCTCGGCCCGCATCGCTCGCTGCCCTTCGAGTACGTCGGTGTAGACGTCGGGCAACGGCCCGTCGTCGCGCACGGACCCGACCAGCACGAACTTTCCACCGGTCTTGACCAGCGCGTGCATGACACCCGACGTCAGCACCCCCTGCTCGACCGCGGCCGCGATCGAGCCCGCCTTGCGGATCGTGTTGATCGCACGGATGTGGTGCTCGTGCCCGTGCTCGACGCCTCGACCACGCGCCAGGTCGACACCGAGCGACGTACCGTAGAGCGACGACTCGATGTCGTGCGTCGCGAGCGCGTTCCCCGCGAACAGGACGTCGACGAACCCGGCCTCGACGAGCGCAACCATCGCCGGCGCCGCGCCGGTGTGGACGATGCCCGGACCGCCGACCCAGAGCACCTTCTGGCCGTTCGCCTTCGCCTCACGCATACCGTCCGCGACCTGCTTCACCAGCACCCGCTGCGGCTTCTCGCTGGACACGTCCGACTCCATGAACCCGAAGCCCTCCTCGGTGTTCACCACGATCGGGGGAGTGACGCGGACGCCTTGCGCGCTGCTGATGATCTTCATCCCGGCGCGTACGTCGGACATCGGAATGGTCCGCACCGTTTCACCCTCGACGAGCAGGCCGCAGTCCATCTCCGGATTCTGTACGGCGACCCAGTGGCCCCCGAGCCGGACACTCGTCGGCAGGTTCGTGGTGGAGTAGAACCCGTCCGGGAACACGCCGTCCTGCAAGACCTCGCTGATCTCCGGCGTACCGGGGTCGACCAGGTTCGCGCCCTTGGTCTGGATCCGCATCAGCAGCCGCTGCAGCGACTCCTCGTCCTCGGCGCCGACCGTCATCCGGACCGTGGACGGGTCGTCCTTGTCGTACCCGAGGTCGAACTTGTCCAGCGTGTACTCGCCGCCGTACCCGCGGATGTCGTCGAGGACGCGGGACAGCAGCCCGCTGTCCATCAGGTGGCCGGTGATCTCGACGGTCTCGGTGACCTGCACGGGTACCTCCCCAGGTGTCGACTGCAGCGTCGGATTGTCCGACGATCCGCACTCTAACTCAGAGAACGGCTCCGTCGTCGGGAGTGTCGTCCGGCGGCAGCCGGTCCTTCATCCGGATCACCAGCGTCAGGAACCCGCCGATGAAGCCGACCACGGCCAGCGTGGTGATCCGGCCGGTGCCGAAGTCGAGGATCGCGGCCACGATCAGGAGCAGCGGGCCGCCGAGCAGTCCGAGCCAGGCGAGCCGGCTGATCCAGTCCAGCTTCGGCCCCCGCGGTGGCTCCGGCGGGACGAAGTGGTCGTGCGCGTCGTCGGCCTTCTTCGCCGGTGCCTCGTCCTCATCCTCGTCCGGCGGGTCGCTGATGGTCAGCCCTGTCGGTACGTCGATCAGTGGCTCGTACTTCTCGTCGACGTCCTCGCTGACCGGCCACCGCGGCACCGACGTCTCGCCGGTGTCATGACCGGGAGCCGAGGGCGCGTTGAACTGCTCGACCAGCGACTGCCATTCGGCATCCTCGGTGCTGCGCTCGATCACCGGCCGGGCCTTCTCGACGGCTCCGGCATCCACGAAGATCTCGTCGTGGCCGACCGGAATGCGGACCGGCTCGTCCGCGTCCTCGGGAGTACGGGCCTCGCTCTGGCTCTCGCAGTACGCCGCGATGCCGGCGTCGGCCAGCGCCGTCAGCACCGGCTCGGCGATCAGGGGATCGATCCCGCCGAGAGAGGTGTAGGTCTCGGCGGTCAGGCCGTTGTCACGCATCGGCACTGACCCGGCGGATGAAGGCTGTCGAGTCCGCGAAGATCCGCGGTGCGTCGTTGTCCAGAGTTGCCACGTGATAGCTGTCCTCGAGCAGGGTCTCGGTCACGTCGCGGGACGAGATCGAGGACAACACAGTCCGCCCCGAGCTCGGCTCCACCACATGATCGACAGTACTGCGGAACATGAGCAGTGGCTGGGTCACCTTCGCCAGATCGTCGCGGGTGAGCGTCCAGAGCTGGGACAGGGAGTGCAGTGCCCGCAGCGGCATCCGGTCGTACGCGCCCTCGTCGACGCCCGGCTTCTTGATGTCGTTGGAGATGCCGGGGAACGACGGAACGAGCTTGGCGAGCACCGGGAGCAGGACGAGCCGCTTGTCGTCGGTCCGCACCGACGGGTTGATCAGGACCAGACCGGAGATGTCCGCCCCGTGCTGCTCGGCCAGCCGCAGCACCAGGCAGCCGCCCATCGACAGGCCGACCAGGAACACCTTGTCGTGCTCCTTGCGCAAGCGCTCCAGCTCGTTGTCGAGTACGGCGTACCAGTCCGGCCAGCCGGTCCTGTTCAGCTCCTGCCACGTGGTGGCGTGACCGGGCAGGCGCGGAACGGCGACGCCGTACCCCTGCGACGCCAGGTGTTCACCGAACGGACGCATGGACTTGGGGGAACCCGTGAAGCCGTGGCTGAACAGGACGCCGATGGCTGCGTTCTCGCCGGTCCCGGGACTGCGGAATTCCTCCGCATCGCCTTGCACTGGCACATCGACTCCTCGCCGGTCCGATCCTCACAGGCGACCCAGATCACACCCCGACCTGCCCGCGTCTTTATGGTCCCATCTGAGCTTCATCCAGTCTGCATCCAGGTGACAACACGGTGAGCAATCCCCACATTCCTGGCGGTGACGTTGCCTGAGGGGGAAGCTGGAACGTAGGGTCCTGCCGACGGTCGGCGTCAGAACTGTCGCGATGGTCGTTACCGGCGGACACTGGGTACTGGCTGTTGGGTATCAGGTCAGAAGGCGGTTGGACCGGACCGGCTGTGGTCGACGAGCGGACGAGTGACGGAGGTAAAGCGATGCTGTACCTGTTCCTCAGACGATTCCTCGTCGCACCGTTGGTGAAGCTGTTGTTCCGGCCGAAGGTGACCGGGCTGGAGAACATCCCGGACGAAGGGCCGGCGCTGCTGGTCAGCAACCATCTGGCGTTCTGTGACTCGATCTTCCTGCCGGTCGCCGTACCGCGGCAGATCGTCTTTCCGGCCAAATCGGAGTACTTCACCGGGCCCGGGCTGAAGGGGAAGCTGGTCGCGACGTTCTTCCGGTCGGTGGGTCAGATCCCGATCGACCGGTCCGGCGGGCGCGCCTCGCTGGCCGCGCTGAACACCGGCCTGGACATCCTGAAGAAGGGTGAGCTGTTCGGGATCTACCCCGAGGGCACGCGCTCGCCCGACGGCCGGCTCTACAAGGGCAAGACCGGCGTAGCCCGGATGGCGATCGTCGCCGGTGTGCCGGTCATCCCGGTCGCGATGATCGACACCGAGAAGCTGCAGCCGCCCGGGACGATCTGGCCGCAGTGGCTGGTCCGCGAGCCCGGCCGCCGCCTGCCGCGGCTGATCCGGCCCGGTGTCGCCATCGGCAAGCCGCTCGACTTCTCCCGCTACGAGGGCATGGAGCGCGACCGTTTCGTCCTCCGGTCGGTCACCGACGAGATCATGTACGCCCTGATGGAGCTGTCCGGCCAGGAGTACGTCGACATGTACGCCGACAAGGCCAAAGACCTCATCAAAGCCGGCGAATCCGTAGACGAACACCTCCGCCTGGGCGACACCAAAGCCAGCTGACCCCCTCCCTCGCCTGAGACGCTGAAGGACCGTTGAGCGCCCTGCCCTAAAGTTGTGCTCATGCAATTCGCGACGTTGGGTGCGGGGGAAGTTCCGGGGGTTCCGAGTTTGGCGGAGTTGCGGGGGCTGAAGCCGCTGCAGCAGCCGGAGTGGCCGGATCCGGTGGCACTCGAGCAGGTGATCGGCGAGCTGCGCAGGCTGCCGCCGCTGGTGTTCGCCGGTGAGTGCGACGACCTGACGACGAAGATCGGTGCCGTCACCCGGGGTGAGGCGTTCATCCTCCAGGGCGGCGACTGCGCCGAGACCTTCGACGGCGTGACCGCCGAGAACATCCGGGCCAAACTCCGGGTGCTGCTGCAGATGTCCGTCGTACTCCAGTACGCCGCCAGCGTCCCGGTCGTGAAGGTCGGCCGGATCGCCGGCCAGTACGCCAAGCCCCGCAGCTCGGGTGAGGAAACCCGGGACGGCGTCACGCTCCCGTCGTACCGGGGCGACGCCGTCAACGGCCTCGAGTTCACGCCCGAGTCGCGGATCCCGGATCCGCGCCGGCTGCGCGGCGTGTACAACGCGGCCGCCGCCACGCTGAACCTGACCCGCGCGTTCACCACCGGTGGGTACGCCGACCTGCACCAGGTGCACGCCTGGAACACGGACTTCGTGAAGTCGTCCCCGGTCGGGCGGCGCTACGAGCAGCTGGCCTCCGAGATCGAGCGCGCGCTCGCGTTCATGCGGGCCTGTGGCGCGACCGCCGACGAGTTCAAGACGGTCGACTTCTACGCCTCGCACGAAGCGCTCATCCTCGAATACGAACACGCCCTGACCCGGATCGACTCGCGTACCGAGCAGCCGTACGACGTCTCCGGCCACCTGCTGTGGGTGGGGGAGCGGACCCGGCAGCTGGACGGCGCGCATGTCGAGTTCCTCGCTTCGCTGAGCAATCCCCTCGGCGTCAAGATCGGCCCGACCACCACGCCGGAGTACATCCGGACCTTGATCGACAAGCTGAACCCGAAGGGCATCGAGGGGCGGCTCACGTTCATCACGCGGATGGGCGCGGGCAAGATCCGGGCGGGCCTCCCGCCGCTGCTGGAGGCGGTCCGGGACCACGGCTCGCCGATCGCTTGGGTGTGCGACCCGATGCACGGGAACACGTACGAGACGCCGAACGGGTACAAGACCCGCAACTTCGACGACGTGATGGACGAGGTGCAGGGCTTCTTCGACGCGCACGAGCAGGTCGGGATCTGGCCGGGCGGAGTGCACATGGAGCTCACCGGCGACGACGTGACCGAGTGCCTCGGTGGCGGTGAGGAGCTGGTCGCGGAGGACCTCGTGAACCGGTACGAGACGGCCTGCGACCCACGGCTGAACCGGCACCAGTCGCTGGAGCTGGCGTTCCTGGTCGCCGAGCGGCTGCGGGGTGCGCAAGGATGATCGATCTCCGTTCGGACACCGTCACGCGCCCGTCGGCGGGCATGCTCGCCGCGATGACGAGCGCACCACTCGGCGACGACGTGTACGGCGAGGACCCGACCGTCAACCAGTTGGAGGAGACGGTCGCGGGACTGCTCGGTCACGAGGCGGGCCTGTTCACCGTGACCGGATCGCTGGCGAACATCCTCGGCGTCCGGGCGCTGGTTCCGCGCGGCGGCGAGGTTCTGTGCGAGTCGAGTGCCCACATCGTCCGGGCCGAGCTCGGCGGCCACGCGGCCGCCAGCGGCGTCACGACCCGCACCTGGTCGGCGCCGGCCGGGCAGATCGACCTCGACCAGGTTCGTGCGCTCATCGCCCCGGACCTCGGCCCGTACTTCGTCCAGACCTCGGCCGTCTCGGTCGAGAACACGCACAACTTCGGCGGCGGCGCGATCCAGCACGGGTACGACGCTCTCGCCGACGAGCTCGATTCCCGCGGCATCCCGCTGCACCTCGACGGCGCCCGCCTGTGGAACGCCGTCGTGGCGACCGGCCGGACGATGGCGTCGTACACGACTCGGGCGAAGGCCGCGAGCGTCTGCCTGTCGAAGGGGCTGGGCGCTCCGGTCGGGTCGGTGCTGGTCGGCTCGGCCGAGCTGGTTCGGGAGGCGCGGGTCTGGCGCAAGCGCCTAGGGGCCGGCTGGCGGCAGGCCGGCGTACTCGCGGCTGCGGGGTTGTACGCCGTCGAGCACAACGTCGACCGCCTCGCCGAGGACCACGCCAACGCGCGCGCGATCGCCGAGGTCCTCGCGGAGGCGGCTCCGGGCTCGGTGAAGCCCGACCAGGTCGAGACGAACATCGTCGTCGCCGACCTGGCCGCGACCGGCAAGTCCGTGGCCGAGGTCGTCGACTCCGCCAAGACAGCGGGCGTCCTGGTCGGAGGCGTCGGCGCCACCCAGCTCCGAGTCGTCACCCACCTGGACGCCTCCGCCGAGGACTGCCGCACAGCGGCGACAGTCCTCGCTCGCATCCTCAGCTGAGGTGGTACGCGGCGATCGTCGTCAGCTCTGAGGCATTGCCGCCGTCATCGATCAGCGTCGCCTTGAGCGAGATTGCGTCGCCATCCTTCGGCGTCGGGAAGGTCGCCAGATAGCGTCCGTTCCCGGTCGACCGGAGGGTTGCGTCGTGCCACGTCGTACCGCCGTCCGCGGAGTACTTCAAAGCCGCACTCCTCACTTTCGGCACGACGCCACCCGGTTGCGCTTCGACGATCACCGGGAACTGCGTGACCGCGGATCGCGCCACGGTGTTGTTGGCGTCAACCGTCGGCTGGTACCGAATCCCCAGCAGCGGCAGCCTGGTCTGTTCAGCCGACGAGCTGAAGCTCCAGCGCCCCGTGATCCGGGTCGAGTAGGTCGAGTACGTCGGCCTGGTGAGATTCGCCTCCAGCACGTACGACGCCTTCTCCGGCGGGAGCCCGGTTGTGTCCAGCCTTCCGAAGGTTGGCGACTCCGCGATCTTCAGGCCGTCCCGGAACAGCATGGTCGACTCAGTGTCGGCCGTGGTCCGGCCGACCCCGCCGGTCGCGTCGGTGGTCGGGGAGATGTACACGCTCAGCTCATCGCGCGAACGAGTCGCCGTGCGCGGCGTGGGTGCGAACGCGGCCACGTTGAGGCGTTGCTGGTAGGTGTGACCTGCGCGGTACGTGGTTTCAGGACTGGCCACGGCTCCGACGATGCGGTTGCCGGCCAGCTCGTAGGTGGTGGTCGACCACTTCGCCGTACCGGTGTCGACGTACAGCCGTCGTTTCGCCGGTACGTCGTAAATCACCGGCGGCTGCCAGTTGATGGCGATCTGTCTGCCGCCGACGGTCCCGGTCGT
Organism: Kribbella sp. NPDC055071; assembly: GCF_053608045.1. Lineage (NCBI taxonomy): Bacteria > Bacillati > Actinomycetota > Actinomycetes > Propionibacteriales > Kribbellaceae > Kribbella > Kribbella sp. NPDC055071. The sequence continues at coordinate 25,908 of NZ_JBSGUS010000005.1, forward strand.
CACCAGCGCGACTTGGTTGTTGGACGTGCGGTTCACCTGCTGGTCGATGCCGGCGAGGTCGCCGGGGCGGACCTTGCGCGTCAACCCGGTCGGGAAACCGGAGCGGCTGACGTCCACGGTGTAGTAGTAGAACGGCGTTCCGCTGAAGTTGCCGTCGGCATCGACCTTGACCCATTGGCTGCTGAGCCACGACTTCAGCTCATCATTCGGCTCCCCGAGCTGGGCTGTGTAGAGGTCTTGCGGGCGCGAGTTGAAGATGTAGACGTCGAGCGGCTCGGTGCGGGTGGTGAGCCCGTAGTGCACTTCGGACTCGATCGGGGTGGCGTCCGGGTTCGGGACGGTGACGTCGTACGGCTTGGCCGTCCGGGCATCGAAGGTCAGGGTGCTGTCGGCGGCGACCGTGGTGTTCGGACTCAGTACCTCGTAGACGGGGCCTTGGTCGGACATGTACTGGTAGCCCTCGATCAGGTACCGGCCCTTCGGGATCCGCCGGGTCAGGGTTCCGCCGGACGCGGGTGCGATCTCGTTGTAGTCGTTGTCGAGACCGTAGATGAACGCGTCGCCGTCATGCGGTTGTCCGTCGGGGCCGAGGAGCTTGACGGTCAGGCTGTAGCTCTCGACCTCCTTGTTCACTGTGAGCAGGGTGCTCACCGAGCGGCCGTCGGCGGCGGTGGCGATCAGGCGACCGCCGTACTTGCCGTCGGCAACGAGAGCGCGGGTGTCGGAGGTCAGGTCGACGCTCGCGCTTCCGTCGGCGGGCACGGTCAGCGTGCCGGCACTCAGCTGGAACGGCGATGCCGTCACGGGCTCACCGTCCGGTCCGGTCACCTGCAGGGTCAAGGTGACGGTCGCCGGCTGGTCGGAGGAGTTGTGGTACGTCACCTGACGGGTGATCGGGGTGTCGTCCTGGTGCGGCCAGGCCGCCGTACCGAAGGGGATGTTGCCTGGTGCAACGTTCAGGGTCTGCTGCGTGGCCTTGCCCACGTCGATGCGGCCGGCTCCTTGCTCGAAGACGGACAGGCCGGCGAGGGGTTTGGCCGACGCCATCAGCGCGCCCTTGAGATCGGCCGCCTGCCAGGCTTGGTGTTGCTGTGCGAGCAACGCGATGGAACCGGTCGCGTGCGGCGTCGCCATCGACGTACCGTCGAGCCGGAGGTAGTAGTCGCCGACGGGCGCACCGATGGTCGAGTTCTTCGCCTTGGCCGCCACGATCGAGACACCCGGTGCGACGACATCCGGCTTGATCGCGCCGTCACCGATGCGCGGTCCGCGGCTGGAGAAGTCGGCCAGCTTGTCCTGCTTGTCCACCGCGCCGACGGTGAGCGCCGCGTCCGCGCTGCCCGGAGACTCGATGGTGCCTGCGTCCGGCCCGTCGTTGCCGGCTGCGATGACGAACAGCGTCCCGGTCTGCGCGGTCAGCCGGTTGACGGCCTGCTCGAGCGGGTCGAGCTCCGCAGTGTCCTGACCGCCGACGCTGAGGTTGACCGCGGTCGCGTGGACCTCGGTGGCGGCCCATTCCATCCCGGCCAGGATCGAGGACTCGGGACAGTCGTCCACACCGCAGACCTTGCCGGCGTACAGGGTCGCGTCCGGGGCGACGCCGCGGTACCTACCGCCGGATGCGGCCCCTGATCCGGCGATGATCGAGGCCACGTGCGTGCCGTGCCCGACCTCGTCGTCGGGACCCTCGGCGGTGAAGTTCTGCTGCGCGACCACGCGGTCGGCGAGGTCGGGATGGGTGGCGTCGACGCCGGTATCGAGTACGGCGATCTTGACGCCCTTGCCGGTGTAACCCGCCTTCCACGCCGCCGGTGCGCCGATCTGCGGGACCGACTGGTCGAGCGCCACCTTTCGCTTGCTGTCCAGCCAGATCTTGGTCGGCGCAGCCGCTGCGGCCGACCGGGCTGTCCGGATGCCGTTGAGGAAGGTGGCCGCGTCCTTCTTGGCGACCTTGACTGCGCTTGCGTTGATGGCCGGGAGGTTGTGGGTGGTGGTCGCGGCCGACAGCGCTGAGCGCTTGGCCTGACCTGAGTACGTGATGATCAGCGGGATAGACGTCGTACCGGCATCGTCGTACCGGTCGTCAAGCAGCGTCGTGATGTCGAAGAGCCGGCGATCGAGCTTGCCTGCGGACACGTCGGCGGCCACGTCGGAGGGGACGACCAAGAGGCGGCCGTGAGCGTGCTGAACGCGGAACGGGACCTGCTTGCGTCCTGGGCCCGGCTCTACTCGTGGTTTGGCGAGGTCACCGCCGGTCAGGATCACGCGGTCGCCGGTGATCAGGGTGAACGCCCGGTCCTTGCCTTCGGCCACGATCCGGGCGGGTGTGGTCTTGCCGGCCACGAGCGGCGGAGTGGTGGCGGCGAGGGCGGGGAACTGGGCGGTCAGGCCGACGGAGAGGGTGAGGACCGTGGCGGTGATCCACCGCGGTCCCGATCGGATGTCCACGATGGCGGTCTCCTGGGTTGTGCGGACAGTACGGTCCATAAACGCCGGTCCGGCGCCAAATGTTGAGCCGCTGTCTGTGCTGCGCCCCGAAGCCCGCGGAGGGCTAGGTAGTTTATGTTTTAATAGTTGAATGACTGACTTAAATATCCTCGGCATCTCCGGCAGCCTCCGGGCCGGCTCGCTCAACACCGCCCTGCTGCGGTCGGCGCAGAAGCACGCGCCGTCCGGGATGACGATCTCGCTGTACGACGGCCTCGCCGACCTCCCGTACTACAACAGCGACCTCGACACCGAGGAGAACCTGCCGATCCAGGTCAACGACCTCCGGGACCGGATCCGCGCCGCCGACGGGCTGCTGATCGCGACGCCGGAGTACAACTACTCGATCCCGGGTGGGCTCAAGAACCTGATCGACTGGGCCTCGCGGCCGTCCGCGACGTCGTCGCTGCTGCACAAGCCGATCGCGATCATGGGCGCGGCACCGACGAACTTCGGGACCGTCCGCGCGCAGCTCGCGCTGCGTCAGGTCTTCCTCTGGACGCACTCCGACGTCGTGGTGAAGCCGGAAGTGATGGCGTTCCGCGCGCACGAACGCTTCGACGAGGCCGAGAACCTGATCGACGAGGGCACGATCACGCTCGTCACTTCGCTGCTCGACGCCCTCGCTGTCAAGATCCGGGGCGCGGCCAAGTAAGCTTCCCGTTGTCGGGTCTGGAGCGTTCGGGGAGAGCCGTGCGAGAAATCGTCGTGTTCAGCGGAAGTGCCCACACCGGTTTGGCGGAGCGGATCTGTGCCGATCTCGGCGTACCGCTCGCCCCGGTGGAAATCCATCGTTTCAGCAACGACTGCCTGCAGGTCCAACTGCAGGAGAACTGTCGGCAACGAGACGTCTACATCGTGCAACCCTTGGTGCCGCCGACGCAGGAGCACCTGATGGAGCTGCTGCTGATGATCGACGCCGCGCGGGGTGCTTCCGCGGACCAGATCACCGCGGTGATGCCGCACTACGCGTACGCGCGCTCGGACAAGAAGGACGCCTCCCGCATCTCGATCGGCGGTCGCCTGGTCGCGGATCTCCTGGTCACGGCCGGCGTCGACCGCGTCCTGACGATGGCTTTGCACGCTCCGCAGGTGCACGGCTTCTTCTCGGTCCCGGTGGATCACCTGACGGCCATCGGCGTACTCGCGGATCACTTCCGCGGCCGTGATCTCACCGACACGGTCGTGGTCAGCCCGGACCTCGGCAACGCCAAGACCGCGACCCAGTTCGCCCGGCTCCTCGGCCTGCCGGTCGCGGCCGGCAGCAAGCAGCGCCTGGCCGACGACCGGGTCGTCATCGACGCGATCGTCGGCGACGTAGCCGGCAAACGCGCGATCATCCTCGACGACGAAATCGCCACCGGCGGCTCGATCATCGAGCTCCTGGACCGCCTGAAGGACCTCGGCTGCACCCAGGCGGCCGTAGCCACCACCCACGGCCTCTTCGCCGGCCCCGCTGTCCAACGACTCCGGTCGCACCCCTCGATCACCGAGGTCATCAGCACCGACACCGTCCCGCGCCCCGACGGCTTCCCCGAGCTCCAAGTCAGCTCCATCGCCGGCCTGTTCGCCGAAGCCATCAAACGCATCCACGAAGGCGAATCAGTCAGCAGCCTCTTCGACGGCGTAGACCCCACCCACGGCCCACCCCAACCCAAACTCCCGTTCTAACACCCCGCGGCCTCGAGATCTGTTGATCAGGTGGTTGGGGTTTCGCGGCTGCGGTACGTGAGTAGGCCTTCGATTCCGCGGAGGAAGGTTTCGGTGATGGGGGTCGGGTCGGTCAGGCAGCCGGCGGTCATGGCGCCGTCCCGGAGCATGACGAAATGCCGGGCGGCCGGCTCCGGGTCGGGTTTTCCGGTATCGGTGAACAGCTCGGTCAGGGTGTCGAGGAACCACTGACGGTGCTTGAGAACTGCCTGGTGTACCGGATGGCGCGGGTCGGGATACTCGGCGGCCGCGTTCAGAAACGCACACCCTCGGAAACCGGCCCTCTGGATGTCCTCAGTGATCGACCGGCCGACAGCTCGAATCGCGTCGTCCGGGCTGGTGCCCTCCGCCCGCGCGACCTCCACCTGCGCACGAACAGCCTCGTCGGCCTGCGTCAGGTAGGCGACGATCAGATCGTCCTTACTCGGAAAATGCCGGTACAGCGTCGCCCGCGTCACCTGCGCCTCGGCGATCACCCGATCAACCCCCACCGCATGCAACCCCTCGGCGTAGAACAGCTCAGTAGCACTGTCGAGCAGCTTCAACCGCGCTTCCGACATCCGCGTCCTCCCAATCCGATCAACAGCTCCCACACCCACCGCGCCGTACGCGCTCTCCACCACTCCACGGGACCCCTGGGATCCAGCACCGCACGGGACCCCTGGGACGCCCTCGAGGTTAGCAGACAGAACGATCGGTCTTGACGGATCCCACCAAGTGCCGGAGAGTGGTGTACCGATCGTTCTATCTACCTGGATGGCTCGCGTCGTCCACAGCGAAGGGAATCTGATGCCTACTTCATTCGGGTCAGCCGGGTCAGCCCGATCGACCGGGTCAGTCGGGTCGACCGGATCGACCGGATCGACCGGATCGGCCGGATCGGCCGGATCGGCCGGATCGGCCGGATCGGCCGGATCGGCCGGATCGGCCGGATCGGCCGGATCGGCTGGCACCGCCGAGTCAGTCGGGTCGGCCGGGTCGGCAGGATCAAGCGGCATGGGCGGGTCGGTCGGATCGGCTGGCACCGCCGAGTCAGTCGGGTTGGCCGGCACCGGATCGGGCGGTGTTGGTGTTGGTGGGGCCGTGGTTGGAGGGGGTGACGGCACTGGGGTGTTGCGGCGGCTGTACTTCGTTCGGTTTGGGTTTGCGGTTGCCTGGGCTGTTGTGGTTATGGCGGTTGCTAAGGCGATCGACCCGGGGGTGGTTGTTCTGCTGGTGGTTTATCCGTTGTTTGACCTTGGCGCGGCGGTGGTGGACTGGCGGTCTTCGGGTGCGAGTCGGGCGAAGGGGCCGCTGTCCGTGAATATGGCGTTGAGCCTGCTCGCCGCGGTGGGGTTGGCGGTCTCGTCCGGTATCCCGGGGGTGTTGCGGGTGTGGGGAGTTTGGGCGATCACGGCGGGCACTGTGCAGTTGATCGTCGCGGTCCTGCGGTATCGGCTCGGTGGTCAGTGGGCGATGATCCTGAGTGGCGGCATCTCCGTCGTGGCCGGTAGTGCCTTCATCGGGATGGCGGGGGGCGCGAACGCATCGCTGAAGACGGTCGCGGGTTACGCGGTTCTCGGCGGCGTCTTCTTCCTGGTCTCGGCAATCCGCCTCGCCCCGAAGGAGTGAGTGTCGGCTCACACCGGGAACAGTCGGCTGACGAAGGCGTCCCAGGCGCGGTTGGGTAGGACGCGGTACAGCACCGGAAGCACCCGCGGAGCGACTCCCACTTTGTAGCGGGTTCGTGGACGTTTCGCGGTGGCGGCGCGGATGATCACGCGGGCCACGGCTTCGGGAGTTGAGATGCCTGGCGCGCCTGGGCGGTTGAAGGTGGCCATGCGGATGCGGTGGTTGTGGCGGAAGGCAGCGTACGGGCTGTTGGGGTGTTGCGGCCAGGTCGCTTCCTCGGTGTCGGCGAAGTTGGTGGCTACGCCGCCTGGTTCCAGGAGTACGACGCGTACGCCGAAGGATCGGGTCTCGTAGCGGAGAGCGTCGGACAGCGCCTCCAAGGACCACTTGGTCATGGCGTAAGCGCTGACGCCGGGGAATGGCATGAGCCCGCCGGCCGATCCCAGGTTGATGATGCGGCCGGTGTGGGCTGCGCGCATGCCGGGGAGGACCAGTTGGGTCATCCGGATCAGACCGAAGACATTCGTTTCGAACTGGGTCCGCAGCTGGTCGAGTGAGACCTCCTCGACTGGTCCGGTCTGGGCGTAGCCGGCGTTGTTGACCAGTACGCCGACGGCCCCGTGCTCGGCCTCGACTCGTTTGACCGCCGCGACCCGTGATTCCTCGTCGGTCACGTCCAGGGCGATGGTCCGGCATCCAGCGTCGGCCAACTCGGTGAGGGTGTCGGGGTTGCGCGCGGTGGCCCACGTCGGTCGGCCCGAACGCGCGAACGCCAGCGCGGTGGCGCGGCCGATGCCGGAGGAGCAGCCGGTGATCAGTACGGGTGTGTCCATCGAGATCTCCCTACTAAATGTTCAGTAAGTACGAGCCTAAGCCACTTAATGAGCGTTCAGCAAGTAGACTGTCGCCATGGACACCAAGGCCGAGATCCTGGCGATCTCCCGCGACCTCTTCGCTCGCCAGGGGTATCGCGGGACGTCGATCGCGGACATCGCCCGTGGGCTCGGCATCACTCCGGCCGCGTTGTACTACCACTACCGTTCGAAGGCCGACGTACTCGACGCGATCCTGGCCGAGCCTCTTGCCGCGTACGCCGATCTCGCCGAGCAGGCGCGGAGTGGGAAGTTGAGCGCCGAGGAGTTGCTCGGGGCGTTCATCGACTTCACCGCGCAGACGCGACAGCTCATGCCGGTGGTCAGCACGGATCCCGCCGTACGGGCTCTGCTGGGCGAACGCTTGCCGCACACCCCGGCCGAGATGGCCGATGCGATCATCGCCGCGCTGGCCGGGTCGTCCACCGAGCCGGAGCGGCTGATCGAGGCGCGCGCTGCCTACGCGGCCGCGAAGGAGGGCACTGTCGCCGCGCTCGACTTCGGTGACGGCCGTCTGTCGGCCGAGCACCGGAAGCTCATTCTGGCGAGTGCTTTGCGCGCGCTGGGGTGAGGTCGCTCGTCGTGAGCCAGGTGTCGATCTGGCTCATTGTCGTTTGCAGGATGTCGCCGGACAGGAGCATGTGGTCGGCGTTGGCGATTTCCACGTAGCTGGCGTTGGCGTACTTCGAGGCGGCGGCCCGGCAGACGGGTGGGACCACGGTGATGTCTCGAGCGCCGCCGAAGACCAGGACCGGGCCGGTGATCGCGGCATAGTCGACCCGCGAGGCCTTGCGCCGGTCGAATTGCGGGAACGCCATCTCGCAGTACGCACGGCCCGATTCGCAGACGAGGTCGTCGTACAGCGACCGCATGTACTCCTGCGTCTGCGTGATCCGGCCGCCGGCCACGAACTTCTTCCACGTCGGGCGGAGCGGCTTCGCCCAGGGCTTCGGCTGGAGATAGTGGCTCAGGAACAGCCGGCTCATCGACGGGTACATGGCGAAGATCCCGTACGCCGGCGCCGGGCACACCCCGATCAGACCGGCGTGCGGGGTCCGGGCCGCGACCAGCTGGGCGAGCAACCCACCGAGCGAGTGACCCAGGATCAACGGCGGCGAATCGAGCGACTCGCACACCTTCACCAGGTCGTCGACGTAGTCGGTCAGGCTGAGCGGCGCGATCAACGAGGCGCCTTCCTCCAAGGGCAGCTCGTGGTGCCGCAACGTCGGCGTGTGCACCACGAACCCACGCTCTTCGAACGCCGCCCGCGCCGGACCGAAATGACTCCCACGTCCCCAGGTCCCATGGATGAGAACGACGTGCTCGACAACGCTCATGCCGCCGAAACTTACCGGACCTGGGCAGTCAGGTGATGGGAGGATCGGGTGTATGGCGGATTCGGTGCGGATCGGGGTTGTCGGGGCGGGGAGTATTTCGGTGCGGGGGATCCTGCCGCACCTCGGCCAGGCGGATCTCGCCGGGCGGGTGACGCTCGCCGCAGTGTGTGATCCGGTGCCGGGGCGGGCGGAGGCGGCGGCCGCGAAATTCGGGGTGGGGCAGGGATTCACGTCGTACGACGAGTTGCTGGCGCGAGGCGACGTGGACGCGGTGACGATCGCCTCGCCGATCGGTTTGCACTACGAGCAGGGCAAGCTCGCGCTGCAGGCCGGCAAGCATGTGCACTTCAACAAGACCATGACGCTCACCGTCGCCGAGGCGACCGAGCTGATCGAGCTGGCGGCGGCGAATGAGCTGCGGATCGTTGCCTCGCCGGGGGAGATGCTGCGCCCGCACCACGTTCGCACCCGCGAGCTCATCGCCGAAGGCGCCATCGGGACGCTGTCCTGGGTGAGTTGTGGCGCTGCGTTCGGCACGTATCACGAGGACGAGGCCGTGCGTGGCGGCAGCGACGTACTGACGAACATCGATCCGTCGTGGTACTTCCGCAAGCCCGGCGGCGGACCCATGTACGACATGACCGTCTACGCACTGCACGCCGTGACCGGCATCCTCGGCCCAGCCAAGCGCGTGACGGCGATGTCCGGCGTACGCATCCCCGTTCGCACCAGCGGCGGGACGGAGGTACGCACGGACGCCGACGACAACACCATCGTCTTGATCGACTTCGGCGCCAACCTGATCTGCGTCGCGACCGGAACGGCCGCAGGCCCGATCCGCGGCGGCTTCGGCGGTGCCTACTTCGGTACGACGGGCACGATCGACGGCCTGCTCCTCAACGACGAGCCGTTCGACTTCCCCAACCGCAACCCGGCCGAGCTCTCGCCTCGCGGGCCGGGCAACCAGGCTCTGCTCCCGCACGTGACCGGTGCGCACCGCGACATCGAGGAGCAGCACGTGTACGAGGACATCATGCAGTTGGTCGACTGGGTCCGCGAAGGCAAGCCGTCGATCGTCACCGCCGAACACGCGCGCCACGTGATCGACATCATCGAGTCCGCCTACCGAGCCGCCGCGACCGGGCAGACCCAAGACCTCACCACCACCTTCTAACGCATCACCCCTCGCAACACGCCCGATGCAACCACTCGGGCTCGTGCCACCAGTAGGTCGCGTCCTGCGAGTGGGCCTCCGCTCGCGTGAGCGGCCGCGGCGCATTCGCAGGAGTCGGTACGACGGCCGTCGTACGCGCGGACTTGGCGAACGGCGCGAGCAGGTCGTCGACCGTGTGCAGTTGACCAGCGACCATGACCCGATCGACCGCGGCCGCCACTCGGATGTCGGCCAGCGGATCCCCGCTCACAAAGGACAAATCGGCCTGGGCGCCAGGCTTGACGACGCCGAGCTTGTCCTCGAGGTTCAGCCACTTGGCCGGGTTGCGAGTAGCCGTCGTGAGCGCCTCGTACGGCGTGAACCCGCCGGCCACCATCGACCGGAGATTGGCGTGGAGTGAGATTGCGGCGTTGTCGAGTGGCGTGTCCGTGCCCGAGATGACCAGGCCGCCGCCGCGGTGGATCCGCAGCACCATGTCGACGTTGCCACGCAGCAGTTCACGCGTGGTCACGCCGGCCGGTCCCTTCGCCGTGTTCACCTCACCGAGCAGGTAGTCGTACTCCCAGAACGGATAGAGCGTCGTCGTACGGCGATCGGTCAGCAGCGACGGGTCGTCGACGTGCGCCATCGTCGAGTTGAACAACGTTGGCGTCACCGACAGCCCGGCCTGGGTGAACAACGTGACGACGTCGGCGTACGCGCGTCCCAGTCGGCTGACCGTGTGTGAGTACCCGAGCCGGTTGGTGGCTCCGGTGTGTTCCATTCCGTCCATGCCGAGGTGTTCGGCCGGGTAGAGGTAGTGCGACGACAGTTGCAACCCGAGTCGATGGACGGCGGCGATCGCGCGACGCTGGTAGTCGATCGGCAGCCGCACATAAGTCTTCACGAGATCGTAGGCGAGGCCCTCGACCCGATCGAGTTCCAGACCGAGCTGCCGCACCGAGAGCGTCGGCCGCATGAAGTTGTAGTAGACCCGCGATCCGTCGATCGCCTCACCGGTCGCGAAGTACCGGGGACCGAGCAACGAACCGTGCGCGAGCGCCTCCCGCGTCTCCTGCATCTGGTACGCCGGATCACCCGGCGAGCGCGTCGTCGTGATCCCGTAGGCCAGCCACACATTGCCCTGCCGCGCACCCCAGGCCTTGCCACGCAAATGCCAATGGTTGTGGGCATCGACGAGTCCTGGCATGACGGTCAGCTTGGACGCGTCGACGTCCGCCCGGCCCTGATGCGGTCGTACGGCGGCGATCCGCGAACCGTCGAGTACGACGTCGACGTCGTGGCGGAGCGTGGTTGCGCGACCGTCCCACAAGGCGCCGGCGTGGATCGTCACGTGCTGGTTGATCGTTGCCCTGCGCCACCGAAGGTCGAGCCTGATCGTCTGCGGGCGGCCGCCGGTGATCGTTGTCCTGCGCAACTTCCCGTTGTTGAGGTACAGCAGGGTCCGGTCGTCCTGCCAGACGGGCGAGTCGGTGGTCTCGTCGGTGATCGCCCGCGGCTCTCCGGTGAAGCGACCACGCTTGTCGACGGCAACGACGTACAGGAGGCTCTCGACGACGAACGCGAGGTGCTTGCCGTCGGGGGAGAAGGCCGGACCGTCGTCGCCTCGGGTGGCCAAGGAGCGGAACGGCATCGGCTCGACGTACTCGAACGCGGTCGTTGCGACGTCGACGTACAGGAGTTGGCTGGTTCCTTCGCGGAAGCGCTTCGAGAACGGCTTGACCGCCGCGAGGACGAGGGTCTTGCCGTCCGGAGACCAGCTGACTCGGCCGGGCTGGAAGAGCGTTGGCGTCACCTGGCGGACCTGGCCGGAGGAAGGGTCGAGGATCCAGGCGATGCCGTCCTGATCCTGGTACGCGATCTGTTGGCCGTCCGGGGAGAAACGCGGAGCCGTCTGTGCGGCGGGCAGGGCCGACAGCTTGCTGTCGGCACCGGTTGCGAGGTCGTGCAGCCAGAGGTCGGCGGTGCCGTCGCGATCGCTTGCGTAGAGCAACTTCGTGCCGTCCGGTGAGAAGTCCGGATCGGAGTTGAAGTAGCCATCGGCAACCAATTTGCGTGGTTGCCCTCGGCCACTCGTTGCTGCCAGCCACAAAGCGTTGAGGGCTCGGAAGGCGATCCACTCACCGTCGGGCGAGACCGTCGGGCTTGCGATGCCGAGCACTTGCCTGGATGCGGTCGACTCCAGGTCCGGGGTCTTCGGGCGGGGCCGCTTTGCCGTCACCGGGACGGTTGCCGCGAACGGTACGACGGTGTGGGCGCCGGCCTCGTATCGCGTGACGTGTCCGTCGGCGGTGTAGTAGAGGTCGGTCGCCGAGGTCCACGACGGCGGGAGGGCGAAGACGTCCTTGCCGTCGGTGACCTTCTGGTTGTCGATGATCAGATCGCAGGTCGGGCCGGCCAGCCGAACGTAGGCGAGTCGGCCGGTCGGCGAGTAGGACGGGCCGAAGAGGCTGATACCGGTCTGCGCGGGGACAACCGTCGTCCGGGCACCGGTGGTGAGTTCGAGTTGGACGATCGAGGTGGCGTCGACGGTGAAGGCGATCTTGGTGCCGTCCGGGGAGACCGTGGGCTCGGCCTCTTCGGTCGGGGCGTCGGTCAGCGCGACGATTGATCCGTCGGCCAGGGTGAGCCGGTGGATGCCGTAGCTGCCGTTGCCACCCCGGTCCGAGGAGAAGACGATGGACTGACCGTCCGGCGTGAAGCACGGCTCGCGGTGGTCGTAGCGGCCCGTGGTCAACTGGCGGAGGTCGCTGCCGTCGGGGCTGATCGACCAGAGGTGGAAATTGCCGTCGCGGTACGACTGGAACACGATCCGTCGGCCGTCCGGAGACCAGCGCGGCCGGGTCCCGTCCTGCAGGTCGTCCGTCAGCCGTCGGGATACACCACCCGCCGAGGGCGTTACCCAGATCGCGGTGACCAGGTCGAAGGCGAGCCACTTCCCGTCCGGCGAGACCGAGACCATGACGTTGGTACCTTCGGTCAGCACGGCGCGCGCCTTCTGAGCTGGGCCTGAGGCGGCAAGAGCAGTGGTCGGTACGGCGCCTGCCGCGGCGACCCCGCTGGTCAGTTGAAGGGCGCGGCGCCGCGAGATGCTCCACGGGCCGGGGGTGTCAGCGTGCGTCGAACGGTCGTCGTGAGCCACGATCCGAATCCAATCCCTGCGGGCGATGGGGACCTGACCGAATCTGCCAGCACCATCACCCCCACACGACCCTGACCGGCGCGCCGCGCGCCCAGCTGTCCCTCCAGTGCGCCGAACGGCAGCCCCGCCGTCAGGGTTCGGGCGGAGGCGGCGCGGGCTTGGGTGGGGCTGGTGGTTGGGACGTCTATCGTCGGCGCATGCGAGTTTTGTCCCCGCGGGGTAGGGCGTTGGCCGCCGCGGTCGTCTGTGTGGTGATTGCTGTCGTCGCGGCCGTGTCGTTGGATGGGCGGCTCGATCGGCATTGGGCGGTGCGGGGATTGGTGCTGGTTGTGGCGTTGTGTTGTGCCGCGCTGCTGCTGACCGACCAGAGCCGCCTGCTGCGTCAGATCATCACCGGGATCGGCCTGCTGATGTTCGGTCTGGTCATCCCGGTCACCTCGACCGTCTGGGCGACCCCACCGGAGATCGACTTCGCACTCAAGGTCGCCACCGACGCCAAGAACACCGCAACGAAGAGCTCACGCACCAGGGTCACCATCGACGACGTGAAGGCTGCGGTCGCGGCCCAACACGGTGCGGTCGGCTCGTTGCCGACCGACCGCACCCCAGACATCCGCGGCGCCGACGCCTATCCCCTCATCATCCGGGAGACCCCGAACCAAGGCCGCCCAAGAGCCTGCATCAGCTTCGCCGGCCTCCACGCGAAGGTTCGCGCCTGCTAACCACGCTCGGCAGCGAGCTTCGCCGCTCGATCCAGCGGATCCCACGTGATCGGCCGACCGTCCAACTGCGCCTCGACCACCTCGAGCCCGGCCTCCCAACCGGCCGAGATCGGTCCCGTCGCGCCCGGGTCGGCCAGCACATTCGTGAACACCAGCCGACTGCCTGACGCCGTACCGGTGATCTCCCAGGTCAGGATCTCCCCGGACCACTCGTACTCGAGCACCTCCGGCGGTTCGTTCCGCAGCATCCGCCCGTTCGGAACCCGCTCCGGATCGTCGGCCGCGCCGTACCGCCGCCGCTGCTCGTCCGTCACCCCGAAGAACAACGAAGCCCCAGCCGGACGATCCAGCTCGACGACCGCCGGGAACCAAGCCCTCAGCTGAGCTGGATCCGTGATCGCCCGCCACACCCGCTCTGGCGCGTGCGGCAGCAGTCGCACGAACCGGAGCGCCACCCGTCCGTCCTCGGTCTCGAACACCGTCCCACGATCCATGCCAGGCAATATAACCCATCTGGCATATACCGAGCTAGGGCAGCGCGGTCGCCGCGTCGAACCAGGTCGCCGGCTGGCTCGGAGTCTTGGCCAGCTGGAGGGATTCGGCGACCGAACGCAGCTCGTCCTTGGTCGGGTTCTTGGCGTACGTCGTGAACTCGACCGCGACACCATTGCCCTCGAGCCGCAGCGTGTACCCCGCCCGCAGCGCGACGATCCTGGGCGCATCCTTGTCCGTGCCACCCGGGATGATCTGGCCGGCGAAGTAGTAGGCCTTCAGGCCGTGAATCGTTCCCTCCGACGGGAACTGGCCCGGGAACCGGCTCAGCTGACTCGCCCGGGTGCCAGTGATGACCCTGATCTGCAGGTCGTCACCGCGGCCCGGATCCGAAGGACCGGTCCACACCGGAGTGTGCGGCTTCGGCGGGACAGGCTGGAAGCCGGTCGCCGCACTTCCATCGCCGGCTGTGACGGTGAAGTCCTGGCCGGACTCGGGATAGTTCACCGATCCGGGCTGACCCTTGATGCTCGGCGCGTAGTTGATCCGCCGCGGCGCGACCCCGGTCGGCAGCCCGCCGACCTTGACCGGTGAGCCGAGGGGTGCTGTCCCCGAGAACGACGCCGCGAGGCTGGTCGCCATCGACAGGTTGGTCTCGTACGGGCCGTCGGTCGTCGGCGCCTGCTTCGTCCCGAGCTTCTGTTGCGACTCGCAGCTGAGCAGTGCCCAGACACCGTTGACCGGCTGCCAGACGAGCGTCTTCTGGACAGCGGCTTCCAGCGGATCGATCCCTCGCAGGAACGGCTTGGCGTGGCTCGACGTGACCATTCGGGCCTGGTGCCCCCCGATCTGTACGGTCGCGCTGCCTGCCGGGATCGTCGCCGGATCGAAGTCGCCGTTCCGGCTCAGCTGGAGCTGGCAGAACTCCGGCCACGTCACCTGGACGACCTCCTCCAACTCGTAGGTCTGGCGGTTCGCGGTGAACTGCTGATTGACCGCCACGATGTGGTCCGGCAGGTGCAGCTCGACCCAACGCGACCAGGCCGAGTTGCTGTGATCCAGTACCGGGATGCTCTGATCGGCGGGCGTGGCCGGATCGGTCGAGATGAGATGCGGTACGACGGTTGCCGCGACGGCCGCGGTCGCGGTGGCTATCGCCGTACCGACGATGAGCGCCGTACGACGGGACCGGCGGCGGTGGGACCGCAGGGCGAGGCGGATGTCGCCGGGATGTGGTGCCTGGTCGGCCAGGCGCTCCATCGCAGTGCGGAGATCTTCTTCAGTACGCATGGTGGACGTCCTCCGTCGCACGGTCATTGGTGAACTCGATGCGCAGGGTGGCTAGAGCTCGTGAGGCGTGGGCGCGCACGGTGCCTGGCGAGCAGCCGATGGTTTCGGCGATTTCGTGGTCGGTGAGGCCGCCGTAGTACCGCAGCACCAGGACGGCCCGCTGCCGGCGCGGGAGCTTGGCCAGCTCGCCGATGAGCTGGTCGCGGTCCGCGGTCCGGTCGGCGTGGTCCGGGGCGGCGCCGGTGTCGATCTCGGCGATCGGCACGATCCGGGACCACTTGCGACGCCAGGACAGGTATTCGTTGACCGTCATCCGCCGCAGGTACGCATCGGGGTTGTCCATCCCGCCGATCCGGTCCCAGCTTCGCTGGGCCTTGATCGCGACGTCCTGGACCACGTCCTCGGCCAGGTGGGCCGAGCTGCAGAGCACGGTGGCGAACCGCAGCAGCCGCGGCAGGCCCGACCGGGTCCACTCGTCGAAGGTCACGTCGTCTCCTCGTCCAGCCGGCGGTGACCGGCCTCCACCAGTACAAACGACGTCCGGGCCGGATCTGCTGAGTCCAACGGTGTCCCAGTGTGCGGGCAATCGATTTCCAACGAGCCGGACCGCCGCTAAGGTCGCGGGTATGACTCTTGGGAATCTGTCCGGAATCAGCGCGCTCGCGGACGTCGAGTCGCGCTCCATCAGTGCGGAGAACCCGACCGGCGAGCCCGGTCAGGGTGGGCGGCGGACCGAGGGGACCGGCGCGAACGCGGCCCGGGAGCTCGGTCCGGGCTGGAAGGTGTCGCCGTCGATCGAGATCGGTCCGGGGGAGACCGCGACACTGGCCGACATCGCCGGCTCGGGCTGCATCACGCACATCTGGCTCACCACGCACGTCGACAACTGGCGGCGGCTGGTGCTGCGGACGTACTGGGACGGTGATGAGGCTCCGGCCATCGAGACCCCGGTCGGCGACTTCTTCTGCTCCGGCTGGGGCAAGTTCGCCCAGGTAAACTCGCTCCCGGTCGCCGTGAACCCGAACGGCGGCTTCAACTCCTACTGGGAGATGCCGTTCAACCAGCAGGCCAAACTCACGCTGGAGAACACCCATGACGAGAAGGTGACCGTCTACTTCCAGGTCGACTACTGGCTGGGCGCCGTACCGGACAAGTCGGCGTACCTGCACGCGCAGTGGCGGCGCAGCAACCCGCTGCCGTCGAAGACGGTGCACACCTTGCTCGACGGTGTGGAGGGCCCGGGCCACTACGTCGGCACGTATGTCGCGTGGGGCGTCAACAGCACCGGTTGGTGGGGTGAGGGCGAGGTGAAGTTCTATCTCGACGGGGACGACGAGTTCCCGACCATCTGCGGTACTGGGACCGAGGACTACTTCGGTGGCGCATGGAACTTCGACGTACCGCACCTCGGCGGGTACACCGAGTTCAGTACGCCGTACCTCGGCATGCCGCAGGTGATCCGGCCGGACGGGCAGTACGCGAGCCAGCAACGGTTCGGGATGTATCGGTTCCACCTGCCCGACCCGGTTCGCTTCAAGGAGAAGCTCCGCGTCGACATCCAGGCCCTGGGCTGGCGCTCGGGCGGACGCTACCTCCCGCTGCAGGACGACATCGCCTCGACCGCGTTCTTCTACTCCGCCAAGACCAGTACGACGCGACCCCTCGCGCCGACCCATGACGCGATGGAGATCTGCTAGGGCGTCCGCAGTGGGTGCTGTAGTGCGGTGCCGGCGAGGACAACCAAGGCGGCCGTCCAGCTGAGCGGAGCCTCGCCGGCCGGCTCGACGTCCCGGTTGACCTTCTCGGGCAGCGAACCGCTGCCGGTGCGGTGATCGTCGAGCCAGGTCAGCAACCTCTCCGCGGTCGGCCGGTCTCCCCGGGCCGCCGCGGACAGCGCGAACAAGGCCGTCTGAGGTGTCCAGGACACACCATCGGCGCGCCAGTCCTCCCCGGGAGTAACACCACCGTTGGGTTGAGTCAGTACGGCGAGCGCCCGGTCGATCGCCGTGGACACGGCGGCGGACTCGGGAGCACGGGCCGGCGCGAACGGTGGACCCAGGATCGTGATGATCGCGTCCGCGCCGCCCTCGAGCCCGACCGGATCGAGTCCCGGCTCGAGGAAGCCCGTCGCCCTCAACGGAGTCCGTGGGTAGTCCGGTCCGAAGACCCGATCAGTTGCCGTGGACAACCTGTCGAGCGCGGAGTTCCAGCGGGCTGCTTCGTCCGGATGCTTCAGTTGATCGGCGATCAGGACCGCGCACCGCAAGCCGGTCAGGAGCGGCGCCACGCTGCCGAGGGTCACCTCGTCTTCTGGACGCTCCCAGTAGTCGGACGACGGTGCGGGCAGACCGTTCCGGCCGAGCTCGGCAACGATCTGTTCAGCCGACTCGCGGGCCATCTCCCAGTACTTCGCACCGGCATCGCAGAACCAGGTTGCCCACAGCACCCATCCGGATCCGTCCAGCTGCGGTGCCCGGCCGTCGTCGACCATGGCGCCGGCCTCGGTGTAGCGGGCTTCCCAGCGGCCCGTCGCGGGTCGCACCCGGTTGAGAAACCCCAGTATTTGCAGGGCTTCGTCGTACTGGCCGATGGAACAGCGGGCCGCGGCGACGAAGGACGCGTCGCGCGGCCAGACGTAGCGCCACGGGCCGTCCCAGCCGGCCAGGGTCGCGCCGTTCGGGAGGGTGAGCGCGTCGAGGTCCGCGAGCGCGCCGCGAACCAGATCGTTGCTTGGCGGCGCGACCCGGTTCGGGGCGGTGTCGGCGACGAGTTGGGGTTGGGGGTTGCGGACGAGGTTGCTCGCCGTACCGGCGGCCAGGATCGCGAGCAGGACGACGATGACGACGGCGGGGAACCGGTCCCGTCGCCTGCTGTTGTCCCGCATCGCCCTCCTATTGTGCCCTCTATTGCGCCAGGTGCTGAACCTCGGCCTCGAACTTGCGTCGCGGCGCGAGCTCGACCAGATACATCGCGGTCAGGACCAATGCGCCACCGACCAGCATCCTCCACGTGACGCTCTCGGACCCGAACAACACCGCGAACGCCGACGCGAACACGGGCTCCATGGTCATCGCAATCGCCGCCCGCGTCGGCGTGAGATGCGCCTGCGCCCAGGTCTGCACGATCAGCGCGAGTGCGCCGGCGATCAGGGCCATGTAGACGACGCTCACCCAGTCGGCGCCGGTGCTCGGAACCGTGAATCCACCTGGCAGCGCGCCGATCGCGCAGACGATCGTGATCACGACCATCTGCAGTGAGGACAGACCGAACGCGTTCTGTGGTGTCGACCAGGCGCCCAGACCGATGATGTGCAAGGCGTAGAGACCGGCCGAGGCGAGCGTCAGCAGCTCGCCGGTGCCCAAGGTGAGGCCTCGCAAGGACAGCACGCCGAGGCCGACAGTGGCGAGAAACACAGCCACCCAGGCCCAGCGGCCGATCTTGTGGCGCAGGATCACGGCCGCCAGCAGCGGGGTGAACACGACGTACATGCCGGTGACGAAGCCGGAGACGCTGGCCGACGTGTGCCGAAGTCCCTCGGTCTGGACGAGCTGCGCGATGCCGTAAGTGATGCCGAGGGCAACGGCCCGGCCACGGTCGAGACGGCTGAGCCGGGAGATCGCGGGCGGGTTGACCAGGATGAGCGCGACCGAGGCGATCAGGAACCGCAACGCCAGGTAGTCGGCGACGTCCATCCTGGTGAGCAGATCCTTGGTCAGGAAGAACGTTGATCCCCACGCCGCCGCGACCGCGAGGAGAGCGAGTACGGCGAGGCGGGAGCGGTTCACGCCCGCCATCTCATCAGAGACCCAGCGGGACTACCAAAACGCGTCAGAGCACGGTGATGGTGATCGTGCTGCCCGGCTGGGCCTTCTGGCCGGCGCCGGGGCTCTGCGCGGCGACGATGTTCAGGCCGAGGTTGAACGGCGCCTTCTGCACGGTCACGACGAAGCCCGCGGCGGTCAGGATCTGCTGCGCGTCCGAGGTGCTCTTGCGTTTCACGTCCGGTACGTCGACGAGCGGCGGACCCTTGGACACAACCAGCTTGACCTTGTCCTTGGCGAACAGCGTGCCGCTGTTGGGGGTCTGGCTGATCACCTTGCCCTCGGCCACTTTCCCGTCGTACTGGTCGGTGCGGCCGACGGTGAAGCCGAGCTTGCGCAGGGCCTTGTTCGCGTCCCGGTAGGTCTTGCCGGTCAGGTCCGGGACGGCGATCGGCTTCTTTCCCTTGCTGACCGCGAAGTTGACCAGGGTGCCCGGCTTGACGACCGTGTTGAACTTCGGGCTGATCGCCAGCACGCGGCCGGCCGCCACGGTCTCGCTGTACTGCTCGTTGATCTGGCCGGTCTCGAGCTTGATCCCGCCGAGCGCCTGCTGGGCCGCCTCGAGATCGAGCCCGACCAACTGCGGCACGCGGTAACGCTCCGGGCCCTTGGAGACAGTGAGGAGAATCTCACCGTTCTTCCGGATCCGGTCACCCGCGGCCGGGTCGGTCCCCATCACCTCGCCCTTGGGCACATCCTCCGAGAAGTCCTGGTTGGCCAAGCTGGTCCTGAGGCCGTCCTTCTGGGCCGCTGCGGACGCATCCGCGGGGACCATCTTCACCAGGTCGGGCGTGGAGGTGTAGCGGTGGATGCCGTAGTACCAGGCCGCTGTGCCGATCGCGATCGCCGCAACGAGGATGATGATCAGGGCAAGCGGTCCGCGCGGCCGCCGCTTCTGAACAGGCGGCTTCTGCCTCGGAACGACCGGACGTCCTTGGTCGACCGGTACGACGATCGTGTCGTGCCGTAGGACCGGTTCGGCGGCGTCCAGCACCGGTCCGCCGCGCGTGTAGCCGTCGTCGTACCCGCTGTCCTGCCGGATCTGCTGGATCGGCACGGTCAGGTCGCCAGTCAGCTCGGGGTCGTCCGGCAGCCCCTCGTCGAGCGCACTGCGCACCCGGTGGACCTGCCGACTGAACACCCGAGCGTCTGCCGGACGGAGGTCACGATCCCGAGCCGTAGCGCGCTGCACGAGCGCATCGAGGTACGGCGGGATCCGCGGCTGCACCAACGACGGTGCGGGCACGTCGGCGTGGACGTGTGCGTACGCGACCTGGATCGGAGTGTCACCGGAGTGCGGCTTGTTGCCGGTGAGCATTTCGTACAGGAGGATCCCGGACGAGTACACGTCCGAGCGGGCGTCCGCACTGCCGTCGGTGACCAGCTCGGGTGCCAGATACGAGACTGTGCCCATCAGGAGGCCCTGGGTCGCGGTGTTGCCGGTTGCGCTGACCGCGCGGGCCAGACCGAAGTCGGCGACCTTCACCTGGCCCTTGTCGGAGATCAGCACGTTCTCGGGCTTGATGTCGCGGTGGACGATGCCGGCGTCGTGCGCGGCCGAGAGCGCGGACAGGATCGGGACGAGCAGGTCCAGCGACCGGGCGGGCGAGAGCGGGCCTTCGTCGCGGATCACATCCCGCAGGGTGCGGCCGGGGACGTACTCCATCGCGAGGAACAGCGTGCCGTTGTCGTCACCCTGGTCGAAGACGGCCACCACGTTCGGATGCGACAGGCGGGCGGCGGCTCGGGCCTCGGCCACGAACCGGCGGCCGAACTGGGCGTCGTCGCCGAGCCCGTCGTGCATCACCTTGACCGCGACGGTCCGATCCAGCCGCATGTCCAGCGCCTGGTAGACGGTGGCCATACCGCCCTTGGCGACGCGTGCGCCCACGCGGTAGCGACCGTCGAGCACTCGCCCGACGAGGCGGTCGCCAACCTGCGTGTCCACGTCATCCGTCACGTGCAGTGAGCCGCCTCTCCAAACCGTCTGCGTAGGCGGCGTCTGGTAATCCATCGCCTACTGCGCGGCACTCGGCACGGCACCTCGCCGCACTGGCGCAAAGGTCACGATGCTCCGCATCGAAACCTTCACTCCAGCGCGCCGAGCTACCGCACCGCGCACCTGCTCGCGACGGCGCTGGATTACCAGACGCCACCTTGAGAGTGTAGATAACGGCAGAGGGTCACAGCGCCAGGCGCACCGCAGTCACGGTCAGCGCAGCGGGTTCCAGCCCTTTTCGAACTGGGCCTTGAGCCGGAGCACGTTCTTCACGTAGAGCTTCGTGTCCGGATACATTCCGTTCTTCCGGACACCGCCGAGACCCTGGTAGTAGCCCGCCACCGCGACGTCCAGCTTCGCGGCGCCGGTCAGTCGGCTCAGCAGCACGACACCGGCAGTCACGTTGTCCTGGGCCTTCAGGAGGTCCAGATCGCGGCCGACGATGCTGGAGGCGAACCGGCCGGTCGACGGGATCACCTGCATCGCGCCGATGGCGTTGGCGGGGGAGACCACGCGCTGCTTCCAGCCGGACTCCTGCCAACTGACCGCGAGCGCGAGCTCGGGGTCCACGCCGTACCGCTTCGAGGTAGTGATGATCAGGCTGCGCATTTGCGGCCTGGTCGGCAGCTTGCGCTTCTTCAAGGTCGCGCGGTTGCGGTCGGCCTGCGCGACGATGTGGTCGGCGTACGTACGGCCGGCGAAGGTGTTGTTCTTGGTCTTCTTGACCACCTTCTGCACCGGCTTGGGCTTGAGTTTCACCGGGATCCACAACGGCTTGCCCGCATAGATGCGGGCGCTCGAGCGCAGTCCGTTGGCGGCGAGCAGGCTCGCCTGGGTGCACTTGAAGCGCTTGGCGAGCTTGAAGACGGTGTCGCCGGGCTTCACGACGTACGCGACGCGGCCCATCCCGGAGTTTTTGGCCGGCTGCTTCTTCCCCGGCTGTTTCTTCCCCGGCAGCTTGAGGACCTCGCCCGCGTAGATGGCGTTGCCGTTGCCAGGCAGTTTGTTCAGCGCGACCAGGGTCTTGACGCTCGTGCCGAACTGGTCGGCGATCTGGCTCAGCGTGTCGCCGTTCTTCACCTTGTAGGCGCCGAAGCCGGGTGACCCGGCGGTGATCACGGCCGCGGTCAGCACCGGTACGGCGATGCCGCTCAGTAGTCGTCCGACATTTCGCATGCAGTCCATCTCCCCGTGTAACCGTCACTCGACCGTAAGTGCTGATACGGATGTGACAACAGGGGTCTATGGGGTGCTTGTTACGCCTGTAACTCAATGTTTACAATTCAAGGCTGAACTACATCACTGTGGTTCACAAGCGGGACGTTGCTGAGGGCAACCGGCCGGGCTCAGTGCTCCGACGCGCCGAACCTGCTGCGCAGGAAGGGTTTTCCGAGCTCCGGCAGCTCGCCGGTACGCACGGTGTCCGTCAGGATCTGCGCGGTGATCGGAGTCAGTAGTACGCCGTTGCGGTAATGCCCTGTTGCCCACAGCAACCGATCCAGCCCCGACGGTCCGAGGATCGGAGCGTTGTCCGGAGTGGCCGGCCGGAGCCCGGCGATCGTCTCCACGAGCTCGAGCTCGTCCGTGATCGGCAACACGGTCCGTGCATCCCGCAGCAATGCGAACACACCACCGGCAAGCACCCTGGTGTCGTAGCCGAGCTCGGTGCTGGTCGCCCCAACGACAACCTCGCCACCCGGTCGGGGCACCAGATAGACCGAGAACCCACGCGCGGTCGCGCGGACGGTGTGCCGCAGCGCAGGCCGGTACGCCTCCGGCACTCGCAGCCGGAGCACTTCACCCTTCACAGGCCGCACTGGTGCACGCAGCTCATCGGGTATGCCATCCAGCTGCGACGACCACGGACCGGTCGCCGCGATGACGTGTCCCGCGTGAACGGTGTCGCCGTTCTCCAGTTGTACGCCGATTGCCGTCGTACCAGCCGTGATCACGCGGGACACGCGCTGGCGGAGGAGCAGTACGCCGGAGAGGTCGACTGCGCGCAGGAGTGCCGCGACTGCCTGCCTGTTGTCGACGGAGTGGTCGCCTGGCACCCAGACACCGCCTGAGACGCCGGTTGCGAGCAGGGGCTCGCGGCGACGGGCGTCCCGACCGGACAGCTCCTCAACCTCGAGTCCGAGCCGCCGCTGGTAGTCGGCGAGCCTACGGAGGGCGGCTGCGTCGTCTACGTCGTACGCGACCGACAGTGTGCCGGTCTGATGCAGTCCGGCGGACAGCCCGGTCAGCTCCGCCAGCTCGGCCGCGAAGCCCGGCCAGGCATCGACTCCGGCCAGGTTGAGGGCCAGCAGGTCGTCCTCGCCGTACTCCACCTCGGTGACCGGGGCGAGCATGCCGGCAGCGACGGTTGAGGTCTGCGTGCCCGGTCTCGGGTCACATACCGTCACCTGGATACCGTCTGCCGCCAGTCGCCAGGCCGTCGCCAACCCGATCAGCCCGGCTCCGACCACTACGACATCGGACGTGTGATCGGTCATGGGGTCACAGCCCCATGACCGCGCCGGCGCCGGAGGCGCGGCCAAAAACAGGGCATGGCACAGATCGTACGTCTGGCGGGACATGGCAGGCTGTGGGTTGTGACTGAGCACACCGATCAGCTGGGCGCCGCACGTCTTTATCTGTGCACGGATGCGCGTGAGAAGCAGGGTGACCTCGAACAGTTCCTGGATGCCGCACTGACCGGTGGCGTGGACATCGTGCAGCTGCGGCAGAAGGAGATGGAGGCCGCGGACGAGCTCGCCGCGCTGGAGGTGTTCGCGGACGCGTGCAAGCGACACGGCAAGCTGCTGGCGGTCAACGACCGTGCGGACATCGCCTTCGCCGCAGGGGCCGACGTACTGCATCTCGGGCAGCGCGATCTGCCGGTGCACGCGGCCCGGGCCATCACGGGACCTGAGCCGATCATCGGCCGTTCCACCCACACGTTCAGCCAGGTGAACGCCGTACTGGCCGAGCAGGGCTCGGACTACTTCTGTGTCGGCCCGACCTGGGCGACGCCGACGAAGCCTGGCCGGCAGGCCGCCGGTCTGGAGCTCGTTTCGTACGCCGCGAGTCGTCAGCAAGCCAAACCGTGGTTCGCGATCGGTGGTATCGATCTCGACCGTCTGGACCAGGTGATCGAGGCCGGGGCGACCCGGGTGGTCGTCGTCCGCGCGATCACCGACGCGGACGACCCGGCCGCGGCCGCGGCGGAGTTCAGCCGGCGGTTGCGGGCGGCCGGGTGATCAACAACCCCAAGGCCGCGCGGATCATCGCGGCCGTGGTGATCGCGATGCTGGTGATCACGCTGGCGGCGTCGTTGTTCGGGTGCGCCGCAGCCAAGCCGGGGGCCAACGACGTCGACCCGGAGAGCGGTCTGAAGATCGTCGCGGTGGCGGATCTCCCGCAGGAGGCGCAGCACACGCTGAAGCTGATCGACCAGGGCGGACCGTATCCCTACCCCAAGGACGGTGTGGTCTTCAGCAACTTCGAGAAGATCCTGCCGAAGCACGACAAGGGCTACTACCACGAGTTCACCGTGAAGACGCCCGGTGAGAACGATCGTGGTGCCCGCCGGATCGTGACTGGTAACGCTGGTGAGCGTTACTACACGGACGACCACTACGCGTCTTTCCGCCGCATCGCCGAAGACGGGGGCACCTCATGAGCGACCTGCGTACGTTGCTGACGGACGGGCTGCGTCCTGGCGTGTACCGCTGGCGGTCGGACGAGACACCGGACCAGGTACGGCGCGAGGTCGTCGGCGCGGGCTGGGACTTCGTCCTCCTCGACACGACCGAGGTCCACGACAAGGCCGGGTTTCTGGACGTCTGTGCGACCGCCTTCGACCTGCCGCGCTGGTTCGGCCGGAACTGGGACGCACTGGCCGATTCACTCGGCGATCGCTCCACCGGTGAGCGGGAGATCGTCCTCTGGGCCGGTCTGCATTCCCTGCTCGACCACGACCACGACACCGTCGACGTGGCCCTGCAGATCTTCACCGAGGACATCGCGAACTCCGGCCAGCTCCGCGTGCTCGTCCTGGAGCCTCCGACCGCGAAGACTCCCGCCCTGCTCAGCACGATTCCGACCCTCTGAAGCGCCCTAAACTTCCTTATCTGGTTGATTATAGGGAATTCTAAGGAGCATGTCGTAGTCTAGAGGTTCCGACGACGAAGGACGCGGATGCCTCAGGAGCTGTACTCGGTCGAGCAGGTGGCGAACCGATTGGGCCTGCATGTCCGGACCATCCGCAACTACGTGCGCGACGGCCGTCTCAAGGCGGTCAGGATCGGGAAGCAGTACCGGATTGCTCGTGAGGACCTGGAAGCATTCACGGGGACCAGTGCCGCCGCGCTCGAGGTCGATGAGTCGTCGCGGCACGTGGAGGCGTCGAGCATCGTCCACATCGACGCGGTCGACCGCGCCGGCGCCGACCGCATCAGCACCCACGTGAACGGCTCAGTCGACCGCATCGGACACTTGCGCGTCGAGACCGTCTACGACGAGGACCGGGCCGTTCTGAAGATCATCATCTTCGGCGACCTCGCTCCGACCGCCGGGCTGCTCCACCTGATCGACCTGATGACCAAGGCCTAGAGCTGCCGGGACGTCGCAGCTATCGCCAGGTCCGTCAGGGCCTTCCGGGCGGTGTCGTCGATGAGGGGCGCGCGTTCGAGGGCGTCCAAGGCGTCTTCGGTGCGTTCGGTGATCAGGTCTTCGCACGCCTGCACCGCGCGGGAGTCCTGCAGGATCTCGCGCAGCAACTGGATCTCGTCGTCGTCCAGGTCGGCCCGGCCGAACAACCGGTCGAACTCGGCCAACTGCACCTCCGACGCGTGGTCGACCGCATACGCGATCAACACGGTCCGCTTGCCCTCCCGGAGATCGTCGCCCGCCGGCTTCCCCGTCAGCGCAGGATCGCCGAACACTCCGAGCAAGTCGTCGCGCAACTGAAACGCCTCACCAACAGGCAGTCCGTACGACGACAACCCCTCGATCAACCGCGCGTCCGCACCGGCCAGCGCGGCGCCGACGTGGAGCGGCCGTTCGACCGTGTACGTCGCCGACTTGTAGCGCAGAACGCGGAGGGCCAGGTCCATCTCGGACTCGCCACTGGCCTGAGCCAGCAGGTCCAGATACTGCCCGGCCGTCACTTCAACCCGTACTGCGTCGAAGAACCGCGACGCCCGGGCCAGCGCGGCCGCATCGAACCCAGAGGTGTGCAACAACTCGTCTGCCCAGATCAGACACAGATCACCGAGCAGAATGGCCGCACCGATCCCGAAGCTCACCGGATCACCACCACGACCCGACGCCGCGGACCGTGCCCGCTGCAGGGCCTCGAATCGACGGTGAGCCGCCGGTGCACCCCGTCGTACGTCGGAAGAGTCCATCACGTCGTCGTGGACGAGCGCGCTGACGTGCAGCATCTCCAGGCTCGCCGCGGCCGTGAGGATCGGCTGCACGGGATCACCGCCGGCGGCCCGGAAACCCCAGTAGCAGAAGGACGGACGCAGCCGCTTGCCGCCGCTGGTGGAGTCGCGCGCGGCCTGCACCTGCTCGATCAGCTCCGGCCCGATGGCGGTCAGCCGCTGCTCCTGCAGGTCGAGGAACCCGGTCAGCGCGCGCTGGATCTCGGCCGGGATGTCCACATCGCCATACACGTCTCGGAGCGTAGTCCGTGCGGGCACGACGGTGGACACCGCGGGTAACCTGTGGCCATGGCGACCGGACTCCCTTCCAGGCTCCCCGGCGGCGCACCGACGATCCGGGAGCTGCTGGCGGACGGGCACCGTTCGTTCTCGTTCGAGTTCTTCCCGCCGAAGACGCCGGAGGCCGAGGAGGTGCTGTGGCGTTCGATCCGCGAGATCGAGCAGCTGCGGCCGACGTTCGTCTCGATCACGTACGGCGCCGGCGGGACGACGCGGGACGGGACGATCCGGGTCACCGAGCGGGTCGCCCAGGACACGTCGCTCACGCCGCTCGGTCACCTGACCTGCGTCTCCCACTCACGAGACGAGCTGCGATCGGTGATCGGCGCCTATGCGGGTGCCGGCGTACGGAACATGCTGGCGTTGCGCGGCGACCCGCAGGGCGGTCCGAACCAGCCGTGGGTCGCGCACCCCGAGGGGCTGAACCACGCGGTCGAGCTGGTCGAGCTGATTCGTTCGCTCGGCGACTTCTCGGTCGGGGTGGCGGCGTTCCCGGACAAGCATCCGGAGGCGGCGTCGCTCGAGGCGGACGCGCAGGTGCTCGCGGCGAAGGCGGCCGCTGGGGCCGACTACGCGATCACCCAGATGTTCTTCGGTGCCGACGACTACTTCCGGCTGGTGGATCGTGCCGCCGCGCTCGGGTGTGAGATGCCGGTGCTGCCGGGCATCATGCCGGTCACGAACATCAAGCAGATCCAGCGGATGGCCGAGCTCACCGGTATGGCGCTGCCGACGGCCGTGACGGATCGGCTGCTCGCGGTCCAGGACGAGCCGGCCGCGGTCCGCGAGGTCGGCATCGAGATCGCCACCGAGCTCTGCGAACGCCTGCTCGAAGGCGGCGCCCCGGGCATCCACTTCATCACCCTGAACCGCTCGACCGCCACTCGCCAGGTCTTCTTGAACCTCAGGTCGGCCCCCACACCCCTTCCCTCTTCTTTCCTTCCTTCCGTCCACCACGGCTGAGGGTCGGCCGAAAGACGCAGCTATCCTGACCCGATGGCTGATCCGTCCGATCTTCTGATCGACCGCACGCTCGTCCTGCTTCGGCACGCCAAGGCGGTGCCACCGGAATCGATGCCGGACTTCGAGCGTCCGTTGGCCGAGCGTGGTCGTGCCGACGCCCGCGCCGCCGGGCGCCATCTTGTTGCCCAAGGCATCGAAGCCGATCTGGTCCTGTGCTCGCCGTCGCAGCGGACCCGGGAGACGTGGAAGTACGCGGCCGAGGCCGGCGCGACGGCGGCCGACGTCTGGTACGACCGCCGCATCTACAACGCCGACACCGACGGTCTCATCGATGTCGTCCGCGAGGCGCCGAGCCAGGCGCGCACCGTGATCCTGATCGGTCACGCACCTGGAGTCCCGTGGCTCGCCGACGACCTCGCCCTGGACGGCACGAGCCCCGAGCGCAAGGAGCTCACCCAGAAGTACCCGACCTCAGGGCTGACCGTCCTCCACCTCACCTGCCGCTGGGCCGACCTCGGCTCAGACGATGCGGATTTGGTGGAGTACGTAGTCCCAAGGGGTTAGGGCAGCCAGCGGGTTGTGCTGTTGACGGTGATCAGGCGTTGAGTCGCACGGGTCAGGACGACGTACAACGCCCGTACGCCGCCTAGCGTGTCGCTGACGATGCGATCCGGC
Organism: Kribbella sp. NPDC055071; assembly: GCF_053608045.1. Classification (NCBI taxonomy): domain Bacteria; kingdom Bacillati; phylum Actinomycetota; class Actinomycetes; order Propionibacteriales; family Kribbellaceae; genus Kribbella; species Kribbella sp. NPDC055071. The sequence continues at coordinate 53,914 of NZ_JBSGUS010000005.1, forward strand.
TCGACGACCACGACCGCGTCGTACTCGAGACCCTTGGAATCGAGCGGGCTGACCGCGACGACCCGTGGGTCGCCAAGCTCGGCCAGGACCGGGTCGACCACCGGGCGCAGCTTCGGTGGCACGATCACGCCGACCGTGCCCTCGACGAGTTCGAGCAGCTCGACCGCCGCGTCACCTGCCGTCTCCGCGACCTTGCCCGCGTCCACGACCCGGTGCTCGGGCTCGACGCCCGTGCTGCGGACCGCGTTCGGCAGGTCGGCGTCCGGGAGCGTACGCCGGATCACCTCGCCGGCGAACGCGTAGATCTCGGCCGAGTTCCGGTAGTTGGTCGAGAGCCGGAACGCGTGCCGCTGCAGGTGCGACAGCATCGAGTCCATCGCCGCGCGCGCCTCGTCCGGATCGGGCCAGGAGCTCTGCGCGGGGTCCCCGACGATCGTCCAGCTCGCCTGTGGACCGCGGCGCGTCACCATCCGCCACTGCATGGGGGAAAGGTCCTGCGCCTCGTCCACCAGCACGTGCGCATACTCCTCGGGCTCGTCGGCCTCACGGGCGGCCGCGGCCCGGGCCCGGCGCTCCGACGTAGTGAGCACCTCGTTGACGCCGTCCGACAGACCCTCCAGCCAGTCGAACTCGTCGTCCTTGGCCTCGATGACCGGCGGACGCCCAAGGAATGCGCTCAGCTCGTCCAGCAACGCCACATCGGCAATGGTGAACTCGTCCGTGCTACGGATCGCCTTGGCGAGTGTGTCGACCTCTCTGGGCGTCAACTCGTTCCGCGCCCAGCGCTGCAGCCGGCGTGGGTCACCGAGCCATCGCAGCACCGCTTCCGGCGTCAGCACCGGCCACCACTGGCTGAAGAACGTCCTGAAGGCAGGCGTGTCGCTCACCCGGTCGCCGAAGGCCTCACGGTCGCCAAGCACACCAGTCCGCAAGTCCTCGGGGAACCGCTGCCACAGTGCGGCGATCAGAGCCTTTCGAGCCTCAGCTCCGGCCCTGTTGCGCGGTGTCCGGCGGAGCGCGTTCCGTCGTACGTTGTCGAGCTGGTTGGCGTCCAGCTCGACCGTTGCGCCGCCGATGAACACCCGCAGGGTCGCCGGGGCGGTCGGCACGCGATCACGCGCAGCCCGCGACAGCACGGAACGCATCCGCAGTGAGCCCTTGATTGCGGCCACGTCGGCTTCGTCAACCGCGGTGGCCTTGACGCCGTCGACGAGCTCGCCCACTGCGCGCAGCGACACCGTGTTCTCGCCGAGGCTCGGCAGTACGCGCTCGATGTAGGCCATGAACGCAGCGGACGGTCCGACGACCAGTACGCCGCCACGCTCGAACCGCCTGCGGTCGCTGTAGAGCAGGTACGCCGCCCGGTGCAGAGCGACCACGGTCTTGCCGGTACCCGGCCCACCGCCGATGACGGTGACACCGCGAGCTGGTGCCCGGATCGCCTCGTCCTGCTCGGCCTGGATGGTGGCGACGATGTCACGCATGGTGTGGCCGCGGGCTCGCGACAGCGACGCCATCAGCGCGCCCTCACCCATCACGGGCAGGTCCGCGGGCGCTCGCTCCGGAGCCAGGAGGTCGTCCTCGAGACCGACGATCCGCGGCCCCTTGTTGCGCAGCACCCGGCGACGCACGACCTTCTGCCGGTCGGTGGCGGTGGCGCGGTAGAACGGCTCGGCGGCCGGCGCGCGCCAGTCGATCACCAGCGGCTCGTACTCGGCGTCCCGGACGCCGATGCGGCCGACATAGAGGTGCTCGAGGTCATCAGCGGTCGGTGCGACCGGCTCGTCGTCGCCACCGTCGGAGTCGAGCCGACCGAACACCAGGCCCTCGTGCTCGGCGTCCAGCTCGGCGATCCGGCGGGCCGCGGCGAACACCAGGACGTCGCGCTCGTACAGGCCGGTCTGCTCCTCGTCGCGCACGCGCCCGACGTTCTGCGCCTGCGCGCGCTGATGCCCTTCGACCGCGATCCGTGACGCCGATCGGGCGGCCTCCGCGACCCGGTCGTAGACCCGGTCGACATGCTCTTGCTCAGCCGCCAGCTCAGCCCGCTCGACGTTCTCGTGATCGGTCGACGTGGGGGTTTGATCCACCGAGGTCCTCTCTACTGCCGGTCACCTGCCCCGACACGGAACACAGGAACGATCAATCTTAGTGTGCCGGGTTTCGTAACCCCAGCCCGGTCTCAGCCAAAGCCGATGACACCGGCCGATTACGCCTTGCCGATCGCGTCCGCCACGATCGCGGCGCCGAGCGTGGTCGCCGGTACGCCGGAACCGGGGTGAGCCCCCGCGCCGACGCAGTACAGACCCTTGACCGGGGACACGTTGGCCGCCCGGCGGCGAGCGGTCCGGTAGCCCTCCCAGGCCACGCCGGCCCACCAGGAGGGCGACGTCTGCCGTGACACGACCCTGTCCCGGATGTGCAGCCCACGGGCGACCAGCAAGTCCAGTACGTCGTCCGTCGGGTAGCCGTGCACCAGGACAGACCACGCTTGGTGTCCGGCCGGCGCCTGCCCACCAGTCCGTACGACGACCGTCGGCGTACCGTGCAGGACCGTCTCGAACGGCAGGTCCGGCACCGGCTCCTGTAGCCCAAGATGTACGACGTAGGCCGCCTGCGCCTGGTGAGTCGACAAGACCTTCTTGCGAGCCTTCCTGGCCGCGGAGTCATCCACCAAGTGCCCGTAGAGCTCGCTGGGGTCGATGTCACTCACCACGATGTCCGCAGGCAACTCTGAACCGTCAGCCAGCCGTACGCCGGTGACACGGCCGCCGGACGTGGTCACTGCGACCACCTCGGCGCTGGTGTGGACGGTGACCTTCCGCTCGCTCGCCCGCTGCACCAGTGCGTCGGCCAGCGCGCCGAAACCACCGTCGATCGTCCAGCGGCCGAACGTGCGTTCCAGATACGACCAGACCCCGACGTACCCGGGGGTGAGCTTGGCATCGGATCCACCCTGGGCTGCGAAGTGCCGCAGCACCGCTCGGGTCCGTTCGTCGCTCAGCTCGCTCTGCGCGACCTTCTCGATCGATTGCCAGGGCTTGAGCTGCCGGACGGTCTTGAGCGGCAGCTTGTCCTGCAGGGGTGGCTCGAGTGAGGTCTTCCGCAGGATCTGCCAGGTCTCGCCGTACGCGTCGACCAGCGCTGTCCACTCCGCGGCGACCTTCGCGTCGGCCAGATCAGCCCAGGCATCCTGCTGTGCTCCGCGGTCACCGACCGGCAGGTCCAGCACCGAGCCGTCGCCGAACATGTGCCGCCGTGGCTCGGTGACCGGGTCCAGCTGAACCAGGCTCTCGATCGGACGACCGCTCTTGCGGAACAGGTCCCGCAGGGCGGCCGGGAGCGTCGTACTGGCCGCTCCGGCGTCCCAGGTGAACCCGTCCGCTTCGATGCGGCCGAGGACTCCGCCGAGGTGCTCGTCGCGTTCGCAGACGGTCACCTGGTGGCCGAGCTTGGCCAGTCGAACAGCACTGGCGAGACCGGCCAAGCCGGCCCCAACCACGATCACATCAGCCATTCCTTTTCCTTCCCCGCCCCACCGCCCCGGTCAGGCTACGCGGCACTACTCCCAGTCGCAGGATTGCTTCGTTTCTCTCGCCAGGCTTGGAATCTGACGTAACCCCGCCGGATGAAGCGGAAGGCGACGTACACCCCGATCAGGCCGAGCAGCAGGAGGACCGCCGCGATGATCAGCGCGGCCTGCGGATGGAACGCGGCCAGCGAGACCACACCCGCGACGGCGACGTCCTCACCGGACGACGCGGCGATGTTGGTGACCGGCTCGGGGGAGGTGTTGATCGCGAGCCGGAGACTCGCCTTCACGGTGTGCGAGAGCAGCGCGACCAGACCGCCGATGGTTGCGATCACGGCCTGGTGCAGAGTGCTCGCCTGACCTGACAGCAGAGCGGCCACGATCGCGCCGATGGCCGGCCGGATCACGGTCGAGATCGCGTCCCAGGCGGAGTCGATGTACGGAATTTTGTCGGCGACGAATTCGAAGGCGAAGAGAACACCCGCTGCAATCAGAACGCCGTTGCTCGTCAACGCGGCCGGTACGTCGTCGGCACCGGCGAAACGGCCCAGCAGACCCAGAATCAGCACGCAGGCATAGGCATTGATGCCACTGGCCCAGCCCGTCGTGAACGCCAACGGCAACGCTTCCATCGTCCTGCCTCATAACCCTCAGTCGCCGTCGAGCCCGCGACATGCCTTCGTCAGTATCGAACCCATCCGGGTGAGTTTTGGTTAACCGTTGACATCCGGGTCGCCTCGACCCACAGTGAGCAAGCCTGCCAGTCTTTGTGACCGGCACCCCGCCTTGGGTTCAGGAGATCAACATGCTGCGTCGTTCGAAGATTCTCGCCGCACTGGCTGCGGTAGCGCTGCCCATCACCCTGACCGGCGTGTCGTCCGGAGGTCCACCCGCCGCTGCGGCACCGCCCCCCGCGCCTTCGCTTGTCGAGGCCTCGGCGTACCAGGCCGCCGCCGCGCAGTACGGCGTACCGGAGGCGGTGCTGCTGGCCGTGTCGTACTCGGAATCACGCTGGGACGACCACAAGGGTTCGCCCAGCACGTCGGGCGGCTACGGCCCGATGCACCTGACCGCACTGGACCCCACCGAGGTGGAGAACCTGTCCGGCAAGCAGAAGGTCGCCAAGGCCGAGTCTCTGCGGACGTTGTACACGGCGTCCGACCTGACCGGTTTGGATCCCGCCGCGCTGCGTACGGACGCCACCGCCAACATCAACGGTGGTGCGGCCCTGCTGGCGTCGTACCAGCGGTCCCTGGGCCTGCCGGTCGGCGCGGACACCTCTCCGGCCCAGTGGTATGGCGCGGTGGCGTCGTACGCCGAGGCAGGGGACAAGGTCGCCGCAGCCGGATTCGCTGACGACGTGTACTCGATCATGGCGCGCGGAGCGGTGCGTACGACGAACACCGGTCAGCAGGTCGTGATGCCTGCCACCGCGGTGACGCCGGACAAGTCGCAGGTTCAGAAACTGTCCCTGCCCGCCGGAGTCAAGCCCGGTACGTCCGACGTGGAGTGCCCAGCGTCGCTCGGGTGCGAGTGGCTGCCCGCGCCGTACGCCGAGTTCGGCACGACCGGCGACTACGGCAACCATGACACGGCGGACCGGCCGAAGACCGGGAAGATCGACTACATCGTCATCCACGACACCGAAGGCACCTGGCAGGGTGTGCTGAACCTGGTGCAGGACCCGACGTACGTCAGCTGGAACTACACGATGCGGTCGTCCGACGGTCACACCTGGCAGCACGTGAAGGCCAAGGACGTCGCGTGGCACGCCGGCAACTGGTACGTGAACATGCACAGCATCGGCATCGAGCACGAGGGCTTCGCGCCGCAGGGTGCGACCTGGTTCACCGAGGCGCTGTACCGCAACTCGGCCAAGCTGGTGAAGTACCTGGCCGCCAAGAACAACATCCCGCTCGACCGGGCCCACATCATCGGCCACGACCAGGTACCGGGCACGGTGCCGTCGACGGTGGCCGGCATGCACTGGGATCCGGGACCCTACTGGGACTGGGAGCACTACTTCGACCTGATGGACGCACCGATCTACGGGCACTCGATCTTCCCGGTGCACGCCGGTTCGATCGTGACCATCAAGCCGGGATTCGAGGGCAACGTCCAGGTCGTCAGCAACTGCGACGCTCCGAACACGCCCTGCACGCCGCAGGCGACGAACTTCGTCTACCTGCGCCAGGCGGCCGACGACAACGCTCCACTGGTCAAGGACATCGGACTGCACCCGAGCGGGATCGATGGGACCACTGCCGTCTCCGACATGGGTTCACGAGCCGCTGCGGGCTCGCAGTACGTCGTGGCGCAGCGACAGGGTGACTGGGTCGCGGTCTGGTACCTCGGTGCGCTGGCGTGGTTCAAGAGCCCGGCTTCCGCGCCGGATGCGTTCGCCAAGCCGGGTGTGGTGGTGAAGCCGAAGGCGGGGAAGACGTCCGTTCCTGTGTATGGACGTGCCTATCCCGAGCAGACGGCGTACCCGGTTGGTATTCCCTACCAGACCGTCACTCCGCTGCAGTACTCGATCGGGGCGGGCCAGGCCTACCCGGTCGCTGACCTCAACATCGAGACGGACTACTACCGGGCCGTGACGTTCGCGGGACAGCCGCCGACGGACCACGTCCAGGTGCTCGGCAAGGACAAGTACTACGAGATCTGGTTCGGCCACCGGATGGCCTACGTCCGGGCCGCCGACGTGGACGTCCGCCCGGCCTTCTAAACTGACGGAGTGATCGACGAAGCCGTTCAGCAGCTGCTGGACGGCTTCGTCGTTGCTGTCGGCAAGGTCGCCGCTGTCGAGGCGGTCTGGCTGCATGGCTCGCTGGCCTTGGGGGACTACCAGCTGGGTCGCAGCGACCTGGACGTGATCGTCGTGACGTCGTCGCCGCCACCGCCCGCTGTGGCCGATGTCCACCGGCAGCTGATCCGCGACTTTCCACTCGCCGCGAAGCTGCACTGCTCGTACATGACAGACCTGAGCGATGTCTCGGTCCGGCACCCGACGTTCGCTCACCAGGAATACTTCGATCGGCTGGTTTCGCCGGTGACGCGGCGGGAGCTTGCCATTGGCAACTTCACCCTGATCGGTCCGCCGCCGTCGGAGTTGCTGCCGGCGATCACCGACGACGAGCTCTTGGACTTCGTCCGCCGTGACCTGCACGACTTCTGGCTCCCGGCCACGCAGAAGTGGAGGAACTGGTACACCGACATCTGGGTCGACCTGGGCCTGCTGACCGTGGCCCGTGCGCACGTCACGCTGGCGTCGGGTGACTTGATCACCAAACGCGCCGCCTTCGACGTACTGCCGTATCTGGGTGCTCCGGCGGACGTTGTCGAGGACGTTCGGCGCCGCCGGTACGGTCCGGTGTTCCGGACCGGGCCGGCGTGGCGGCACACCCGCGCCGGGCTGACCCGGCGGTTCCTGAGTACGGCGATCCCCGCCGTACTCGGGTCGTCGGTCAGTTCACGCTGATGGGCCTGCCGTTGGTGATGGCGACAAGCTCGGCGTAGGTGGTCGGGAAGACCGAGTGCGGGATCCCGGCAGCGGCCCAGACGACGTCGTACTGCTCGAGTGCGGTGTCGACGTACGTCGGGACCTGGCCCGGATGACCGACCGGGGCGACACCGCCGATCGACTGACCGGTGTGCTCCTTCACGAACTCCGGAGTGGCGCGGCGGAGCTTGCCGAGGCCGAGCTCGGCCGCGACCTTCGCCGTGTCGACGCGATGCGCACCGGAGGTCAGGATCAGCACCGGGGTGCCGTCGCCGTCGAAGATGAGGCTGTTGGCGATCGCGCCGACCTCGCAGCCGAGCTCGGCCGCCGCGGCAGCAGCCGTCGGGACCGCCTCGTCCAGGATCTTGATCTGTCCGGTGGCGCCGGCCTCCGTCAAAGCGTCGGCCACTTTCTGCACATTGGGATGACTGCTCACGATTCGCACCCTATGCGAGCTCGGCCGCTCCGAACGAAACATTGAAGCGGTCGCACCAGATGGCGAGACTGCGGAACTCCCCGAGCTGCACATTCGCGGGAATCACATAGTTCTGATTGCCGCGGTTGCCCTTCAGGCTGCCGAGATCGCGATAGTTGCCGTCGTCGAAGACGTGCCAGCCGGGCCGGCCCGCGACTACCTGGGCATCGCTCAGCCAGACCTTCAGGTCGGGTCAGTCGGACGTGTTCAGGTCCTCGATGCGCAGGATCCGGCGGCCGTCGGGCAACTTCAGCACGGCGACTGTGCCGGACGTCGAGTGTTCGTGGGTGATCAGCCTCCCGGTCAGGAGGATTTCCGGGGCTTCGGGTGGCGTGGATTTCGGTGTCGGATTCGGTGGGGGATTCGGTGTGGGTCGAGGGGCCACGGAAATTGTCGGTGGCGTCGTCGACGATGGCTGTGTGGAGATCGGAGCAGCGACCGGGAGCTCTTCGTCGACGATCGTGTCGGTGAAGAGCCGCCAGGGCTGGAAGAGCGGCAGTGCGACTGCCAACGCCACGACGACTACCGCCGTCGCGGTGATTCCTGCTGTCCGGATCGTCACTGCCGTCCTTCCCTTCGATGTCTGTCCAGTCTCGGGGCCGTGGGGCCCGCGTGGCGGCGCGCCGGGCTTACCGGCCGTTGACGATTGTCGGCGGGCGGCGCTACGCTTCCAGTGTTCGAACAGATGTTCGATTACCTCAACCCCGGTTTCGTCGGGAGGCCGGGCGCCTGATCAGCGGTCCAGGTGTGCAGAGGTGAGCCGGACAGCTGGACGGCTCCGGTGCGGAGTTGCGGCCGCATCGGAAACCGGTGGTCCCGGCGGGCCGGGCACCGGGGTGGACCTCGACCCCCACCCCGGACCGGCCCGCCGGGCCTCCGACCAGGCCGTCGAACGGGCCGTCGAACGGGCCGACGACAAGGCTCGCTGTCAGGGGAAGCGTTTCGTACACAGGAGGCGATGGAATATGTGGGAGTTCGACCAAGCCGTCGACGTGCATTCGGTGCCGGTGGACGGCGTCGAGACCCCGGACCAGTTCCTGTGGCGCGGACGCCTCTGGCGAGTCTGTTCGGTCCAGGCGCACTGGACCGAGACCGCGGCCTGGTGGGAGCGCGGCGTCATCGGCACGCGCGCTGACCAGGACACCCTCGTCGGTGTCCGCGCGGAGCAGGAGGCACTGGTGCCATGCGTGGCCGGCGGAGTCGCGGAGAGCTCAGCGGCGGTCGGTGTCCTGGATGCGGATTGGGGCCCTCGGCGCGCGGTGTTTCGGGTCGAGGCAGGGTGCGGCCGGCACGGTCGGCGGGAGCTGTTCGATCTCGCGCACGACCCGGATTCGGGCCGCTGGCAACTGGAGAGGGTGACGGACCGATGACTGTTTCACCAGTGTCCCCGGCGGCCGCGGGGTCGGCCAGCCGGGACTTGTCCCGCGCGCGAGCCGCGCTGGTCGAGGCGATGGAGACGAGCGACCACCTGATCCGCTACTCGACCGCGCACATCGCGGCGCTGCGGGTTGCGGCCGCTGTGCTCGCCGTTCGCGCCCGGCCGGTTCGCTCGAGCAGCCGTCGCAAGGTCCAGCGCAATGCCTGGGTGCTGCTGGCCGAGGTGGCGCCCGAGTTCGGCGAGTGGGCCACGTTCTTCCACGCCGGCGCCGCTCAGCGCGCCGCCGCCGAGGCCGGGCTCGCCCGCGCCGTCACCACCCGCGAGGCGGACGACCTGGTCCGCGCCGTCGACACCTTCTACACCCAGGTCGAAGCGAGCCTTCGCCTGTCCGACAGCCCCGCCCTCACGGCGACCACCGACCCCCAGTCCGTCCTCACCCAACCGTGGATGCAAGCCAGCTGACCCAGCCCTGGGCCGTGTCTGGCAATCCCTTGCCTACAGCGCGGCACTCGGCACGGCACCTCGCACCGAGCACCTGCTCGCGACGGCGACGGATTACCAGACACGACCTCCGACGCAGGAGACCCGACCGTGACTGAACAACGCCGAGGCATCGGCGAAGACCTGTGCGGCAGAGTGCACGCGATCACCGGTAGCGAATGCTACCTGCCCGACACGCACTACCCCCGACCCCACCACTCACTCACCGACGAGTCCTGGCACGACGGCCTCTGCACCCACTGCGCAGGCTCCGGCACCTACGCCAACACCCCCTGCCCCCGCTGCAACGGCACCGCCTTCGAGCCCCTCCTCCTCCCCGACCCAGAAACCCACCAACCCGGCTAGGCGCGTGCATCGGCCATCTGCCCGGGTTGTTGCACCGGGCAAGGTTCGCAGTGGCCGGTGCGATCGCGTGGTCAGCGAGCGGCCGGCCCGCAGGCTCTCGCAGGTCGTCTGATTGCAGGTTGCTGCAATCAGCGACTTTCTGACGGCCTGTCGACCTCAAGTCTGTCAGGATGCACGCGACGACGACCTGGGGAACGGGGCTTTGGTGCGCGACGCAGATGAGAAACGGCGGGACTTTCGGCTGATGTGCTTCGCCGCGTCTCTTGCCCTCCTGGTCCTTCTCGCCACGCCATGGCTGACAACCTGGAACGACGGCCGCGTGACGCCGCCGCAGGTGTACAGCGGCGTCAGCCTGATGGATCTGCTGTACGACCCCGGCACGCCGCTGGGCAGCCTGGGTCCCTGGCTGTTTCGCGGTTATCTCTTACTAGCCCTGGTGTGTCTGGTGTTTCCGGCAACTATCGGTGCCGTGATCGGCAGTTGTGCAGGGTTCGCGGTCACCGTCCTGATCATCATCGTCAAGCCGGACTCCTCGGCCTCCTCGCCCAGTATCGAGCACGTCGACTGGAGCGGGGCACCAGGTGTCGCGGCCGGCATCTGGCTGGTGACCGCGTGCGTCGCCGTTGCAGGTTGGTCCGCTCGGTCCGAACCGGCTGCACCGAAGCCCGATTCAACGGAGGCATGATGAAACAGCGGATTGTTGCGGTCGTTGCTGGAGTTGCGGTGGTTGCGGCCGCCGGCGTGGTGATCGGGCGGCCCGCGTGGGCGGGGCGGTGCTCGGCGAGTTTTGACGAGGTGCCGGCCGCGGACTTGGCCAAGCTTCACGCGGTGCCGGTCGGTCAGGTGAAGGCCGACGACTTCGAGCAGGAGTATCGGGAGAACGTCCGGAACCTGCTGGCGGTCGCACAGCATCCGGTGGCCCCTCTGGGGCAGGCCCGGAGTGCCGTCGTCGTACCCCATCAGGGCGGCTCGGCCAAGGCGAGCCTGATCAACTCGAACGACGGGAACGTCCGGTTGTCGGTCGGCGGTGGCGGCCTGATCGGGACCGCGACATCTGGCGCCGTCGTGCAAGTCAACGGACCGACCGGGCAGGCGGCGTGGGGACGCCGCCAGGTGGGCTACGGCGCCGGCGGTGGGGACGTGGCCGACCACATGGTGCTGATGCACACCCCCAGGAACAAGGCGCCACGGGTCACCGCGGTGAACACCAGCAATGGCGACCTCGACTGGTGCACGAAACTCGGCAAGGACAGCAGCACCGAGTACCGGCCGACCTTCGACTCGGCGGCGGCCGGAGATGCGATCTTCGTCGTTCGCGAGTCCGATGCGGACAACGATTCCGACGACGACGTGCGGTTGTCCCGACTCGACGCCGGCTCCGGCAAGGTCAACTGGGACAAGCCCCTCGCCGGCCTTCGCCAGGCTGATTCCTTGTGGGTGTTGCACGACCAACTCTTGCTCAGCCCGTTCCACACCGACCTCGACAACAACGGCCGACGGCAGATCCTGGAGCCGGACCAGCTGACCCAGCCGGTGAACGACCGTGGTGCGATTGTGGCGCGGTCGGCTGCGGACGGCGGCGCGAGCTGGTTGTACCGCGGACCGGACGATCGCGGCTGGATCAACAACGTCGTCGGCACCGGAAAGGATGTCGCGGTGGTGATCTCCCGCCGTTCGTCCTATCAAGGCAAGCTCATGGTCAACGAGACCTGGATGACCGGTATCGACCGGACCGGCAAGCGACTGTGGAAGCACGACTTCAAGGACCAGTTCGATTGGGAGATCAGAGACTCGTTCCTGGTGACCGGCGACCTCGTCCTCTCCTACGAGAAAGTGGGCGGCAAAACGCCCTCGGCCCTGGTCGCCCGCAGCCTCGCCACCGGTGCCGAGCTGTGGCGAACCCAGTTGATCACCACGGGCTCGCCGCTCAGACACAATGCCGCCCAGGTCCTCGGAGACAGTCTCCTGGCGAACAGCTACGACGACGGACTCACGGCCGTCGACCTCCGCACAGGCGCCGTGACCAACCCACTTCCCGGCCGGAAGATCGGCCCGATCGACCGCATCGTCAGCGACGGCCGCACCGTGACGATCGACGCCAACGGCCTCTTCCTGACCTTCGACCGAACCCCCTGACACGTCTGCGGCTGCTGAGGTCGAGCCCAGAGCTACAGCCTGAAGCTCCGAACTGCTGCCTGGATGGGTCGTCAGTGTCGTCGCGAGCGGAGGTCAGATCAGATGGAGGTTCCGGCCGAGGAGGGTGGCCAAGCGGTTGACCGCCGACTCGAGTTCGGTGGGCGGGGTGTCTGTGGACCGGGGGAACCAGGAGATGGTGAGGGTGTCTTTGCGGGTTGTCCAGGTGCCGGTGAGGACACCGCCGGTGAGGACGAGGCCGGCGCCGCGGGTGATTTCGGCGCGGTGTTTCGCGGGGACGACGCGGGCGTCCGCCGTACCGGGGCCGAGGACCCACTGGTCGTAGCCCGGCAGCAGGGTCACGGCTTTGGTGACTGGCTGTTGGGCCAAGGCGTCGAGGTGCTGCTTGGCGTGCAGCATCGGCTCGCCGTCTACGGTGATGTCGACGAGTTCATCGGACAGCTCGGACAGCCAGCGAGTAATCCGCTTGCGACCGGCGCTGAGGCAGTTGCCGAGCCAGTACTGGAGATTGTCCGCAGTCGCCGGACCGTACGCGTCGAAGTAGGCGCGGACAGCCTCGCGGCCGGCGAGTTCGAGTTCGGGGATCCCACTCCAGCCGGGGATCGCCTCAGGCGACTGGTACGTCGGTTGACCGTCGCGGACCGGTCCGAAACACAGATCGCCTTGCCACGCGAACGGCTTCAGCAACGTGTCGCTGGTATGCGCCAAACCAGGCCCAAGGTGACTGAATCGGCGATCCGCGGTCACGCCGGCGATCAGCTCCGCCCTGGTTACCGGACCGTCCGAGACCACGCCGCGGACGACCTCACGCAGCGCCGGCCAATCCTGTGCGCCGAGTTCGTAGTGACTCACCCAGCTTGGTAGCTCCCACATCCTGCTGGCGGCTCGCAGTGCCAGATGAACTCCCGCGCCAGCAGGCGTCATGAAGTGAGTCGCGCCGCGGAACGCATAGGTCTTCATGACGCGGCCGTCCTGCAAAGCCTGCGCGACATCGGCTTCACCGGGCACGGACAATCGGCGTCGTACGGCGAGCTCGGGATCACCCGAATGTGCCCCGACCGCGACCAGCCGGCCGACAACCTCCTTCACCGACCCGGCACCCTCGATCAGGAACTGCCGCCCTGACCGCCATGCCAGCGCCTGCCGCAGCGGAATGTCCACGACGCCACCATAAACACACCCTGGGTCCGCTCAGGTGGAGAGTTGTTGGGGGAGGTCGAAGTGGGGGAAGAGGGCTTGGTCGAAGAACGTGACGTTGTGGGTGATGCCGGGTTTGGTGACGGTGAAGACCTGGATGCTGTGGGCTTGGAAGTGGCCGTCGGGGTGGCGGACGTAGGCGCCGATGGCTGGTTGGGTGTTGGCGGCCGTGGGGACGAGTCGCCAGACCGGGCCGCGGAGGGTGTAGACGCGGGAGATGAATTCGGCGTACGCGTCGCGGCCGACGAACCACAGCGGGGCCGGCGGCATCTCGAGGATGACTCGGTCGGCGAGTAGGCGGGCCAGCCCGTTGACGTCGGCGGCTTCGAAGGCCTGGATGTAGCTCTCGATGACCGCACGGATCTCTCGGTCGTCGGGCACATCCACGTCGTCCTCGGTGAGGTCGATCTCGGCCAGGCGGGTCCGCGCGCGTTGCAGTGCGCTGTTGACGGCGGCCGGAGTGGTTTCGAGCGCCTCGGCGATGTCGGCGATCGGCCAGTCGAGGACGTCGCGGAGGACGAGGACTGCTCGCTGGCGAGCGGGCAGGTACTGCATCGCGGCGATAAGCGCGAGCCGCAGGCTGCCACGAGCCGCGAGAGCGGCGGCCGGGTCGCCTGTTGTGGGAAAGGGCTGCAGCCAAGGGACGTCCGGCGTGAGTTCGATCGGGATCTGTGGGTCGTTGGCCGGCTGCACCAGGCCGGACGGCAAGGCTCGGCGCGCCCTGCCCTTCAACGCGGTCAGGCAGACATTGGTCGCGATCCGGTACAGCCAGGTCCGCAGCGACGCCCGCCGTTCGTCGAAGGTCCCGTACGCGCGCCACGCTCGCAGCAGCGTCTCCTGGACCAGGTCTTCGGCGTCGTGGATCGAGCCGAGCATCCGGTAGCAATGCGCGAGCAGTTCCTGCCGGTACGGCGCGGCACGCAGTTCGAAGTCGTCGCGATCCATCGCGGTCAGCCTTCCACACGGGGTCTCAGGGGTCTACGTGAGTACGTACCGCGCAGCACACCGAAAATCATCGGTCCGGCGGCGATGAATCCAGCGGCCGTCGCAGGTACATACCCACGACACCGCCGACGAGCCGACACCGGAGCACCCGATGACCGCTGTGACGAACGCACCCACCCACCTGCCCGGAGAAGGAGACACTCGCCGCTGGCTGATGCTTGCGGTGCTGTTGCTCGGCCAGTTCATGGCACTGCTCGACACCTCGATCGTGAACGTCGCGATGCCGACGGTCGGTGCCGACCTGCACGCCTCCGGTGCCTGGCTGCAGCTGGTCATCGGCGGCTACATGGTCGCGTACGGGATGGCGCTCATCACCGGTGCGCGGCTCGGCGCGCTCTACGGTCGTCGCCGCATGTACCTGACCGGCGTCATCCTCTTCACCCTCGCCTCCCTGGCCTGCGGGCTCGCACCGGCGATCCTCCCGCTGGTGGTCGCCCGCTTCGTCCAAGGCCTCGCGGCCGCGGTGATGGTCCCGCAGATCATGAGCGTGATGCAGATGCAGTTCAGTGGAGCGGCCCGCGCGAAGGCACTCTCGGCGTACGGCGCTGTGCTGTCGGCCGGTCTGGTCGCCGGGCTCATCATCGGCGGGCTGCTGGTCGGTGCGAACCTGTTCGGCACGCACTGGCGGCCGGTCTTCCTCATCAACGTTCCGATCGGCATCGTCCTCGTCCTTCTGGTCCCGCGGCTGGTACCGGCGGATCAGCCGGCCGGCAAGCGGCGCCTCGATCTGCCCGGTCTCGCGATCGCGACGACCGCGGTCCTGCTGATCGTGCTGCCGCTCGTAGTCGGCCACGAGATCGGCTGGCCGTGGTGGACTTTCGCCTGCATTGCGGCCGGCCTCGTGCTGGCGGCGCTCTTCGTGCGGGTCGAGCAGCGGATCGCTAAGCGCGGTGGTGACCCGCTGCTCAATCTCGACGTTCTGCGTGCACCGGGTCTGTCGGCCGGCCTCGGAGCGCTGCTCTGCATGCAGCTGACAGTCGGCGGATTCCTGTTCTGCTTCACACTGCACCTGCAGACCGGGCTCGGGGAGACACCGATGCGAGCGGCCCTGACCTGGCTACCCTTCTCCACGACGTTCGGCCTGGTCGGCTACTTCTGGCGCTCACTGCCGCAACGGCTGCACCACCTGGTCGTGCCAGTCGGGCTTGCGCTCGTTGCGGTCGGGTTCGCCGGCGTGGCGCTGGCGGCGAACAGTCCGCTGTTGTGGCCGCTGCTCGTGGTCAGCGGTGCAGGTATGGGTCTGAGTGCTAGTCCGTTGGTGACGCAATCGCTGTCGCACGTGCCGCTCAGCCGGGCGGCCGACGCGAGTGGCGTGCTCACGACGACGATGCAGCTTGGGCAGGTCGGTGGCGTCGCGGCGTTCGGCACGCTGTTCCTGTCGCTTAACCCGCGGCTGACCGACGCGACCGCACTCACGGCCACCGGCTGGGCGCTTGCACTCGTCGCCGTGGCCGGTGTTGTCGCCAGCACCTTCCTCGCACGGCACGTCAGGCAGGCTTAACGGCGTCGCCACAGCGTGGTGGCCGCCGCCGCGGCTAGGGTCGGGGGAGTGAGCGACCTTCCTGTGCTTGATGCCGAGGATCAGCGGGTGCTGGGGAGTCTGATGGAGAAGCAGACCACCGTTCCCGCGTCGTACCCACTCACCGCCAACGCCTTGCGGTCAGCGTGCAATCAGACGAGTAATCGCGATCCCGTGACCGACTACGACCAGGGCACCGTCGAGCGGGTGGCGCGGTCGCTGCGCGATCGCGACCTGCTGCGAATCGTGTGGGTCGACACAGGTCGTCGGACGCTGAAGTACCACCAGATCCTGGACGAACGTCTCGGGCTCGAAGCGGACGAGCGGGCGCTGCTGACGGTGTTGCTGCTGCGCGGCGCCCAGGCGCCGGGGGAGCTGCGGACCCGGACCGATCGACTGCACCCGTTCACCGACCGGGGCGAGGTCGAGGTCTGCCTGCGCCGGATGGCAAGCCGGCCCGAGCCTTTGGTCCGCGAGCTCGAGCGACAGGCCGGTCAGCACGACCGCCGCTGGATCCATCTGCTCGGGCCGCTGCCGGAGGTCGCCGAACAGATCGCCGTCGCGACGGTCGATCGAGATGCGGTGATCGCTGACGGCGTGGAGGCGCGGGATGCTCGGGTGCGATCGTCGTACGACGTGATTGCCGGCGCGTACGCCGATCAGTTGCTGGACGAGCTGGAGGGCCTGCCGTTCGAAAGGTGGCTGCTGGATCGAGTGGTCGACCAGGCCGCCGGGCAGCCGATCGTCGAGGTGGGCTCGGGTCCGGGGCATGTCACCGCCTATCTGGCCGATCGTGGCGCCGATGTCACCGGGATCGACTTCGCGCCCGAGATGGTGGCCGAAGCGCGTCGACGGTTCCCGGAACAGAACTTCGAGGTCGGGGACCTCCGCCGCCTGGGCCGTCCGCCGACGAGCTCGGGATGGGCGGCCGTGCTGGCGTGGTACTCGTTGATCCACCTGGCGGCCGCTGAGCTTCCCGACGCGATTGGCGCGCTGGTACGCCCGCTCGATCCGGGTGGCTGGCTCGTGCTCGGATTGCATTCCGGCGCTGAGATCCGTCACGTCGACTCGCTGTTCGGCGCGGAGGTCGACCTCGACTACGTGCTGTACGACCCGGCGAGTGTGGTCAGGGTGCTCGAGGCCGCAGGGCTCGTCGACATCGAGTGGTACCTCCGCGGACCGATCACCACCCGGCAGGAGACGACCCAACGCCTGTACGTCGTCGCACGCCGAACCTCCTGACCGCCTGGCGAGGCGCCGGGCCTGGTGGAAGTAGGGTGTGGCGCGGCGGGCTGGACGGCTTGGAGGGTGTTGATGGTGGATCGGCGGCGGCGCGGGATTCGGACGGCGCTGGTGGGCGAGGCGCTGCGTGTCGCCCTGGCGGGACGGACGCGGACCGACCCGGGAGCTGGCCTGGACATCGTCGACCTCGGTGGTGGAACTGGCGGCTTCGCCGTACCGCTGGCGGTCGAGGGGCATCGGGTGACGGTGGTCGATCCGAGCCCGGACGCGCTCGCGTCGTTGGAACGGCGTGCCAGCGACGAAGGTGTCAGCAAGTTGGTCCGCGGTGTCCAAGGCGATGCCGCCGAGCTCCCGGGACTCGCCGGTGAATCGAGTGCCGACGCCGTTCTGTGTCATGGCGTGCTGGAGGTCGTCGACGATCCGGTGCAGGCGTTGCAGGCGATGGCCTCGGTCCTGCGCGAGGGCGGCGTACTGAGTCTGCTTGTTGCTCAGCGCAACGCTGTCGTTCTGGCTCGTGCGCTGGCCGGTCACCTGGCCGAGGCGCGGGTCGCCTTGCAGGATCCGGACGGCCGGTGGGGTCCGAGCGACCCGATGCCGCGGCGCTTCGACGAGGCCGGGATCACCGCGCAGCTCGCCGACGCCGGGTTCATGGTCCACACGGTGCACGGCGTACGAACGTTCGCCGACCTCGTCCCGTCCGCATTCGTCGACTCCGAGCCGGGCGCGGGTGAATCGCTGGGCGAGCTCGAGCGCGCGGCGAGCCAGCACCCGGCCTTCCGCGCCCTCGCCACCCAGCTACACATCCTCGCGACCCGCTGAGCTCTGGTTCCGGTACTAGGGCGTAGCTCACAGTTCGGCGACGGATAGTGACCGGCGGGTAACGGGCGGCGGCGTACGGTGATCCCTTGCCAGGAAACTGTCAGTGAGCCGTCAGCAACACGCCCGATGGGGCATGTTTGGGACGGGTGCAACGGGGCAGTTGCGGGACCGTGACGCGCGGGACAGCCGGTCAGGGTTTCGTGGGAGGCACGCGCGGCCTAGACTGAAGGCGGCCTATCGAGATCGCGCTCATCATGGAGGGATCGACGGTGCCCCTCTCGGAAGAAGAGCAGCGCCAGTTCGAGCAGCTCGAACGTGCCCTTGCTGCGGAAGACCCGAAGTTCGTTTCCGCCATGCGTGGGACCAATGTGCGCTTGTACTACAGGCGCCGGGCAGTGCTCGCCGGCGTCGGATTCGTGCTGGGCATTGCAGTACTGATGGCCGGCGCGATCATCCCCAACACCATCATCGGAGTCGTTGGCTTCGTGATGATGGTCGCCTGCCTCTACATCGCGGCGCTGAGCATGAAGCGCATCAGCAACGCGGGGGAGTCCAGCGACATCCCACCGCCTCCGCCGACCAAGAAACACCGGACCAAGCACGACTCGTCCGGCAGCTTCATGGAGCGGATGGAGGATCGCTGGCGGCGTCGCCGCGACGAAGACCTCTGACGGTTCGGAGCGCCGCCTGAGCGCGTAGAACTCGACCAACCACACCCGTGCCCTGGTGGAACGGGTGTGGTCGTTTTATGCCCACCCGCGCCCGCACCCCGCACCCCGGCACAGGCGCCCCGGCGCCCGGCAACCGCACCCGGCACCACCACCCCGGCACCTCGGCCCCGGCACCCGCACCCGGCACCCGGCACCCGCACCCGGCACCCGGCACTCGCACCCGGCACCCGGGTGTCGCTTCGCGAGGCAGCCGTCGTCTCCCGGGCAAGCTGATGGGAGAACCCTTCAGTTTGCTCCTTCTCCCGCCGGATTTCGGGGGGAGAAGGGTGCAGCTGGAGGGTTCTCCCATGAGATGGCGCACGGGAGGTGGTGGGCGTGGGATGCCCGGGTTTGCGTCCTGGCTGGCTAGTTGGCGTGGCCGCGGCGGAGGAACAGGGACCGGAGGCGGGCCAGGAGGAGGTCGAACTCGTCCAGGAGGTCGGACGCCTCGGTGCTGCCCCGGTTCAGGTACCAGCGCCAGGACGGTGGCAGCAGGCGAGCCCGCCACCGCCGCACCGGCCGAGCCTGCACCCACAACGCCTTGCGTACGGCGGCAGCCTCGGTCCGCAGGTCCACCGTCGGGTTCGAGTCACCGGCGTACCGGAGCGCCTCGATCCCGCGGGCCAGCCGAAGCGCATCAGGATGGGTCTCGGTGGGCAGTTTGGACACGAGCCACTCACCCGACTGTCTGGGCGTCGCTACCTCCGACCAGTCCAGCCCGAGGTCGCGGGACGTATCCCGGATCTCGGCCCAGAGGCCCTCGGCCGCCGCGCGCCCCGGTTCTCGCATGAACCGCCGGCGCCGGGTCAGGCTGCGGATCAGCCAGGGAATGCAGAGCAGCAGGAGCACGGCGAGGACGATCCCGATCACTCGCACGCCGCCGTTGGTGAACCAGTTCCCGCCACCGGTCGCCGCGAGTCCGCTGTCGCCGGCCAGGTTGCGGTCCGGGTTCGGCCGGTTGATCTCGGGGTCCTCGGTCGCGCCTGGCGTGACCGGGGCGGTGGTCGGCGCCGTCGTCGGGCTGGTCGGGTCCGGGGTGCTGGCGGTCGTCCAGCCCGGCGGGGTTGCCACCCGGGCGGCGGGCGTCGGCTCGAAGCGGACCCAGCCCGTGCCCTGGAAGTACAGCTCCGGCCACGCGTGCATGTCGTGCATCCGCACGGTGAACTGGCCGTCCTTGCCCGACTGACCCGGCAGGAACCCGATCCCGACCCGGGACGGGATGCCGAGGATCCGCGCCATCAGCGCCATTCCGGTGGCGAACTGCTCGCAGTACCCGGTCTTGTTCTCCAGCAGGAAGTCGTGCAGCGCGCGCATCCCGCTGCCCTTGGCGTTGTCGGTGCTGTAGGTGTAGCCGCCGTCGGTGCGGAACCACTTCTGCAGCGCCACGGCCTCCTCGAAGTGGTTGCCCTTGGCATCGCCAACGATCTGTTCGGTCTTCTGCCTGATGTCCGCCGGCGTGCTCTTCGGTACGACGCTGGTGTTCACGTCGGGCGGACCCGCATCGACCGCGTTGGCCATCAGCTCCGGCGCGGGCTGCAGGTTGTACGACGTGGTCGTGTACTTCTTGCCCGCGACTACCGACCCGTTCGACGAGACCACGTCGAGCGCGCTGGCGTCGAAGCGCCAATCCCGCTTCAGGGTGATCGCGTGCAGCGGGTAGGGGACCGGCACGAACTGGGACCGGAAGTTCCGGCTGACGTCGATCTCCAGCTTGGACTGCTCCACCTTGCTCAGGTCGCCGGTGTATCCCGGCGGCGGAGTCAGGTCGCCACTGATCTTGCGACCCTCGGGCCGTGGCGCGATCCGCCAGGTGTTGCCGTCGAAGAGGTCGAGCGCCGTCAGCCGCAGATACGTGCCGGAGCTCGAACCGCCCTTGTAGGTCAGCGCGACGACGTTGTCGCCGCGCTTCAGGTTCTTGCCCATGTCGAGCATCGGATCGGTCGACGAGATCGACGCGCCGAGTCCACCACCGGGACCGCTGCCGGCCAGACCGTTGCCGATGACACCTTCGGGGAGGGCGGGGAGCAAGGCCGGTAGCAGCGCGGCCAAAGCGACCACGGACAGGCCGATCCGGCGACCCGCCTGACCGAGGGCGGATGCCTCGACCGGCTGGGCCGCGTCCAGATGCGACACCCCGGAGATGCGACGACCCCAGCGACTCAGCCGGCTCCGGCCTTCCGCGGACAGCAGCACGATGTAGCCGACCGCCGGCGGGATGAACAGCAGCGCCGGCAGTCCGCCGTGCACGGTCGCGGCCGGCACGGTGTACATGATCAGCAACAACAGTCCGGCCCACGCGGCCTGCTTCAGCTGTACGGCGATGACGTGGATGAGCAGCCCGGTCGTCGCGATCACCGAGACCGCGAACAGCGTCAGGGACGAGTCAGGCGGAAGCGGTGCACTGAACCGGTTGATCGAGTCCATCGCGCTGACCATCTGCGTGTTGAACTCGATCGCGGTGGCCGGCACCGGGATCACGCCGAACTTCAAGGTTCCCTGCAGGAAGAACAGCGAGAGCAGCTCGACCAGCACGACCAACTGGACCAGCGGTACGACGACTCGCGGGGTACGCAGGTTCTGCAGGCCGACGCCGACGCCGGTGATCGCGGCACAAAGCAGCGCGCTGACGATCAGGAAGGGTCCCGAGAAGACCGGCGTGAGCACCAGCGACCCGAGCACGGTCGCAACCCAAGCAGCAATGGATATCCGAGCGTGACCGGTCATAGGGCCTCCTGCCACGCGTGCGGCGCGGCCACCAATGCACTCATGCGATTCGTCCGGTTCGTAGTCCGAGCGTGGACCACACCGTGGGGAGGGGATCGCCGCGCTGAACCTTGGCGACCCGCCAACCGTTGCGTCGTAGCTCGTTCTCGGTGGCGGCCGTGGCCGCGTTCAGCCGGGCGCCCTTCTCGGTCGCTTCGACACCGACCGCCCAGCTGGCGGCATCCAGCAGCAGCGCGACACCCGTCGCCTGGCTGGTCCGCCACCGGTTCAGGGAGGTGATGTCGTCGGAGCTGCACGCGCCGACGATCGCGACTACGAGGCTCGGTTCTTGGGAATGCCGGTCGACGGTCAGCAGTGGACCGAGCTCGGCGTACTTGTGTTCCTCGACGGTCGCGCACTCGGTCAGCAACTGCTGCGCGGTCAACGGCTGATGGACGGCGGCCGACGTACGGTGGCTGATCGCCGACAGCGTCGTCGGCCCACCGAGCAGGGTGGTGACGTAGCCGCGGCGGAGTCGGTCGATACCGATCGAGGCGGCCGCACTCACGGCCCACTCGAGACTGGACGACGGCCCGTGCCCGTGATGCGAGATCGTCCGCGCATCGAGGAACAACGCGCACCGGCTCTGCCAAGGCTGCTCCTCCCGCCGGACCATCAGCTCTCCGCGCCGCGCCGTCGAGCGCCAGTGCACGCGACGCAGGTCGTCGCCGTCGCGGTACTCGCGAACGGTCGCGTCCTCTTCACCGGCCGAGGCGATGGCCCGCGGCCGGTTCTCACCCGATCCGGCCCGGTCCGCACCGAGCCGGATCTCAGGAAGCTTGTAGACCCGCGGCGTGACCAGGAGGTGCTGGCTGCGGGTGAAGGTCCGGCTGGTCTCGACCAACCCGAACGGGTCGGCAACAGTCAGCATCAGCGGCCCGACCTGAAACAGTCCGCGAACGTCGGACTTGACCGGATAACTGACCGTACGACGCCAGTTCGGACTGACTCGATCGACGACGAACCGGGGCCGGTGCCCGAGGACGTACGGGATCCGGTCCTCGAGCAGGAGCAGCCCGGCCGGCATCCGGCCTTGGTTGCTCAAGGCAAGCTCTACCGTCGCCTGCGTCCCGACCGGGACCTGGTCCGGCGCGAGACTCCGGCGTACCTGTAGGCGCAGCCTGGTCCGGCCGACCACGAGCGCCGCGACGATCGGCAGAGCCACCAGGAGGATGCCGACCCGGAGCAGGTCCTTCTGCCCGAGCAGTAGAGCGCAGAGCGAGGCCGTGATACCGGCTGCGACGAACGCCCGGCCTCTGGTGGTGAGCCCGCGCAGTGCCTGCCGCACAGCTCAGTCCCGACGAGTGCGGGGCAGCGGCACGGTGGCCACCAGCCCGGCGACGATGTCGGCTGATCCGCGCCCACCGAGATGCGCTTCAGCCGCGGGGAGAACGCGGTGTGCCAGCACCGGCACGGCGAGCTCCTGGATGTCGTCCGGCAGCACGAACTCGCGGGCGTCGAGCGCCGCGGCGGCCCGAGCAGCCCGGATCAGGTGCAGCGTCGAGCGTGGGCTCGCGCCCAGCCGGAGCTCCTGGGAACGACGGGTCGCTCCGACGAGGGCAACGGCGTACTCCTTGACCGACTCCGACACGTGCACCGACTGCACCGTCTTCACCAGGCGGAGGATCTGCTGTCCGTCGGTGACCGGCTGCAGGTTCGCCAGGGGGTCGTCGGCGGCGTGGCCGTCGAGCATCCGCAGCTCGGCGGCCGGCTCGGGGTAGCCCATCGAGACACGGGCCATGAAGCGGTCGCGCTGTGCCTCGGGCAGCGGGTACGTGCCTTCCATCTCGATCGGGTTCTGGGTCGCGATGACCATGAACGGCGCCTCGAGGTGGTACGTCGTGGTGTCGACGGTGACCTGGCGTTCCTCCATCGACTCCAGCAGTGCGGCCTGGGTCTTCGGCGAGGCGCGGTTGATCTCGTCGCCGACGACGATGTTCGCGAACACCGCGCCGGGCTTGAACTCGAAGTCGCGGATCTCCTGGTTGAAGACCGAGACGCCGGTGATGTCGGACGGCAACAGGTCCGGGGTGAACTGGATCCGGCGCACGGTGCAGTCGATCGACTTGGCCAGCGCCTTGGCCAGCATCGTCTTGCCGACTCCCGGCACGTCCTCGATCAGCAGGTGCCCTTCGGCCAGCAGGACCGTGATGGCGACCTCGACCACGTCGGGCTTGCCCTCGATCACCTGCTCCATGGCCCGGCGGACTCGCACCGCCACCTCCGACAATTCGTCGAAGTCTCCGGCTCCTGCCAGCGCCGAGCTGGTCACGGTGCTGCTCACGCTGAGTCCTCCCCATTCATTGACGGCCGACACATTCTCACCCGCTGTAGGGGTCGGGCCTAGGGCAGCGGGTGTTTCGTTACCTGGCGTTTCGGTGTTCATCGGCACACGCCCTCTGTGGCGGGGTCGGTCTCCGGTCAACAACTGACTTCCTCCAAGCGTACGGGCGGTCAAAGCCGTGCGTGCCGCGTACGACGCCAGAACCATTCGTTCGGTTCACGGCTGTTGCGTCAAGAAAGTTCAGCGGGGCGGTACGGACGAATCGGCGGTGGAGCGAAAGGGAGCGGCTGACACGACAGCGACACGCGGATCGCGGGCCTGGAATTCAGGCGGCACAGGGAGGGAATGGGGCGGAAGTTGGTTGACGGTGGTGCAAAGTGGAGTAAGGTGGAGCGCAGTGGAACTGAAGTGGTGGAAATCAGCTCACCTGAGTCGGAAAGTCCGCAACGGGGAGGTGGAGCGTGTTCCTCGGAACTCACTTCCCCAAGCTCGACGACAAGGGGCGGCTGTTCCTACCGGCGAAGTTCCGGGACGAACTGGCTGACGGCCTGGTGATCACGCGTGGACAGGAGCGGTCGCTGTCCGTGTGGCCCGAGCGTGAGTTCGTCCAGCTGACCGAGCAGTTGAAGCAGGCGCCGATCACCAACAAAGGTGCGCGGGACTACCTGCGGATGTTGTTCGCCGGAGCCTCCAACGAGGTGCCGGACAAGCAGGGCCGGGTCACCATCCCACCGATGCTGCGCGACTACGCGGGACTGGATCGCGACTGCGTCGTCATCGGGGCGATGAACCGGGTGGAGATCTGGAACACCGAGAACTGGAACCGGTACTCGCAGGAGCAGGAGCAGGCCTTCGCCGATCTCTCCGAGGAAGTACTGCCCGGGATCTTCTGAGAACAGCAGAGCTTCTGGAAACACAGCAGAACAGTGGGTGAGCGGTACCGCGAGCAGCACCGGCCGTCCGGTGAGATCACGGGTCCGACTTCCGACCTCACGTGTTGACGCCACTTCCCCGGCGCCAACCCCCCGAGGTACTTCCCCGGAAGACGTACTCGTGATCTGACCGGACGGAGTCGTCTCCGGCCACCGTCCCCAGAGCATCACCAGACAAGACCTGCGGGGGCAGGGTCGCTCCCCGCGGCGACGGGAAGGGTCGAGATGGACGCTGCGGAGCGGCATGTGCCGGTGATGCTGGAGCGCGTGGTCGCGCTGCTGGCGCCGGCACTCGCGCATCCCGGCGCGGTCCTCGTCGACGCGACCCTCGGTCTGGGTGGGCACTCCGAGGCCTTCCTGCAGCGGTTCCCCGAAGCCCGGCTGATCGGGCTCGACCGCGACCCCGCCGCACTGCGGCTCGCCGGTGACCGGCTGACGCCGTACCGGGAGCGGATCACTCTCGTCCACGCCGTGTACGACGAACTTCCGCGCGTACTCGCGGAGCTCGACGTGCCGGCCGTCGACGGGATCCTGTTCGACCTCGGTGTCTCCTCGATGCAGCTGGACGAAGCCGACCGTGGTTTCGCCTATGCGCAGGACGCGCCGCTCGACATGCGGATGGACACGACCGGCCCGACCACGGCCGCCGACATCGTCAACACGTACAGCGCGGCCGAGCTGGCCCGGGTGCTGTTCCAGTACGGCGAGGAGAAGTTCGCCCGCCGGATCGCGGACCGGATCGTGCGTGCGCGCGAGACCGAGCCGTTCACGAACAGCGCGCGGTTGTCCGAGCTGGTGCGCAACGCGATCCCGCAGGCGGCTCGTCGTACCGGGGGACACCCGGCGAAGCGGACGTTCCAGGCGCTGCGGATCGAGGTGAACGGCGAGCTCGAGGTGCTGCGACGGGCCTTGCCGGCCGCGCTCGCGGCGCTGGCGCTGCACGGGCGGATCGTGGTGATGAGCTACCAGTCGCTCGAGGACCGGATCGCGAAGCAGACATTCGCCGCCGCGACCAAGTCCGACGTACCTGATGACCTGCCGGTGATTCCGGCCGGGCACGAGCCGTACCTGAAGCTGCTGACCCGGGGTGCCGAACGGCCGACCGAGGAGGAGGTCGCGGTGAACCCGCGCGCCGCCTCAGCTCGCGTGCGGGCGGCCGAGCGGATCCGAGAGAAAGGGCTGGTGGCCTGATGAGCACTGTGTTCAGTCCGGACAAGGCCCGCGTCACGCCGGCCGCCCCGGCCAAGCGCGCGGAGCCGAAGCTCCGGGTGGTGTACGGCGCGCCGTTCCGGCCGCCGCGGATGCCGTTCGTCATCTTCGTGGTGTCGCTGCTCGCAGCGGGGCTCGTCGGTCTGCTGCTGCTCAACACCGAGCTGCAGCGGGGGACGTTCGACATCACGAACCTGAGCAACCAGGCCAACCAGCTGCGTGATCAGCAGGAAGGTTTGGAGAAGCAGGTCCGCACGCTCGAATCGCCGCAGAACCTGGCGGATCGCGCGTTGAAGATGGGCATGGTGCCGAACCCGAACCCGGTCTTCCTGCGGCTGTCCGACGGGCGGGTGCTCGGAGTGCCGGCCGAGGGCAAGGCAGGCACAGGGACGCTGATGTTCGGGCCCAGTACGGCCGCTGGTACGGCGACGAAACCGCCCGTGCAGCCGGTCAAACCGGTCAAGCCCGTGACGCCGGTCAAACCCGTCAAGCCGGTCACCGGAACCACCAAGCCAGGAACCACCAAGCCGGGAACCACCAAGCCAGGAACCACCGGAACGACCAAGCCGGGTACGACCAAGCCAGGGACGACGACCACCGGGGGATGATCGGATGACGGACCGACGGGGTAACGAGCCGCCACGCAAACGTGGCACAGAACCACGCCGGGGCACCCAGCCCCGCAAGGCTCAGCCTCGCCCGTCCGCCACTACCGACAGCACCCGCAAAACCCCACAACGTCCCGAATCCACCCGCGAACGCCTCCTGCGTAAGGCGCGCGAGGAACAGCGCGCAACAGAACAGGCCGCGGCACCGCGTCCGGTGAAGAAGGTCGCGGCGGCCCCGCGGAAGCGAACTGCCGAGGGTGGTGCGCGGCCGGTCAAGAAGGCGGCGGTTAAGAAGGCGGCGGGTAAGAAGGCGGCGGTTAAGAAGGGGGCGAAGCGGCCGCCGCAGAATCGGCCTCGGCCGCGGCCTAAGAAGAAGCGGGTTCGGAAGCCGCCGCGGATGTTGCGGTTGGGGCGGCCGGCGTTGCGGTTGCGGGTGACGTTCGGGGTGATGGCGTTCGTGCTGTCGCTGTTCGCGGGACGGCTCGTGCTGCTGCAGGGGGTTGACCCGGACAGCTACGCGCAGGCGGCGACCCGGGAGAACACGCGGCCGTTCATCCTGCCCGCGTCGCGTGGCACGGTGGAGGATCGCAACGGCGTGGAGCTGGCCGTGTCCGAGGATGCGGTGGCGATCACCGCCGACCCGACCCAGACGAAGAACGCCGCCCAGCAGTTGGCCGCGATCATCGCCGCCAAGGTCCCCGGGACGACAACAGCCAAGCTCGTCGCCGCGATGACCGGCAAGGGCCGCTTCGCCTACCTCGCCCGCCAGGTCAGCCCGCAGGCCTGGAACGACATCGAGGCCGAGGTCAAGCGGACCAACGCCTCCATCCTCGAGCAGAACAAGGGCAAACCGGAAGCGCAGCAGGCCCCGCTGCTCGCCGGCCTGTACACCGAGGACGACCCGATCCGCAGCCACCCGAACGGCAGCGTCGCCGCGACCGTCGTCGGCGTGGTCGGCGCCGACGGCAAGGGCCTGTCCGGGCTCGAGTACGGCCTGAACGACAAGCTGTCCGGCCAGGACGGCAAGGCGATGTACGAGGTCGACACCAAGGGCAACAAGATCCCGAACGCGAACCACACGGTCGAGGAGCCGAAGCCCGGCGTCGGCCTGCAGTTGACGCTGGACCGGGACCTGCAGTGGTTCGCGGAGGAGCGGATCGCCAAAGCGGTCCAGGACACCGGCGCGAGCTCCGGCAGCGTGGTCGTGATGGACCGCGTGTCCGGTGAGATCCTGGCGATGGCCAACGCGCCGTCGTTCGACCCGAACAGCAAGTACAAGCCCAGCGACCTGAAGAACCCGGCGCTGGAACACAGCTACGAGCCGGGCAGCGTGCAGAAGGTGGTCACGATGGCCGCCCTCGCCGACGCCGGCAAGATCAACCTGAACACGAAGCTCCAGGTCCCCGGCAGCATCGAGGTGCAGCGCCGCAAGATCAAGGACTTCTGGCCGCACGGCAAGCTGAACCTGACCATCTCCGGCGTCGTGGCCAAGTCGTCGAACGTCGGCACGATCATCGCCGCGCAGCAGATGCCGGTGGCGCAGTTCGTGAAATACCTGCACGACTTCGGCTTCGGCGCGCCGAGCGGGCTGAACTTCCCCGGCGAGACGAGCGGCCGGCTGGCGCCGGGCGACGAGTGGCCGGAGATCACCAAGTCGACGGTCGCGTTCGGCCAGGGCCTCGCGGTCAACGCCGTCCAGATGACCGCCGCCGTGAACGCGGTCGCGAACGGCGGCGTCTACGTACCGCCGAAGCTCGTCCGCGGCTACATCGCCCCGGACGGCACGGTCACGCCGAACCAGACCGCCGCGCCGCACCGGGTGGTGAGCGAGCAGGCCGCCAAGGAGGTCACCACGATGATGGAGTCGGTGACCGCGAAGAAGGGCGGCACCGCGCCGATGGCCGCGATCGACGGCTACCTGGTCGCGGGCAAGACCGGAACCGCGCAGGAAGTGGTGCCGGGGACCAACCACTACGGCGCCTGGACGGTGTCTTTCGCCGGATTTGCTCCGGCCGACAACCCACGGTTCGTTACGTACGTCGTACTGCACGACCCGAAGAACGGTGCCCGGGGTGGTGGTCTGCAAGGAGGACCGGTGTTTCGTGACGTGATGAGCTACGCGCTGCAGAAGTACGTCGTCCCGCCGACGGGGGCGAAGCAGCCGAACATTCCGCTGACCTGGTGACCCAGGGTCAGGTAGGAGTCACACGGCCCGGAGCGGTAGCCTCAGGGCCCGTGTCCACCCCTACCGCCGCAGGCGGCGCGGTTGCGGCGATCAGGCCGCATCACGTCGTACCGGTCCGACTCGCCGACGTCGCGAACGTCGCGCACGCGCCGGTCCCGCATCAGTCCGCAGACACCACCGTTACCGGCGTCTCGCTCGACTCGCGATCGATCCACCCCGGCGACCTGTACGCCGCTCTGCCCGGCACAGTCACGCATGGCGCCGAGTACGTCGCGAAAGCGCAGCAGGCCGGTGCAGTCGCCGTACTGACCGACCCCGCCGGCGCGGAGCGGTCCGCAGGGACCGGTCTGCCGGTGCTGGTGGTC
Organism: Kribbella sp. NPDC055071; assembly: GCF_053608045.1. NCBI lineage: Bacteria > Bacillati > Actinomycetota > Actinomycetes > Propionibacteriales > Kribbellaceae > Kribbella > Kribbella sp. NPDC055071. Next base: position 82,639 of record NZ_JBSGUS010000005.1, read on the forward strand.
GACAAGCCCAGGAGCGTGCTCGGCGCGGTCGCGGCCCGGATCTACGGTGAGCCGACCAGTGAGCTGCGGCTGCTCGGGGTGACCGGCACCAACGGCAAGACCACGACCAGCTTCCTCTTGGACTCGGTACTGCGGGAGCTCGGCCCGGCAGCGTTGATCGGGACCATTCAGACGCGCATCGGCGACGAGGTGGTCAAGAGCGTCCGGACCACTCCGGAGGCCACTGACCTGCAGGCGCTGTTCGCGGTCATGCGTGAGCGCGCGGTCGCTTGGTGCTCGATGGAGGTCTCGAGCCACGCGCTGGCGATGGGCCGGGTCGACGGAGCGCGATTCGCGGTTGCCGGGTTCACCAACCTGACGCAGGACCACCTGGACTTCCACCGCACGTTCGAGGAGTACTTCGCGGCGAAGGCCTCGCTGTTCACCCCGGAGCGCTGTGATGTCGCCGTGGTGAACATCGACGACGAGTACGGCCGCCGGCTCGCCGCGCAGACCGTCGTACCGCTGATCACTGTCTCCACCAAGGGCGCCGCCGACTGGACTGTGGTGAACCGGCACGAGTCCGAGCACGGCACGACGGTCGTGGACATTCAGGGACCGAACGAGACGCTGACGATCGAGATCGCATTGCCCGGCGACTTCAACGTGGCCAACGCGCTGCTCGCGACCGCGATGCTGCGGCAGCTCGATGTACCCGCAGAGGCGATCGCGAACGGATTGCGGACGGCGACGGTCCCAGGGCGGATGGAGGCATTCACCCGTCAGGACGGCCTGGCGGTGATCGTCGACTACGCTCACACACCGGACGCGGTCGAGCTGGCGTTGCAGGCCGCGCGGACCGCGACCAAGGGCCGGCTGTTCGCGATCCTCGGATGCGGTGGCGACCGTGATCCCGGCAAGCGGCCCGGGATGGGTGCCGCCGCGGCCCGGACCGCGGACGTGGTGATCGTCACCGACGACAACCCCCGTAGCGAGGACCCGGCCACGATCCGCGCCGCCGCGCTGGCCGGCGCTCGGGAGGCCGTCCCTGCCGCCGACCTGCGCGAGATCGGCGACCGCCGGCAGGCCATCGCCGCAGCGATCGAGCTGGCCGGTCCGGGCGACACCGTCGTCGTCCTCGGCAAAGGACATGAGACAGGCCAGGACGTCGGCGGTGTGATCCACCCGTTCGACGATCGCGAAACCGTGCGTGAGTTGTTGGAGGCAGACCGGTGATCCCTGTCAGTTGCGGCGATATCGCCGACGCCGTGGGCGGCGTGCTTGCGGGGGTCTCCCCGTCGGCCGTCGTGGACGGCGCGGTGGTGATCGACTCGCGCGCCGCCGGACCGGGTGGGCTGTTCGTGGCCTTGCCCGGCGAGAGCCGAGACGGGCACGACTTTGTCGGTACGGGGACAACCGCCGGAGTCACTGCGTCACTCACTACCCGGCCGATCGACGGCAGCCCGTGCATTGTGGTGGCGGACTCCGCGGCCGCGCTCGGTCAGCTGGCCCGACTGGTCGTCAGCCGTCTGCCCGACCTGACGGTGGTGGCTCTGACCGGATCGTCGGGAAAGACCAGCACGAAGGACCTGATCACGCAGCTGGTCCGGCTGGACGGCGAGACCGTCTCGACGGAAGGCTCGCTCAACAACGAGCTCGGGCATCCGTTGACCGCCTTGCAGGCAACGGACACCACGAAGTACCTGGTCGTCGAGATGGGTGCGCGCCACCTCGGCGACATCAACCACCTGACAAGCCTCACCCCACCGACCGTCGGCCTAGTGCTGAACGTCGGCACCTCCCACATCGGCGAGTTCGGTACGCAGGACAACATCGCGGTCGGCAAGGGCGAGATGGTTGAGGCCGTGATCCCTGGCGGCACCGCAGTCCTCAATGCCGACGACCACCGCGTCGCGGCGATGCGGAGCCGGACGAAGGAGCAGGTCCGTACCTTCGGGCAGGCACCGGAGGCCGACGTCCGCGCCGACGACATCAAGCTCGACGCAGAGGGACGCCCGTCGTTCACGCTGCACATCGGCGACGTCGGCGGGCAGGTGCAGCTGCAGTACGTCGGTGAGCACTACGTATCCAACGCACTCGCCGCGGCCGCAGTCGCTTCGGTGGTCGGTCTGACCGAAGAGCAGATCGTCGACGGACTGAACGCGGCCACCCCGCTCTCGGCCGCGCGGATGGAGGTCACCGAGCGTGCGGACGGCGTGACGGTGATCAACGACGCGTTCAACGCGAACCCGGACTCGACCCGCGCGGCGCTCAAGTCGCTGGTCGCCATCGGCCGGTCCCGCGGCGCGCGGACCTGGGCGGTGCTCGGCGAGATGCTGGAGCTGGGCGACACGTCGATGGAGGCGCACGACGCGATCGGAAGGCTCGTGGTCCGGCTCGACGTCAACCGGCTGCTCGTGGTGGGTCCAGGCGCCAAGCCGATCCACCTCGGCGCTTCGCTGGAAGGCTCCTGGGGCAACGAGTCGGCCTACGTCGACACGATCCCCGAGGCTCTCGAGCTGCTGCGCGGTGAGTTGCGGGCGGGCGACGTCGTACTGGTGAAGTCCTCGAAGGCTTCGAAACTTCGTAGCCTCGCCGATGCGCTGCTTTCCGAGACGCTGGTGTCCGAGGGGGAGAACGCGCAGTGATCTCGATCCTGTTCGGCGGCGCCGTCTCGATGGTGCTGACGCTGATCGGCACCCGCTGGGCGATCACCCTGCTGGCCAAGCGCGGCTACGGTCAGGAGATCCGCGACGACGGCCCGACGTCGCACCACACCAAGCGCGGTACGCCGACCATGGGCGGCACCGTCTTCATCATCGCGACCATCGTCGGCTACTTCGCGGCGAAGCTGTTCACGATGACTGCCCCGACCGCCTCGGCGCTGCTCGTGCTGTTCCTCTTCGCCGGGATGGGCGCCGTCGGCTTCCTCGACGACTTCATCAAGATCTTCCGCCAGCGCAGCCTCGGCCTGCGCAGCAAGGCGAAACTGGCCGGCCAGACGACGGTCGCGGTCATCTTCGCCGTGCTCGCGTTGCAGTTCCCCGACGAGCGCGGGCAGCGACCGGCGTCGCCGTTCATCTCGTTCATCCGCGACATCGGCTGGCTCGAGCTGCCGTCGATCGTGATCGTGATCTGGATCCTGCTCCTGATCGCGGGCATGTCGAACGGCGTCAACCTGGCCGACGGTCTGGACGGCCTGGCCACCGGCGCATCGATGATGGTGTTCGGTGCGTACACGCTGATCTGCATCTGGCAGTTCAACCAGAGCTGCGCCACCACGCCCGAGGCCAGATGTTACGAGGTCCGAGATCCGCACGATCTGGCCGTCGTGGCGGCGGCGCTGACCGGCGCGTTGTTCGGCTTCCTGTGGTGGAACGCGTCGCCGGCCAAGATCTTCATGGGTGACACCGGTTCGCTGTCGCTGGGTGGGGCGCTGGCCGGGTTCGCCGTGATGACCCGGACCGAGCTGCTCGTGCTCCTGCTCGGCGGGCTGTTCGTGATCATCACCGCGTCGGTCATCCTGCAGGTCGGGTACTTCAAGATCACCCACGGCAAACGCCTGTTCCGGATGGCGCCGCTGCATCACCACTTCGAGATGCTCGGCTGGGAACAGGTGAACGTGGTGATCCGGTTCTGGATCATCCAGGGCCTGTGCGTGGTGATCGGTCTCGGGGTCTTCTATGCGGAATGGGTGGCCACATGAGCCTGGAGACACGGACGGACGACGGCTGGGCGACGACACGCTTCGTCGTGCTGGGATTCGGTACGGCGGGCTACGCCTGCGCCGACTCACTGATCCAGGCCGGCGCGGAGCACCTTGTCGTACTGGATGATCGCGACACCGAGGCGTTGCGCGAGAAGGCAGTGATCCTCGAGACACTCGGCGCGACGATCAGGCTGGGTCCGGGCAGTACGGCGGAGTTGCCCGCGGACGTCGAGGTGGTCGTGACCTCGCCCGGCATACCGCCGCATGCGCCCCTGCTGGCCCAGGCGGCCGAGCGGGGCGTGCCGATCTGGAGCGAGATCGAGCTGGCCTGGCGGTTGCGCGACCCCGCGAACGCCGCGCCGTGGCTGTGTATCACCGGCACCAACGGCAAGACCACGACCGTGCAGATGCTGACCGCGATCCTGACCGCGGCCGGCCACCGTACTGTTGCCGCAGGCAACGTTGGGCTGCCGCTGCTCGAGGTCGTCATGGACCCGGAGCCGTACGACGTGATCGCGGTCGAGCTGTCGAGTTACCAGCTGCACTACACGCATTCGATGTCCGCGCACTCGGCCGCCATCCTGAACCTCGCGCCCGACCATGTCGACTGGCACGGCTCGATGGAGGCCTATGCCAAGGACAAGGGCCGGATCTACGCGAACTGCCAGATCGCCTGTATCTACAACGTTGCCGACCCGGCGACGGAGCAGCTGGTGATCGACGCGGACGTGATCGAGGGATGCCGCGCGATCGGCTTCACCCTCGGTACACCGGGTCCCTCGATGATCGGTCTGGTCGACGAGTTGCTGGTCGACCGCGCGTTCGTCGAGCAGCGGGCGACGTCCGCACTGGAGCTCGCGACGATCGCGGACGTCAACCCGCCCGCGCCGCACAACGTGGCGAACGCGTTGGCGGCCGCGGCGTTGGCGCGGTCCTTCGGCGTACCGGCGACCGCGGTCCGCGACGGGCTGCGTGGGTTCCGGCCGGACAAGCACCGGATCGCGCAGGTCGCTGAGGTTGCCGGGGTCAACTATGTCGACGATTCGAAGGCCACCAACCCCCATGCGGCGCAGGCTTCGTTGCTTGCGTACGAGCACGTCGTGTGGATCGCGGGTGGTCAGGCCAAGGGCGCGACGTTCGACGAGTTGGTGATCGCAGCGCGGGATCGCCTGCGTGGCGTCGTACTGCTCGGACAGGACAAGGCGGTGATCGCCGAAGCACTCGAGCGACACGCACCGGATGTCCCGAGGATCGTCATCGAGGCGACCGACACTGGAGCCATGGAGATCGTGGTGGGGGAGGCGGCGAAGCTCGCACAGGTCGGTGACACCGTGCTGCTCGCGCCTGGCTGCGCATCCTGGGACATGTTCGCCAACTACGGAGCCCGCGGAGACGCCTTCGCCGAAGCCGTCAACCGGCTGGGTTCGAACTGACCCGGGGGTGATCGAGTGACATCGATCGCGGACGAGCCGGACCAGCGGAAGAAGGCCGGCGAACGGGTTCAGGAACGGCCGTGGATCGCGGCGATCCGGGAGGTGCTGGACCGGCCGTTGACGTCGTACCACATCCTGCTCGGGGCGACCGGCCTGCTGCTGGTGCTCGGGTTGCTGATGGTGCTGTCGGCATCGAGCGTGCTGTCGTTCCGCGCGAACGGGAACAGCTACACGATCTTCATCCGCCAGTTGATCTGGGTCGGCGTCGGTCTGCCGATGGCGTACGTCGCCTCCCGGATGACGCCGCGGCATTTCCGCATGCTCTCGTACGTCGCACTCCTCGGCTCGATCTTCCTGCTCGTGCTCACCTACGTCCCAGGGCTCGGCGTCGGCGTGAACGGCAACACCAACTGGCTGAACCTCGGTGGACCGTTGCAGATCCAGCCGAGCGAGTTCGCCAAGCTGGCGATGGTGATGTGGTGCGCGGATCTCTATGCCCGCAAGGAAAAACTGCTCACCCAGTGGAAGCATCTGCTGGTCCCAATGGTCCCGGTCTGCGGTCTGGTGATCGCTCTCGTCGTCGGTCAGCGCGACCTCGGGACGGCGCTGGTGCTGATGGCCGTGATGATCGGCATGATCTGGGTGGTCGGGGCACCGACCAGGTTGTTCGTCGCGACGATCGCGGTCGTCGGCACGATCGCGACGTACTTCGTGATGACCGCGCAGCACCGCCTCGACCGGGTGACGTCGTTCATGAACCCGTTCGGTGACCCGTCCGGGATCGGCTGGCAGGCGTACCACTCGTTCTACGCGCTGTCGACCGGTGGCTGGTGGGGTGTCGGGATCGGCAACAGCCGGCAGAAGTGGGGCAACCTGCCCGAGGCGCACACCGACTTCATCTTCTCGGTGATCGGTGAGGAGCTCGGCCTGGTCGGGTCGCTCACCGTGCTCGCCCTGTTCCTCACTCTCGCGTACGCCGGAGTGCGGATCGCGACCCGGAACACCGAGCCGTTCGTCCGCTATGCGGCGGCCGGAATCACGATCTGGCTGATGGCCCAGACGCTGGTCAACCTGGGTGCCGTGATCGGTCTGCTACCGATCGTGGGGATTCCGCTCCCGCTTTTGTCGTACGGTGGTTCCGCACTGCTGCCGACGCTGATCGCGATCGGCATGCTGCTGTCCTTCGCGAAGGCCGAACCCGGCGCGCGAGCCGCCCTGAAGGAGACCAGGCGGCCACGCTTCGGATGGTTGCCGTCGCGGCGAGCGAACGACTGAGAGAATCCGCGGGAGCGTTGAAAGCTGTGCCCAGCATCGTTCTGGCCGGTGGCGGTAGCGCCGGCCACACCTCACCCCTGATCGCCACCGCCGACGCCCTGCGCCGGATCGATCCGACCATCGAGATCCTCGCCCTCGGCACCGAGCGCGGCCTGGAGACCCGGGTCGTCCCGGACGCCGGGTACCGGCTCGAGCTGATCCCGCCGGTGCCGCTGCCACGGAAGCCGACCCCGGCGTTGTTCGCCGTTCCCGGCAAGATGCTGGGCTCGGTGAGCGCGGCCCGCCGCATCCTCGACGAGGCCAAGGCCGACGTCCTGGTCGGCTTCGGTGGGTATGTCTCGACGCCGGCGTACGTCGCGGCCTGGCGGCGGAAGACGCCGATCGTGGTGCACGAGGGCAACGCCCTGCCGGGCATCGCGAACAAGTTCGCCGCCCGCTACTGCACGCAGAACGTGAAGACCTCGTTCCCGGGCACCGAGCTGCCACACGCCGAGTACGTCGGTCTGCCGATCCGGCGCGCCATCTCCCAGCTCGACCGGGCCGCCTCGCGGGCCGAGGCGCGGCGGTTCTTCGGGCTGGATCCGGATGCGCCGACGGTGTTCGTCACCGGCGGTTCGCAGGGCGCTCAGAAGTTGAACGAGTCGTTCGCCGGCGCGGCCGCGGATCTGCAGGCGGCCGGGATCCAGGTGCTGCACGCGATCGGGCCGAAGCGCACTCTCGAGGTTCCGCCGACCGGGCCCCTGCCCTACGTGGTGCTGAACTACGTCGACCGGATGGATCTCGCGTACGCGGCCGCCGATCTCGTGGTCTGCCGGTCGGGCGCGAACACGGTGACGGAGGTCTCCGGCGTCGGACTGCCCGCGATCTACGTTCCGCTGCCGATCGGTAACGGTGAGCAAGCGTTCAACGCCAGGCCTGTGGTGGATGCGGGCGGCGGCCTGCTGGTGGACAACGCGACGGTGAGCCCGGAGTGGGTTCGCTCGACCGTTCCGCAACTTCTGCACGACACCGCGCGTCTGACAGCCATGTCCACTGCAGCCAAAGGCGTGATCCGGATCGATGCCGATGACCGATTGGCGCGGATCATCCTCGATGTGGTGAGGTCTGCTTCGTGATCGTGACCGCTCCTGACACCCTGCTGCCGGCTGAGAAGCTCGGCCGGGTGCATTTCGTCGGAATCGGTGGCGCCGGGATGTCCGGGATCGCCCGGATCATGGCGTCGCGTGGTATCGAGGTGTCCGGTTCGGACGCCAAGGACGGCAAGGTGCTCGCCGCGCTGCGTGCGCTCGGCGCGACCTGCTGGGTCGGCCACGCCGCTGAGCATGTCGCCGGCGTCGACACGGTCGTGGTGTCGACCGCGATCCGGGAGACCAACCCCGAGGTCGTCGCGGCCCGGGCCGCCGGGATTCCGATCCTGCCGCGCGCCGCCGCGCTCGCCGCGGTGATGGTCGGTCGGCGGACGATCGCCGTCGCCGGGACGCACGGCAAGACGACCACGACGTCGATGCTGACCGTCGCGTTGCAGCATTGCGCGGCCGATCCGTCGTACGCGATCGGCGGCAACCTGAACGAGTCGGGCTCCAACGCCCACGACGGCACCGGTGACCTGTTCGTCGCCGAGGCCGACGAGTCGGACAAGTCGTTCCTGACCTACACGCCCGAGGTGTCGATCGTCACGTCGGTCGAGCCGGACCACCTGGACAACTACGGCGACGAAGCCAGCTACCGCAAGGCATTCGAGGAGTTCTGCGCTCGCGTGCTGCCCGGTGGTTTCATGGTGATCTGCTACGACGACGCGGGCGCCCGGCGGCTGGCGTCGTACGCGGTCGAGCGGGGCATCGACGTCCGGACGTACGGCGAGGCCGAGGACGCGGACCTTCGCGTCACCGAGATCGTCGCGACCGGGGCGACGCAGTCGTTCGTGCCGGTGTACCACGGCCGGAAGCTGCCGCTCGTGGAGTTGCAGCAGGCGGGCAAGCACAACGTCCTGAACGCCTCGGCCGCGCTGACGGTCGGGCTCGGGCTCGGCTTCTCGGCGGCGGATCTGGCCGAGGGGCTGGCGTCGTTCACCGGCACCGGCCGGCGGTTCGAGTTCAAGGGGCTCGAGGACGGGGTGCGGGTCTTCGACTCGTACGCACACCACCCGACCGAGGTCGCCGTGGACCTGGCCGCGGCGCGGCAGGTGGCAGGGGAGGGGCGCGTGATCGCGTGCTTCCAGCCGCATCTGTTCAGCCGGACCAGGATCTTCGCCGCCGACTTCTCCGAGGCGCTCGCGCTGGCCGACGAGGTCGTGGTGATGGACATCTTCGCGGCCCGTGAGGACCCGGAGCCCGGTGTCACCGGTGCCCTGATCGCGAACCACGTGCCGCTGAAGCCCGAGCAGGTGCGGTTCGAGCCGTCGTGGTCCGCCGTACCGCAGGTGCTCGCGGAGCTCGCCGAGCCCGGCGACGTGGTCGTGACGATGGGTGCCGGCGACGTGACGCTGATCGGCCCGGAAGTCGTTGGTCTGCTGGCCGAACGCGCCCGCGAGTCTGCGCCGGAGCCCGCCGAGCCTGTGGTTTCGTAACAGCGTGGGGTTCTTTGGATGACCCAGAGCGCTGACCTGGCTCGGGCACAACAGCGGTTCGCGCGCCGGCAACGGCTGGTGCGCTGGCGGAGTTGGCTTCCGTGGGCGACCGGCGGCGTGCTGGTCGTTGTGGCCGCGACCGTCGTGTGGTTGTTCTACTACTCGTCCGCCTTCGCGGTCGCCGGCGTGCGCGTGAGCGGCGCGGATACGGTGCCGGTGGCAACGATCGAGCACGAGGCGGCGGCGCCGATCGGCACGCCGCTGGCCAAGGTCGACCTGCGCTCGATCGCCGACCGGGTCCGGACCATCCCGGCGGTCGCGGACGCACAGGTGACCCGGGCCTGGCCGAACAAGGTCGTGATCGTTGTCACCGAACGGGTCCCGGTGGTCGTGGTGACGGACGGCTCACGCTTCGAGCTGGTCGACGGGACCGGTTCGACGTTCAAATCGGTGCCGAACCGGCCGGCCGGGCTGCCGGAGGCGAAGGTGACCGGCAACCGGCGCGATGTCACGATCCGCTCGGTGGTCACGGTTTCCGCCGCTCTACCGGACACCCTGCGGACACAGGTCGAGACGATTTCGGCGCAATCGCCGGATTCGATCACACTGAACCTGACGTCCGGGGTCAAGGTCGTTTGGGGAAGTTCCGATGACAGCGAGCGCAAGGCGCAGGTACTCAGCGTGCTGATGAAGCGCGACGCGAAGGTGTACGACGTCTCGGCGCCCGATCTCCCTGTTACCAAAGGGGAAAAGAGGTGACGGGTCACATCGTGACCGCCGACGGCGAGGCGCGTGGACTTTGGTCGGAAGCGTCCCGTACCGTGCGTCGTAATCTAAAGTTGACATAACTCTAAGCATTCAGTTGAGGTTCAGTCTTTTCGCTGGACAACGGGAAACGAACGAGGCGAGAGGCGCGGACGTGGCGGCACCGCAGAACTACCTGGCACTCATCAAGGTCGTCGGCATCGGCGGGGGCGGCGTGAACGCCGTCAACCGGATGATCGAGCACGGTCTGAAGGGCGTTGAGTTCATCGCCATCAACACCGACGCGCAAGCGCTGTTGATGAGCGACGCGGACGTCAAGCTCGACATCGGCCGGGAGGAGACGCGCGGCCTCGGCGCCGGCGCGAACCCGGCGATCGGGCAGAAGGCCGCCGAGGACCACTCCGAGGAGATCGAGGAGGCGCTGAAGGGCGCCGACATGGTCTTCGTCACCGCCGGTGAGGGCGGCGGCACCGGGACCGGCGGCGCGCCCGTGGTCTCCCGGATCGCCCGCTCGCTCGGCGCGCTGACCATCGGTGTGGTGACTCGGCCGTTCTCGTTCGAGGGGAAGCGCCGTGCGACCCAGGCCGAGGACGGCATCGCCGCGCTCCGCGAAGAGGTCGACACGCTGATCGTCATCCCGAACGATCGCCTGCTCACGATCTCCGACCGCGCCGTCTCCGTGCTGGACGCCTTCAAGCAGGCCGACCAGGTGCTGCTGCAAGGTGTCTCCGGCATCACCGACCTGATCACGACGCCCGGCCTGATCAACGTCGACTTCGCCGACGTCAAGGCGGTCATGTCGAATGCCGGCTCCGCGCTGATGGGCATCGGTTCGTCGCGCGGTGAGGACCGTGCGGTCGCGGCGGCCGAGGCGGCCATCTCCTCACCGTTGCTGGAGGCAAGCATCGAGGGCGCGCACGGCGTACTGCTCTCGATCGCCGGTGGCTCGGACCTGGGGCTGTTCGAGATCAACGAGGCGGCCCAGCTGGTTTCGGAGTCCGCCCACACCGACGCGAACATCATCTTCGGCGCGGTCATCGACGACGCGCTCGGCGACGAGGTCCGCGTCACCGTGATCGCGGCGGGCTTCGACGGCGGGATGCCGAAGCGCCGCGAGCAGGCGATGAGCCAGGCCCGCCCGCAGTCGTCCCGTCCGGAGTCGCAGTCCTACTCGGCCCCGATGTCGTCGACCCCGGCCCAGCCTCAAACGCAGCCGCAAGCGCAGCCTCAGGCGCCTGCTCAGCAGGCAGCGCCGCCGCCGGTGCCGGGTCAGCCCGGCACGACGGGACAGTCAGGCCCTGGCCCTGCCGTCCAACCGCCGACCCCGGCGCCCACTCAGTCGCCTGCGCAGGCGACTGGACAGCCGACGAATCCGCCGTCGCCGACCGACGACACGATTCCGGTGCCGGCCCCGACCGAGCCGCGCCCGGGCGTGGGCACAACCCACTCGGCCCGCCCGCAGGCCGGCGAACCGGTGCGGACACCGCAGCCGACCAGCCAGCCGCCGGCCCCGCGCACCTCGGCGCCGACCCAGCACTCCTGGCCCACCAACGGCCCGTCGACCTCGCCGTCGACCCCACCCCCGTCACAGCCGGCGCCGCAGCGTCAGCCCCGCAAGCCCGAGAACGACGACGACGATCTCGACATCCCCGACTTCCTCAAATGAGACACAGCGCGACGTAGGAAATTCGAGGGACGTCCGGCGCCGGCGGTGCTTCACTGACCGCCATGCGTACAGACGAGATCGCCGCAGTCATCGACCAGGTCGCCACCCTGGTCCGGACCCACTACGTGTTCCCCGAGGTCGGCGCGGAGGTTGCCGACCGGCTGACCGCGGCCGGGTCCGAGGGCCGGTACGACGACCTCACCGAGCCCGAGGCGTTGGCCGAACGCGTGACCGCCGACCTCCAGGTCGGTAACGAGGACAAGCACCTTCGCCTGCTGTTCCACGTCGACGAGTTGTTCGACGACGACGAGGACCCGGTCGCCGAAGAGGCTGCCTGGGTACGGCGGGTCGAGCTGAACGCGGCCGGGATGGCGCGAGCGGAGCGACTGGCCGGGAACATCGGCGTACTCGAGATCCGGCCGACACTCTTCGAGCCGAAATACGCGGCGGCCGCGCTGTCCGGTGCGATGGCGATGCTGTGGGCGACCGACGCGTTGCTGCTGGATCTGCGCGGCTGCCGTGGTGGCTCGCCCGACATGGTCGCGCTCGTGTGCAGCTACCTGTTCGAGGACGAACCGGTTCACCTGAACGACCTGGTCACGCCGTCCGCCGGATCGGTTCGCCAGTACTGGACTGTGCCGCAGCTGGTCGGGCCACGGTTCGGTGGCAGCAAGCCGATCTGGGTGCTGACCTCGTCGACCACCTTCTCGGCGGCCGAGGAGTTGACCTACAACCTCCAGCAACTCGGCCGTGCCGTCGTTGTCGGCGAACGCACCCGCGGTGGCGCGCACCCGCGCGAAGGATTCACCGTCCACCCCCACCTCGAAGCCACTGTCCCGATCGCGCGGGCGGTCAATCCGGTGTCCGGGACGAACTGGGAAGGCGCTGGGATCACGCCTGATCTCGAGGTGCCGGCCGACGCGGCGTTCGCACTGGCCCTCGGTCATGCGCTTGATCACGTGATCTCCCGGCAGGACGGCGAAGGCCGCCGCGAGGTCACCGAGGAGGCGCGGGCAGCGATCGCCGAGCTGCGGACGACTCCAGCTGTTGAGCCGGTCACTGCCTGAGTGGTCCTGGCTGGATAGCCTTCAGGTGTGTTCGGTTACGACGAGGTTCTCGACAACGTCCGCTTCGCGTTCACCGATCGCTTCGGCGGAGCGAGTCAACCGCCGTACGGCGAGTTCAACCTCGGCGGCACCGGCGAGGAGCCGGAGCGGATCCTCGCCAACTATCGGCAGGTTGCGGACGCCTTCGGAGTCGGGCCCGACGCGGTGATCCGCGTCGGTCAGGTCCACGGCCGCGACGTGCACGTAGTCGGCCCCGATGACGCCGTCCCGTTCGTCCCCCAACCGGTGGCGGATGCGCAGGTCACCACCCGCACCGACGTCGTGCTCGCGGTGCGAGCCGCCGACTGTCTGCCGGTCTTGCTGGCCGACTCCGGCAACCGCGTCGTCGGGGCCGCGCACTCCGGACGACGTGGCCTGTACGCCGGCGTCGTCCCCGCGACTGTGGCAGCGATGCGGGAGCTCGGCGCGCAGCGGATCACCGCCGTGCTCGGACCGTACGCATGTGGGAAGTGTTACGAGGTGCCCGCCGAGATGCGGGCGGAGGTCGCCGAGCGGGTGCCGGCGTCGTACGCCGAGACGAGCTGGGGTACACCGTCGATCGATGTCGCGGCCGGAGTGCGTTCCCAGCTCGACGACCTGGACGTCGAGATCGTCGACGCGACCGCGTGCACGATCGAATCGGCGAACCTGTACTCGTACCGGCGCGAAGGCCCGGTGAGCGGGCGAATGGCCGGGCTGATCCGGTTGCTGCCACGATGAGCCGCGCGGACGAGCTCCGGGTCAACCTCGAGCAGACCCAGGAACGGATCGAGAAGGCCTGTCAGGCGGCCGGGAGGGCGCCGGAGGAGGTCACCCTCGTGGCGATCACCAAAACCTTCCCAGTCAGCGACGTGCGGACGCTGGCAGGCCTCGGCGTCCGCGACGTCGGCGAGAATCGCGAGCAGGAGCTCAAGGAGAAGGCGCCGGAGTGCCCTGACCTCACCTGGCACTTCGTCGGCCAGCTCCAGTCGAAGAAGGCTCGATCGGTCGTGCGGTCGGCGTCGGTCGTGCACTCGGTCGACCGTTCGTCGCTCGTCTCCGCGCTGTCCAAGGCCGCGGTGGCCGAGGAGAAGACCCTGCGGTGTCTGCTGCAGGTGAGCTTGGCGTCGTACGGAACGGCGGATGCCGCGACCGGCGTCGCCCGTGGTGGTGTCGAGCCGGACGCCGTACTGGAGCTCGCCGCCGAGGTCGCAGCGGCCGAAGCGCTCGAGCTCGGGGGAGTGATGGCGGTCGCGCCGCTGGGATCGGACCCCGATGAGGCGTTCGCGGCACTTCTGGAGGTAGCGTCGCGGCTACGCACCGAACACGCCGGCGCCGATTGGATCTCGGCCGGGATGACCGGCGATCTGGAGGCGGCGATCAGGCACGGAGCGACACACGTGCGGCTCGGGCGCGCCTTACTCGGTACGCGTCCTTCACTCGGTTAGTGTCGACATCGAGCAGGTTTTGCTTCCTGCTCACCGTTGTCGTACGAGACCGGGATCGAGGGGCTGGAGGGCCATGAGCGGCGCGTTGCGCAAGATGGGTGTCTACCTCGGCTTGGTCGAGGACGGGGAGCGCTACAACGCCCGGTACGACGACGAGTACGACGACTACGACGAGTACGAGGACGAAGCCGTCGACGGGGAGTCCCACGAGGCCGAGCCGGTGCCTGCCGGCCGGGAGAGCCGCGAGACCCGAGACTCCCGCGACACGCGCGACGGTCGCGAGTCCCGCGACAGCCGCGACCCGCGGGACGACCAGGGCGGCACGGTCAGCAAGTTCCCAGAGCGACGTGGCGTCGTACCGTCCCCGGAGGTTACCGAGTTGGCCCGCATCACCACCGTGCACCCGCGCAGCTACAACGAGGCGCGAGTCATCGGTGAGCACTTCCGCGACGGCACGCCCGTCATCATGAACCTGACCGAGATGGACCACGCGGACGCCAAGCGGCTGGTGGATTTCGCCGCCGGGCTGATCTTCTGCTGCCGTGGCTCGATCGAGCGGATCACCACCAAGGTGTTCCTGGTCTGCCCGCCCAACGTCACGGTCGCCGCCGAGGAGAAGGAGAAGATCGCCGCGGACGGGTTCTACAACCAGAGCTGACGCTCCGGTGTGGTTCCGGGCCTTCCGCCGTCTTCTACACTCATGGAGACATGGTTGCTCTAGAGATCGTCCTCAGCATTCTCAGCTGGGTGCTGCTCGCCTTCTTCCTGGTGCTGGTGGCGAGGTTCGTGCTCAGTCTGATCGTCATGTTCGCGCCCCAGTGGCACCCGAAAGGGCCGCTGCTGCTCTTCTTCGAGCTGATCTACTCGATCACCGATCCCATCCTGCGGCCGCTGCGCCGGATCCTGCCCCCGATCGGGGCCGGCGGCGTGCGGATCGACCTGTCCATGCTGATGCTCTTCGTCATCGTGTCGGTGGCGATGTCCATCAACTCGACGGCGCTGCGCTCGCTGTGATCCTGCTGACCTGCTCCGCGTGATCCAGTAGGGGCAGGAACCGTTGCCAGCGCAGCAGTCCGAGGGTGAGGGCGGCGGCAACGGGGTAGGTAGAGTCTCGACAACGGGGCCGATGCGTGACCGGCGTACTGCCGGGCATCCGACGTTATCGCCCGCCCGGATTCCGTTAGAACACAACGAAGCGATAACGTGATCTACTGAGTCGCCGAGGTTTGCGCCACGGGGACTCCGCCAAGACACAGACAAACGAGGTGAAAGATGCCGCTGACGCCGGATGACGTCCGCTCGAAGCAATTCACGCCCGTCCGACTACGGGAGGGCTACGACGTCACAGAGGTCGACTCCTTCTTGGACGAGGTCGAGGCCGAGCTCGAGCGGCTTCTCGCCGAGAACGAGGAGCTGCGGGCCAAGCTCGCGGCGGCCCAGCGCGCCGGAGCGGGACAGGAGCGGCCGGTCGACCAGACCGCCGCGCTGCCGCCGGTCGTGCAGCAGCCGAAGCCCCCGGTCGTGGTCGAGAAGCCCAAGGAGGAGCCGCCGGTCGTGATGCCGGTGGTTGCGGCCCCGGGTGCTGCTGCTGCGGCAGGGACCGTCGGGGACGCCTCCAGCTCGGCCGTGCGGCTGCTGGAGATGGCCACCAAGCACTCCGACGACCTGGTCCAGGAGGCGAAGGACACCGCCGACAAGATCATCGGCGAGGCTCGCGCCAAGGCCGAGCGCCTGGAGAACGAGGCGCGTGGCAAGGCCGACCGGATGACCGGCGAGGCTCGCGCCCGCGCCGAGAAGCTGGACGGCGAGATCGCTGAGCGTCGCGCTCAGATGCTCGGCACCCTGGAGAAGCAGAAGGGCCAGCTGGAGCGCACGATCGACGACCTGCACGCCTACGAGCGCGAGTACCGCAGCCGCCTGAAGACGTACTTCACCGAGCAGCTCAAGGCGCTCGGGAACGGCGACGACACGCTCAGCCCGCGCAACGGCTTCCGCCCGGAGGCGCGCGCGCAGGCTCACGGTCACGGCGTGTAAACACTCGGCGGGGTTTGACCCCTGCGAAGGGGCGGTGCTTTCCGGCAGCACCGCCTCTTCGTCATGTCCGGACCCTTTTGACACACGGTCCCAATCCGGGCAACGGCTTCCGCCCGGAGGCGCGCGCGCAGGCTCACGGTCACGGCGTGTAAACACTCGGCGGGGTTTC
>NZ_JBSGUS010000005.1:98777-362780 GCF_053608045.1 Kribbella sp. NPDC055071
TGCTTTCCGGCAGCACCGCATTTGCGTAATGTCCGCACCATTTTCACACAGGCACCAAATCGGGTTAGGGGGTTACTGGTCCAGACTGAGCGCGGGCGCGCGCCCGGTGTTCCGGGCTCGCGCCGTACAGCCGGCTGGTCAGGCCTTTTCGAGCCAGTAGGTGAGTTGAAGGTCCGCTTCGGTGCCGGTGGCAACAGTCGCCGTGGCTGCCGGGGCCGCCTGGGTCAGCTCGACGGCGAGGACCTCGCGGGCCACCTCGTCGGCATGCTTGCCGAGGGCATCGGTCAGGTCGGCGTCGGTCGAGGTGAGCCAGACCCGGATCCGGTCCGACACCTCGAGGCCGGCGTTCTTCCGGGCCTCCTGCAACGTCCGGACCACCTCGCGGGCCAGGCCGGCCTGCCGCAGCTCCGGCGTGACTTCGAGGTCGAGGGCAACGGTCTCGCCCTGCTCGTTCACCACCGACCAGCCTTCCTTGGGCCGCTCGGACAGCAGCACCTCGGACTCGCTGACCTCGACGTCCGCACCGTCGACCACGACTGTCGCCGTACCCGAGGCTCGCAACGACGACGCCAACGCGGCGGCATCGGCCGCGGCGATCGCGGCGGCGACCACTGGCGTCTGCTTGGCGAACCGCTTACCGAGCTCGCGGAAGTTGCCCTTCGCGGAGAACTCGACCAGGTCCGCACCCGCCGAGGAAAGCGGCGCGACCGAACCCACGTTGAGCTCGTCCGCGATCTCCTGCAGCAACTCGGGGGACAGATCCGCGATCGCGGCCGATCCGACCAGCGCCCGGGACAGCGGCTGGCGCGTGCGCACCTTGGCCTCGGACCGGGCCGACCGGCCCAGCTCGACGACCCGGCGGGCCATCGACACGTGCTGCGCGGCCACATCGTCGATCAGGGCTTCGTCGTACGTCGGGAACTCGGCCAGATGCACCGACTCCGGCAGACCGGGCGTGACCGGCCGGAACACGTCCTGCCAGACCCGCTCGGTCACGAACGGCGTCAGCGGCGCCATCACCCGGGTGAGCACGTCGAGCGTCTCGTGCAGCGTCGCGAGCGCGCTGGCGTCACCGGCCCAGAACCTGCGGCGGGAACGACGGACGTACCAGTTCGACAGCACGTCGACGAACGAGCTGATCAGCATCCCGAGCCGCTGCGTGTCGAACTCGGCGTACGCCGCGTCAGTGTCCCGGACCAGCCGGTGCGTCTCGCTCACGAGCCAGCGGTCCAGCACCGAACGGTCGGCCACGGCCGGCGCGTCGGTGGGTGACCAGTCGGCCAGCCGCGCGTACAGGGCGTGGAAGGCGACCGTGTTCCAGTAGGTGAGCAGCACCTTCCGGACGATCTCGTTCAGCACGTTCGGGCCGATCCCGCGCGCCTTCCACGGCGACCCGGAGGCGGCCATGAACCAGCGCACCGCGTCGGCGCTGTGGTCGTCCATCAGCGGCAGCGGCTCGAGGATGTTGCCCAGGTGCTTGGACATCTTCCGGCCGTCCTCGGCCAGGATGTGCCCGAGGCAGACCACGTTCTGGTACGACGACTCGTCGAAGACCAGCGTGCCGATCGCCATCAACGTGTAGAACCAGCCACGCGTCTGGTCGATCGCCTCGGAGATGAAGTCGGCCGGGTAGGCCTGCTCGAACTTCTCCTTGGACCCCTCGGCCCACGGGTAGCCCCACTGCGCGAACGGCATCGAGCCCGAGTCGTACCAGGCGTCGATCACCTCGGGCACGCGGCGCGACTCGGCACCACAGGTCGGGCAGTCGAACGTGATGTCGTCGACGTACGGGCGGTGCGGGTCGGAGCCGCTCAGGTCACGACCGGCCAGTTCGCCGAGCTCGGCGAGCGAGCCGACGCAGACCTGGTGGTCCTCACCACAGCGCCAGATCGGCAACGGCGTACCCCAGAAGCGGGAGCGGGACACGGCCCAGTCGATGTTGTTGCGCAACCAGTCGCCGTACCGGCCCCACTTGACCGACTCCGGGAACCAGTTGGTCTTCTCGTTCTCCCGGAGCAGGGCATCCTTCACCTGCGTGGTGCGGATGTACCAGGACGGGAGGGCGTAGTACATGACGGGGGTGTGGCAGCGCCAGCAGTGCGGGTACGGGTGCTCGTACGGGACGTGCTTGAAGAGGACGCCGCGGTCCTTCAGGTCCTTGACCAGCGTCTCGTCGGCCTTCTTGAAGAACTGGCCGCCGACCAGCGGGAGGTCCGCGGTGAAGTGTCCGTCCAACTCCACCGGGATCACGACGGGCAGGTTGTACTCCCGGCTAACCGCGAGGTCCTCGGCGCCGAACGCGGGGGACTGGTGGACCAGACCGGTGCCGTCCTCGGTCGTGACGTAGTCGGCTAGCACGACGTAGTGCGCCGGCTCGTCGAACTGGACCAGCTCGAACGGCCGCTGGTACGTCCAGAGCTCCATCTCGCGGCCGACGTACTCGTTGGTGACCGTCCAGCCCTCGCCGAGCGTGCCCAGCAGCGGCTTGGCCACGATCAGTGACTCGGTCCCGTCGGTGGCGACGACGTACTCGACGTCCGGGTGCACTGCGACCGCGGTGTTGGAGACGAGGGTCCAAGGGGTCGTGGTCCAAACGAGCATGGACGCCTTGCCGGCCAGCGGCCCTGAGGTGAGCGGGAAGCGGACGTAGACCGAGGGGTCCACGACCGTCTCGTAGCCCTGGGCGAGCTCGTGGTCGGACAGGCCGGTGCCACAGCGCGGGCAGTACGGCGTGATCCGGTAGTCCTCGACCAGGAGGCCCTTCTCGTGGATCTGCTTGAGCGACCACCAGACCGACTGGACGTACTCCGGGTCCATCGTCTTGTAGGGGTGCTCCAGGTCGACCCAGTAGCCCATCCGGATCGTCAGTTCGTTGAACGCGTCGACGTTGCGCAGGACGGACTCGCGGCACTTGGCGTTGAACTCGGCGATGCCGTAGGCCTCGATGTCGGACTTGCCGCTGAAGCCGAGCTCCTTCTCGACCGCGACCTCCACCGGCAGGCCGTGGCAGTCCCAGCCGGCCTTGCGCTCGACCGAGAAGCCCTTCATCGTCCGGTAGCGCGGGAACACGTCCTTGAAGACGCGCGCCTCGATGTGGTGGGTGCCGGGCATCCCGTTCGCGGTCGGCGGGCCTTCGAAGAACGTCCACGGCGTGCCGCCGGCGGACTGCTCGAGGCTCTTGGCGAACGTGTCGTGCTCGTCCCAGAGGGTCAGCACCTCCCGCTCGAGCGCTGGGAGGTCGACCTGGGCGGGCACCTGCCGCCAGGAAGTATCCGGTGTCTCTGCCGCCATCGTCTGTCGTCCTTCGTCGAGCCTGCTGCCTGCTGGACGAGGGACGAAGCGCCGGGCGTGTCACCCG
This sequence comes from Kribbella sp. NPDC055071, assembly GCF_053608045.1. Taxonomy (NCBI): domain Bacteria; kingdom Bacillati; phylum Actinomycetota; class Actinomycetes; order Propionibacteriales; family Kribbellaceae; genus Kribbella; species Kribbella sp. NPDC055071. The sequence continues at coordinate 102,136 of NZ_JBSGUS010000005.1, forward strand.
GGCACCGCGCGGTACCACCCTCCTTGGCGGCCAGAGTGTGGCCACCCACTTCCTTGACGCGTCGCTGCCGGTTCTAATAGGTCGCTACGACTGTTCTTCCGGCGGCTCCGGGGTGATGGCCCCATCACAGCCTTGCGGTGCGCAGTTGTCAGTGTACGGCGTCGTACCAGGCAACTACGAATCGTTAATCGGTGGTCAGTCGCGGGGTCGAGGGCCGAGAATCCTCCGGGGCGCCATGGGATTCGGCGGGGTTCGGCTGAAACGTTTGGTTGACGGAGTGTAGTCGCCGCAATGAGGCTGTGACGCGCGGAACATCGAGTGAGCTTGAAGAACCGACTACCGTATGTCCACGGTCTGCGCGTCGGACTGGCACGTGGTGAACACGTGGCCTAGTGTCTTGCGACCAGTCCGCTTCAGTCTCCGACGAAGGCAGGGGGTAGCTGACCATGGCTACATCGGTGCCCAAGAAGTCCGCCCCCAGACGAACCGCCGCGGCCAAGAAAAGTGCCGCGAAAACGACCGAATCCACGAAGCGCACGACGGCCGAGCCGGCGACCACCGCGGCGAAGACAGCGGCGAAGACCCCTGCCAAGCGAGCTCCGACGAAGAGGGTGGCCATGAAGACGAACGAGAACAGGGCCCCGGCAACGGCGCCGGCGAAGTCCCCCGTACACAAGGCAGAGACCCTCCCGGTGAAGCCCGGCGAGACCCCGTGGACGTCGGCCGAGCTGGCCGAGCTCCGCGGTGAGCTCGAGGGTGACGTGGTGCACCTGCAGGAAGAGATCCGGTCGGCCGAGCAGGAGATCGTCGGGCTGCTGCGCGACGGCGGCGACGGCGCCGGCAACGACCAGGCCGACGTCGGGTCGACCACGCTGGAGCGCGACCACGAGATGTCGCTGGCCAACAACGCCCGCGACATGCTCGACCAGAGCCAGCGCGCCCTCGCCAAGATCGACGACGGCACCTACGGCGTCTGCGAGAGCTGCGGCAACGCCATCGGCAAGGGTCGGCTCCAAGCATTCCCCCGTGCAACACTGTGCGTGTCATGCAAAGAACGCGAAGAACGCCGCTGAACAACACCACCCCGCCCTCCCCGCCAGAGGACGAGATCGTCCCAGAACCGGCCGGCAGTCAGCCGGCCGGTTCTGATCCGTCCCCACCCACCCCAGCCGCTGGAACCCCCACCCCAGCGGAGCTGGGCTCCTCGGCCCCTTCTGCTCTTTCTGCGGCCGAGGTCGCAGAAGGCGGCGAGGCCGGGTCACCGGCCACCGAGCCAGTTGGCGGCGAAGCCGCCACTTCGGCAGAGTCGGGCTCCTCGACTCCTGCAGTTCTTTCTGCGGCCGATGTCGCCGGAGGCGGCGAGGCGGGGCGGTCGTGGAAGTGGACGGTGATTTTTGCTGCCGTTGGGGTGTTGGTGCTTGGGCTGGATCAGGTGACCAAAGCGCTGGCTTTGGCTCACCTGACGCCCGGGGAACCGGTGAATGTGATCGGGAGCTTGCTGAAGTTCAACCTGATTCGGAACTCGGGAGCGGCGTTCAGTCTCGGATCGGGGTATACGCCGTACATCAGCGCCGTACAGATCATCGTGGCGCTCGGCGTGATCTACCTGTCGCGCCGGCTGGGGTCGGCGGGGTGGGCGGTCGCGTTCGGGCTGCTGTTCGGCGGCGCGGTCGGGAACATCATCGACCGCATCGTCCGTGACCCGTCGCCGTTCCACGGGCATGTGGTCGACTTCCTGCAGACCCCACACTGGGCGATCTTCAACGTCGCCGACATGGCGGTGACCTCGGCAGCGATCCTGCTCGTGATTCAGACGCTGCGGGGGATCAGGCTCGACGGCACCCGGGACACCCACCAGTGAGCTCACGGACCGTGATGGTGCCCGACGGCCTCGCGGGCGAACGGCTGGACGCGGCGCTGTCCCGCCTCTTCGGCGTGTCCCGCACCAAGGCCGCCGAGATGATCGAGTCCGGCCTGGTCCAGGTCGACGGCGTCCCGGCCCCCAAATCGTCCCGCGTGTCGCCCGGCGTGATGCTCGACGTCGAGCTCCCACCGCCTCCCGCCGAGGTCACCGTCGTACCGGAGACTGTGGACAACCTCCGGATCGTGTACGACGACGACGAGATCATCGTGGTCGACAAGCCGGTCGGCGTCGCCGCGCACCCGTCACCGGGCTGGACCGGCCCGACCGTGATCGGCCACCTCGCCGGAGCGGGTTTCACCATCTCGACCAGCGGAGCCGCCGAGCGCAAGGGCATCGTGCACCGGCTCGATGTCGGCACCTCCGGACTGATGGTCGTCGCGAAGACCGAGTACGCGTACACCGCGCTCAAACGCGCGTTCAAGGACCGGACGGTCAAGAAGATCTACCACGCGCTGGTCCAGGGTCACCCCGACCCGTTCACCGGCACCGTGGACGCACCGATCGACCGCCATCCGAACCACGACTACAAGTTCGGCATCGTCGCCGGCGGCAAGCCGAGTGTCACGCACTACGAGACCCTCGAGGCCTTCCGGTACGCGACCCTGCTCGAGATCACCCTCGAAACCGGCCGCACCCACCAGATCCGCGTCCACATGTCCGCGATCGGCCACCCCTGCTGCGGTGACCTCACGTACGGCGCCGACCCCGTCCTGGCCGAACGCCTCCACCTCACCCGCCAGTGGCTGCACGCCATGCGCCTGGGCTTCACCCACCCCGGCACCGGCGAGTACGTCGAGTTCACCTCCGAATACCCCGACGACCTCGACCACGCCCTGAACCTCCTCGCTGACGCCCAGTAAATCGGCGGGTTCGGGGAGCAGGACGCACCCGGAACGATCCGTCGAATTCCCCGATTGCGCTGGATGTCCACAGGGGCAGGGAAATGGCCGCGGTGGAGGGGTGGGGACGGGCATGTTGGGGGTATGGGATGGAACGGGTGTGGATCGGGATTTGAGGAACTGCGGCGGCGGCAGGGCGGCGCGTTCAGCCGTGCCCAGGCCAATGCCTACGGGGTGTCCGACCGGACGCTGGCGGTGCGCAGCCGCAACGGGCGGATCCAGCGCCTCTACGTCGGGGCGTACGTCGACTTCAGCGGGCCGGTGCCGTGGGAAACCCGGGTGTGGGCCGCGTGGCTGGCATGTGGGCCGGATGCGGCCGTTGCCGGCGAGACGGCCTTGCGTCGGTACGGACTCGAAGGAATCTCGGACGAGGACGTGATCCGGTTGGAGATTCCGCACGAACGCCGGCTACGTCGACAGCCCGGCATCGCGGTATCCCGACACAGGGACCTCGACAGCCGGGTGCTCGGATCGCGGGAGCCGCCGATGGTACGGCTCGAGGTTGCAGTGTTGACGGTTGCGAGCCGACGGCATAGGTCCGAGGACGCGGTTGCGCTCGTGCTCGATGCGTGCCGCCAGCGGCGTACGACACCGCAGCGACTGCTGTCCGAGTTGGATCGGCTGCGACGGCTTCGGCGGCGAGCCCTTCTCCTCGACGTACTACGAGATGCCGCCGAGGGGACCGAGTCGATCCTGGAGCTGGCCTACCTGCGCAAAGTCGAACGCGCTCACGCTCTCCCGGCTGCGGCGCGGCAGGTTCGTGCCGGCGGTGGCGGCGGATTCGTGTACCGCGACCTGGAGTACGAGCCGTACGGCGTGATCGTCGAGCTCGATGGCCGCGCCGGGCATGAGGCAACTGGTGCTCGCTGGCGGGACATGAGTCGCGACAACGCCGCATTGATGGCGGCGAAGCCGACCCTGCGATTCGGGTACCAGTTGCTCGGCGATCCCTGTACGGCCGCGGCCCAGGTTGCCCAGGTCCTGCGATCCCGCGGCTGGCCCGGCCGCCCCACCCCCTGCACCCCCACCTGCCCCGTCCTCGTCTTCGCTCCTCAGATTTGGGGAGCGCCGCGCACGCAAACTGACCAGTCAGAGTCCCCAGTCGCCGGGGGATGGGAGAGCGGGGAGAAGGGGGTGGGGGTGACCGGATAGCGGGCGATGCGGAGGGCGTCAGCGAGCCGATTCAAAACTGTCCGTGGGCCCTGCATAAGCTGTCGCAGTCTCGCTCATCCACGCCCTGGGAGGTCCGCGCCGATATGGGGTCCAGCGACAGTTTCGTGCATCTTCATGTGCACACCGAGTACTCGATGCTGGACGGCGCCGCGCGGATCGACGAGTTGTTCAAAACCGCCCAGGAGATGGGCCAGCCGGCGATCGCAACGACCGACCACGGCTACGTGTTCGGTGCGTACGAGTTCTGGAAGACGGCGAAGAAGTACGACGTCAAGCCGATCATCGGCGTCGAGGCATACCTGACGCCGCACACCCACCGCAGCGAGCGCAAGCGGGTCAAATGGGGCGATGCGAACTCGGGCCGCGACGACGTCTCGGGTTCGGGTGCGTACACCCACATGACGCTGCTGGCGAAGAACACCTCCGGCATGCACAACCTGTTCAAGATGAGCTCGCTGGCCAGCCTCGAGGGCTACTACTTCAAGCCCCGGATGGACCGCGAGCTGCTGAACACCTACGGCCAGGGCCTGATCGCCACCACCGGCTGCCCGTCCGGCGAGGTCCAGACCCGGCTCCGGCTCGGGCAGTACAAGGAGGCCGTCGAGGCCGCCGCGGAGTTCCGCGACATCTTCGGCAAGGAGAACTTCTACTGCGAGCTGATGGACCACGGCCTCGGCATCGAGCTGGACATCCAGAAGGACCTGCTCAAACTGGCCCACGAGCTCGACCTGCCGCTGGTCGCGACCAACGACCTGCACTACACCAAGCCCGAGGACTCGACGGCGCACGCCGCGCTGCTCTGCGTCCAGTCCGGCTCGACGCTCTCGGATCCGAACCGGTTCAAGTTCGACGCCAACGAGTTCTACGTCAAGACCGCGGCCGAGATGCGCGAGGTGTGGAAGGAACTGCCGGAGGCGTGTGACAACACGCTGCTGATCGCCGAGCAGTGCGACGTCGGCTTCACCGAGGGCGAGGGCCGGTTCATGCCGCGCTTCCCCTGCCCCGAGGGCCACAACGAGGAGTCCTGGTTCATCGCCGAGGTCGAGACCGGCCTGCACCACCGCTACCCGGCCGGTATTCCCGACGACGTCCGCAAGCGCACCGACTACGAGATCGAGATCATCGTCTCGAAGGGGTATGCCGGCTACTTCCTCGTCGTCGCCGACTTCATCAACTGGGCCAAGAAGAACGGCATCCGGGTCGGTCCCGGCCGTGGTTCCGGTGCCGGTTCGATGTGCGCGTACGCGATGAAGATCACCGACCTCGACCCGCTGCTGCACGGTCTGTTCTTCGAGCGCTTCCTGAATCCGGAGCGCATGTCGATGCCCGACTTCGACATCGACTTCGACGACCGTCGCCGCCCCGAGGTGATCCGCTACGTCACCGAGAAGTACGGCGACGACCGCGTCGCGATGATCGTCACGTACGGCACGATCAAGGCCAAGCAGGCGATCAAGGACGCGGGCCGGGTGCTGGACTACCCGTTCGCGATGGGGGACCGGATCACCAAGGCGATGCCGCCCGCGGTGATGGGCAAGGACGTGCCGCTGTCCGGCATCTTCGACTCCTCCCACAAGCGGTACTCCGAGGCCGGCGAGTTCCGCCAGCTGTACGAGTCCGACCAGGACGTCCGCAAGATCGTCGACACCGCCCGCGGCCTGGAGAACCTGAAGCGCCAGTGGGGTGTGCACGCGGCCGGCGTGATCATGTCCAGCGAGCCGCTGATCGAGCTGATCCCGATCATGCGCCGCGACCAGGACGGCCAGATCATCACCCAGTTCGACTACCCGAGCTGCGAGACGCTCGGCCTGGTCAAGATGGACTTCCTCGGCCTGCGCAACCTGACGATCATGGACGACGCGGTCAAGAACATCGAGGCCGCGCACGGCATCGTGGTCGACCTGGACCAGCTCAGCAAGGATCTCGACGACAAACCGACGTACGACCTGCTCGCGCGCGGCGACACGCTCGGCGTCTTCCAGTTCGACGGCGGTCCGATGAGGGCCTTGCTGCGGCTGATGAAACCGGACAACTTCGAGGACATCTCCGCGAGTACGGCGCTGTACCGGCCGGGCCCGATGGGTGCGAACAGCCACACCAACTACGCGCTCCGCAAGAACGGCGCGCAGGAGGTCAGCTACCCGCACGACGAGCTGGCCGTGGCGCTCGAGCCGGTCCTCGGCATCACCTACGGCCTGATCGTGTACCAGGAGCAGGTGATGGAGATCGCCCAGCGCCTGGCCGGCTACACGCTCGGCAAGGCGGACCTGCTCCGCCGGGCGATGGGTAAGAAGAAGCGCGAGGTGCTGGATGCCGAGTACGTCGGCTTCTCCGAGGGGATGAAGTCGAACGGCTTCTCGGACCAGTCGATCAAGGCGCTCTGGGACGTCCTGCTCCCGTTCTCCGACTACGCGTTCAACAAGGCCCACTCCGCCGCGTACGGGCTGGTCTCGTACTGGACGGCGTACCTGAAGGCGAACTACCCGGCCGAGTACATGGCGGCGGTCCTGACGTCCGTGAAGGACGACAAGGACAAGATGGCGATCTACCTGAACGAGTGCCGCCGGATGGGCATCAAGGTGCTCCCGCCGGACGTGAACGAGTCGGACTCGAACTTCACCCCGGTCGGCACCGACATCCGCTTCGGCCTGTCCGCGATCCGCAACGTCGGTGTGAACGTCGTCGCCGAGATCGTCGCGGCCCGTGAGGACAAGGGCCGGTTCACCGACTTCGTCGACTTCATCGACAAGGTCTCGCTGCCGGTCTGCAACAAGCGCGTCATCGAGTCACTGGCCAAGGCCGGCTCGTTCGACTCGATGAACCACGCCCGGCGCGCGGTCGTCGCCGTGCACGAGCAGGCGGTCGACGAAGCGATCGACCTCAAGCGGAACGAGGCGCACGGCCAGTTCGACCTGTTCTCGATGGGCGACGACGCGGAGGAGGGCGAGGGCAACAGCCGCCTGACCGTGACGGTCCCCGAGATCGAGGAGTGGGACAAGGCGACCAAGCTCGCGCACGAGCGGGACATGCTCGGGCTGTATGTCTCCGACCACCCGCTGTTCGGCGTCGAGCACGTGCTCACCAACGGCACCGACTGCACGATCGGCCAGCTGCTCGCCGACGAGGACCGCCCCGACGGCACCCGGGTGACGATCGGTGGTCTGGTCACCGCGGTCCAGCGCAAGGTGAACAAGCGCGGCGACATCTACGCGATCGTCACCATCGAGGACCTCGAGGGTTCGATCGAGGTGATGATGTTCTCCTCGGCGTACCAGCTGCACGCGCACCTGCTCAGCAACGACGCGATCATCTTGATGAAGGGCCGGATCCGCCGCCGCGAGGACCGCGTCGAGCTCAGCGGCGACGAGGTCGTCGTCCCCGACCTGACCGAAGGCCCGAGCGGCCCGGTAGTCCTGACGATGCCGGTCAACCGCTGTACCCCACCGGTCGTCGATCAGCTCCGGGACATCCTGACCTCCCACCCCGGGATGACAGAGGTCCACCTACGACTCCAGGCCCGCCAGAAGACCACCGTGATGCGCATCGGCGACCGCTTCCGAGTAACCCCCACCTCATCCCTGATGGCAGACCTCAAAGCCCTCCTAGGCCCCTCCTGCCTAGCCAGCTGATCCCCGACCGCGGCTCTCGGCGGTTTGTCGGAGGGGTGGTGGGGGTGGGTAACCGGGGGTGCGGGACACTGGCGGGGTGAGTCAGTTTGTGGAGCCTTCGGGGTCTCAGTCGTCGTCTGTGTATTCGCCTCCGGTGGCTGGGGGGAGTTTTGGGGACCCCGTGGTGGCGGAGCCGGGGTTGCCGTGGGCGAAGGCGATTGTGGTGACGGTTGTTGCGTTCCTGGTGGCCGGCGTGGTGGCTGGGTGGGCTTGGCAGCAGTTCTCGCCGTTGGCTCAGTACACGGTGGACGAGAACGGCGGCTCGCTGGGTGAAGAGCAGATGACCCGGATCTTCGGGCCGGATGGGACCTTCACCGCGATCGGGTTCCTGGTCGCGCTTGTGCTCGGTGGTGCGCTGTTCTGGTGGCTGCGGAACTACGGTCCGTGGTCAGTCTCGGTCGTGACGCTCGGCGCGTGCCTCGGGTCCGGTGTGTGCTGGGGTGTCGGCATGTTGCTCGGTCATGACCCGATCCAGCCGCGCTTGCAGGCAGCCAAGCCGGGTGACCTGGTCTCAGCCCCACTCGAGCTGCACACCTGGACGCCCGCGGCCGCGTGGCTGATCGGCGCGGCTTTGGCCTGCGCGATCCTCGCCGCGGCCACCTGGCGTAGTGAGCCGGTGACGCCCGCATCTACGACCGCCGGACCTGCAACCACTTCGCAACCTGCTGCGTCAGAGACGTCGCCCCCGGTGCAGTAGCGTTTGGCAGTCCGGTGGGTGAGGCCACCGGAGCCAGCGAGGGAGCTTATGTCCGACCAGAACACCCCGCCCACCCCGCGCCACCCTGGCGCGCCCGGCGGACCGCAGCAGCCCCAGAACCCCTACGGCCAGAACCCCCAGGGCCAGAGCCCGTACGGCGGACCCCCGCAGGGTCAGCCCCCGCACGGCCAGCCCCAGGCCCAGCCGCCCGCCGGCCGCCCGCAAGGTCAGCCCCCGCAGGGCCAGCCGCCGCAGGGTCAGAACCTCTGGCCGCAGCCCGGACAGCAGCACCCCAACCAGCCCCACCCCGGCCAACCGCATCCCGGCCAGCCGCAGCCTGGTCAGCAGTACGGCGGCCAGCAAGCTGGTCAGCACGGCGGAGCCCAGCCTGGGCAGCAGCAGTACGGCGGGCAGCAGGCTGGTCCGCAGTACGGCGGAGCTCCGCAGTCTGGCCCGTACTACGCGCAGGGCGGGCCGCAGTACGGTCAGCCGGGTCAGTCGGCGTACGGTCCGGCCGGCGGGCAAGCGTCGTACGAGCAGTTGCAGGTCGGTCAGCCGCAGGAGTGGCAGCCGGAGCCGAAGAAGAAGCGTGGCAAGCTGATCCCGCTGGTCGCGGCGCTCGCGATGGTGATCGTCGTCGCCGGCGGCGGAATCTTTGCCTACGGCAAGCTCAAGGGTGGTGACCAGCCGGCCTCGGTGCTGCCCGGCACCGCCGTCGCGTACGCCCGCATCGACCTGAACCCGTCGGCCGGCCAGAAGGTCGCGGCGATCCGGTTCATGCTGAAGTTCCCGTCGGTCAAGGACAATTTCGGCCTGACCGGTGAGAAGGACGATCTGCGGCAGAAGCTGTTCGAGCAGATCAAGAAGTACGCCGGTGACGATCTCGCTGACGTGGACTACGACAAGGACATCAAGCCGTGGCTCGGCGAGCGCGCCGGCATCGCCGCGCTCCCGCCCGCCGAGGGCAAGTCCGAGCCGGACGTCGTGCTCGCGGTCCAGGTGAAGGACCAGGACGCCGCCACCAAGGGCCTGGACAAGCTGCTGGCCAAGGCGGACGAGAAGCCGGGCCGTGCGTTCAGCAACGGGTACGTCCTGCTGAGCGACAAGCAGGCCATCGTCGACGCGGCCGTCGCCGCCGCCAAGGACAACCCGCTGGACAAGAACGCGAAGTTCAGCGCGGACATGGACAAGCTCGGCGAGCAAGGCTTCATGTCCGCCTGGGCCGACATGAAGGGCATCGCGTCGATCTCCGGCAAGGTCGACTCCCAGGCGCTGTCCGGCGTCGGTGACGCGAGTGTCGCGGCCGCGCTGCGGTTCGACTCGTCGTACGTCGAGCTGAAGGGCATCGCCCACGGCGACCAGAGCGTCAAGGTGAACAACGCCGACGCCGGCGACATCGTCACGAAGCTCCCGGACAGCACGGCCGGTGCGCTCGCGGTGTCCGGCGGTGACACGCTGGTCGACACGATGTGGCAGCAACTCCAGAAGTCCGGCAACCTCCAGCCGATGATCGACGAGGTCACCGGCGAGACCGGCCTCACCCTGCCGGACGACCTGAAGAGCCTGCTGGGCAAGAACTTCGCGGTCACGGTCGACAAGGAGATGTCGAACGGCCCGAAGATCGCGGCCCGGATGGAGACCGACCCGGCCAAGGCCGAGCCGGTGGTCGAGAAGCTGACCACGCTGCTGCGCAGCCGCACTCCGGTGAACGTCCCGATCCAGCAGGCCAAGGACAACGACACGCTCGTGATTTCCACCGATCAGAGCTACGCCGAGCAGGTGCTGAAGGGCGGCAACCTCGGCCAGTCCGACACGTTCAAGCAGGCCCTGCCCGACACCAAGGGCGCGGCGATGATCGGGTACGTCGACTTCCAGTCGCTCAGCGCGATCAGTCAACGGTCCAGCTCCGACAAGGACCTGGCCGCCCTCAAGTCGGCCGGCATCGTCGCCCGCTCCACCGGCGACGGCCAGGCCGAGTTCGACCTCCGCGTCGTCGCCAAGTAGTCAAAGCAGTCACAGCAGTCGACGTAGTCACAGCAGTCAAAGCAGTCAAAGCAGTCACAGGGAAACCCCGGACGAGATCGTCCGGGGTTTCTTGTCCGCCGATGTCGAAAACACCGGACCTGTCTCTACCTCCTGAGTGAAAGCGCCAATCACAGAAGGAGAACCACCATGAATCACGTCAGCGAGATCCGGACCGTCGGTGTGCCGGTGACGGATCAGGACCGGGCCGTCACGTTCTACACCGAAACCCTGGGGTTCGAGCTGCTGATGGACGCGCCGCTGCCGCAGTTCGGTGGCCGGTGGATCACGGTCGCGCCGGCTGGCGCCGCGGCGAGTATCGCGCTGGTGCCGGCCAAGGACGACGTACCGGCTGGTGTCGACACCGGCATCCGGATGGCCAGTCCGGATGCCAAAGCGGCGCACCAGCATTTCCTGGACGCGGGCGTGGACACGGGCGACCTCCTCGAGTGGCCGGGCGTCCCGCCGATGTTCAGCCTCCGCGACCCCGACGGGAATCGGCTGTACGTGTCTCAGGCATAACCCGGGAACGCCACCCCGGTGAGCGAGGCGCAGGCGTCGAGGAACGAGGCCTGCAACTCGGGATCCGATGCGGCGGGGTGCGTCCGGTGTGGGCGCAGGTGGTAGTAGTACTCGCCGCTGGGCGTGCTCGGCGCCGTCGCGAGCCAGACCTGCGTCAGGTGCGCCTGGCTCAGGTCGCCCGGCGCGCCCCGGCCGCCCATCTTGGTCGGGACCCAGCCCGGGTCGACGGCGTTCGAGAGTACGTCGGGCCACAGCCGGGCGACCGCGAACGCAAGGACCACGTCGTACAGCTTCGAGTCCGAATACGCCTGCGCACCCCGCCACCGCCGCCGTACCCACTGAAGATCGTCGAGTACGACGTCCGCACCCTCGTGCATGCCTGAGCTCAGATAGATCAGACGGTCGGGCCGGTCGATCAAGGCGGTCAGCAGGTACGGCGCCAGCGTGTTGATGGCGAACACGTGCTCCAGTCCGTCGATCGTCTCGATCCGCGGCTCCTGGTAGCCGACGGCCGCGTTGTGGATGACCACGTCGAACCGCCCCGACTCGTTGGCCTGCCGGGCCAGGTCGCGGGTCTCCGCGATACTCGCGAGCTCACCGGTCAGGACGGCCTCGGCCCTGGGCAGCGCTCGGGCCGCCTCGCCGGCCCGGGCCTCGTTGCGGGCGTGCAGAACGACGCTGTGCCCTTGTTTGATCAGCTCCGCTGCGGCCGCCTGTCCAAGGCCGTCGGCCGATCCGGTGATCAGAATGCGTGCCATGTGTTCACCTTGCCAGCTTCTGGATCAGACGAGGGCGTGGCCGCCGTCGGCGGTGACGATCGTGCCGGTGGCGTAGCCCTGGTTCATGAGGTAGAGGTAGGCCTCGGCGATGTCGGTGACCTCGCCGACGCGGCCGACGGGGAGCAGGCGGGAGGTCTCGTCGTACAGGCTCTGCTGGTCCTCGATCGACAGGTCCGACCAGAGCGGCGAACGGACGACACCCGGCTTGACCGCGTTGACGCGCAGGGGAGCGAGCTCGACCGCGAGTGCCCGGACCAGCGAGTCCATCGCGCCACAGATGCTCGCTGCCACCGACCAGCCGGCGCTCGGTCGGTCACCCGCGGCGCCGGAGGTGAGTACGACGGAGCCGCCGGGCCGGATCTTCGCCGCGGCCGCGCTGACAGCACCGACGGCGCCGAAGTACCGCAGTTGGAACGCCTGCCGGGCGCGAGCCAGGTCCATCGACGCGACCGGGAGCAACGTCAACGACTCGCCGGCGGTGTAGACGAGGTGGTCGAACGGGTCGAGCCGGTCGAAGAACGCCGCGACCGCGGCGGCATCGGTGAGGTCGACGGCCTCGCCGGATGCGTTCGGGGGAAGGGTTTCCAGCGCACGCTTCACCGAATCAGGGTTGCTGGAGGCAACGATCACGGTGGCGCCCTGGCCGGCCGCGAGCTGAGCGGTCGCGAGACCGATCCCCGACGTACCGCCGAGAACGACGACGCGCTGATCCTGCACACTCATGGGACTGCCTTTCGTGGTTGGGTTCGCTTCCACGATGCGGCGTCGCGGCGGGCCGCGTCCAAGACCTGTTCGGTCGGCTGTAATACCCTGAAGGTATTATGGACGTCGATCTCCGCAAGCTCAGATACTTCGTCGCCGTCGCCGAGGAACTGCACTTCGGCCGGGCGGCGGAGCGACTGCACATCGCCCAGCCGGTGCTGTCGCGGCAGATCCGGGCGTTCGAGGACGAGCTCCGGGTCCAGCTCTTCGTCCGAAACAAGCGTGCCACCGAGCTGACCCCGGCCGGTCGTCAACTGCTCGACGACGCCGGCCCGCTGCTGGCCGCGGCCGAGGCCACTCGCCGCCGCGTTGCCCAGGTCGCCCGGGGTTCGAAGGCGTTCACCGTCGGCTTCATGCCGGGGCTCACCGTGACGCCGGCCGTACGGGCGTTCACGGCGACGCATCCCGAGGTCGAAGTGAAGCTGATCCGGACGACCTGGGACGACCAGGTCGATGTCCTGCACGACGGCCGCGTCGACGTCAGCATCGTGCGCCTACCGATCGATCAGGAGGGGCTGGCCGTTCGCCCACTGTTCGAGGAGCCCCGGGTCGCAATGCTCGCGTCGGATCACCGGCTGGCCGGCAAGCCGGTCATCGACATCGCCGATCTCGCCGACGAACACCTCCTGCAGGACCCGGACGCCGTCCCCGAATGGCGTGACATCGCGGTCGAGCTGCGGGCCGGCCACCCGAAGCCGCCGCCCGTGCTCCACAGCGTCGAGGAGAAACTCGAACACGTCGCAGCCGGCAGCGGTGTCTCGATCATTCCGTTGTCGGTGGCCACCTTCTACCACCGACCGGACGTCGTCGCCGTACCGCTGAACGATCTGGCCAGCAACAAGGTCTGCCTCGCCTGGATCGCCTCCCGCCGCTCCCGCCTCATCTACGACTTCGCCGACCTGGCAACCACAATCGAGTGGCTCCCACCACGCTGAAGTGCCACCATCGGAAAATGATCAAGACTGGGATGGCGGCGCTGCTGGTGCTGGCATTGGTCGGATGCTCAGGCGGTAGCCAAGCTCCGAGTACGTCGCCAGCGACCGCGACCTTCCCGGATCCGGCGACATCCCCGCTGGATCCAGCAAAGGCCAAGCCTCTGCAGGACGTACTCGCGAAGATTGTCGCGATGCCGGACATCGAGTCGGGTTCGCGGGGTGCGACCGCCACTGTGATCACCGACCAGTGGACCTGGTCCGGCGCGGCCGGCAAGGACGCCCGGGGTACGGCGTTGACGCCGGATACGAGCATGTCCGTTGCGAGCATCACCAAGACGTTCGTCGCCGCGGAGGTGCTGCTGCTGGCGAAGGCGAACAAGGTCGATCTCGATGCCCCGCTCTCGACGTACGTGCAGAACAAGCTGACCGCGAACAATGCGACCGTCCGGCAGCACCTGTCGATGACGTCCGGCGTACAGAACTACCTGCCCAACGACTACGCGCGGATGGACGTGGCGATCAAGGCCGCACCGGGCAAGCACTGGACCCCGGAGCAGGCGCTGTCCTATGCCACCGCGGCCGTCAGAGCGCCCGGAAGCCCTTACAGCTATAGCAATCCGAGTTATGTGCTCCTCGGCATGCTGATCGAGAAGGTGACCGGCCAGCCGTTCGCGGCCGTCATTCGCCACGACCTGGCGACGCCGGCCGGGCTGACCCACGCCGCGCTCCAGGATGCCGAGAAGCCTCAACCGCCGGTCGTGACCGATGCCAATCCGGGCTGCGGTGCACCCGATGGCTACCTCCCGTGCCGCTCGATCGCCAGTCTCTCGGCGGCGAACGCGGGACTCGCCGCCGATGCTCCGACGGTCGCCCGTTGGGGCTACCAGCTGTACGGCGGACGCGTCTTGCCGTCCGACCTGGTCGACCAGATGACCAAGGGTGACGGAGAGTACGGCCTGGGGACGATGCGCTTCTCGGAGCAGTTCGGCATCGGTACGGCGTTCGGACACCGTGGCGAGATGGCCGACCACATGAGCCTGCTCGTCGTCATTCCGTCCAAGCACCTCTCCGTCGCCCTCTTGCTTGCAGACGGCAACAAAAACGTCGACAGCGCGATGAGTCAACTGCTCACCGCAGTGCGTCCCCTGGTCAGTTGAGGCACTTCGGCGAATTGGTTTGGGCGTCGGCGACGTTCGCTACGCCGATGTATGGCGTGATGTCCTCGGTGGTCGGGCCGGTTCCGCTGACCCAGAGGCAGCCGCCGCTGCTGGTGCTGCCGTGCAGGTACGTCGCGTTCGGTGGGACGTCGACCTTCACGAATTGCTTGCCGTCGAACCGGACGACCAGCGGCGTGTCACCGCTCGGGTCGCCGCCGACCGCGTAGAGCGTGCCGTTGACGTCCGAGATGTCGTGCAACTGGTCGGTGTGGACCGGAGTGGGGACCTCGGTCCATTGCATGCCGTCGTAGTGCAGCGCCATCGGGATCCGCCACAGCTCGTCGTCGTGCTTCATGCCAACTGCCCAAATGTCCTTGGGACTGCGGACCAGCAACTGGGAGACCTCCAGAGCCCCGGCGGGCAGCTTCTCCTGGTGCCACGCCGCGCCGTCGAAGCGCTGCAGTCCACCGATGCCGGCGGCCAGCAGTTCCTTGCCGCCCAACGACTTGACGTCGTCGATCCACAGGCCGTCCTCGGCCGGCGGCAGGCTCTGCCAGGTGTGGCCGTCGTACCGGTGGATCACCGAGTTGTCCTCGGCAACCAGCAGATTGCCCTCACTGTCCTGCGAGAGCGCCGTGAATCCTTGCCAGGTGTCGTCCGTCGCCGGTGTGGACACCTCCTGCCAGGCGCGTCCGGTCCAATGCTGCAGGAACGGCCGCGGCGGTGCGTCGTCGCCCGCGTACTCGGTCGCTCCGGCGGACCAGACGTCGTTCCCGCCACGAATCAGGACGTCGTCGAGTCGCCCGTCAGGGAAGGCCGAGGTCGTCTGCTGCCAGGCCGATCCGGTCCAGCGCACCGCGGCCGGGTGGAAGGCGGTCGCTCCCTCCTTGCCGGTGGTGATCCTGATGCCGACCGCCCACTGCTCACCGGCGGCCTTCTCGGTCGTGTAGAAGACGCCGAGTGGTACACCGGTCGGCGTGTCTTGCCAAGCGATCGAGACCGGCGAGGTGGTCAGCGTTGCCGCCAGCAGACCGGCAGAAATCGTCGTCAGCACTGTGTCTCCGTTCAAGTTGGGGGATCACAGTGCTGACGCAGTCGGAGCGGCGTTCGATCACACGATTCGGTAGCGGATATGGGTCGCGGCCGGGGTGTCGATCACGCGGACGACCTCGAGCTCGATCTGCTGGGGGAGTACGTCGAACAGCCGGAGCCCGCGGCCGAACAGGACCGGGACCTGGTCGAGCTGTAATTGGTCCAGGACACCGGCCTCCAACGCCTTCTGGGCCGTGTAGGCGCCGTGGACCAGTACGTCGCGATCACCCGCGGCGGCCTTCGCCTCGGTGATCGCCGTCTCGATGTCGCTGACGAACTTCACGTTCGGGTACGGCGATTCGGCCGGCGGCTCGTGGGTCAGGACGAAGATCGGCACACCGTGGTGATCACCGCCGTAGAAGTCGACCTGCTCGGCGGTCCGCCGACCGACCACCACCGCGCCGGTCGCCTGGATCTCGTCCCACAGGACGGCCGCGGCACCCTCAGGTCGGCCGAACTCGCCGTCGCTGTTCTCGTACCACTTGTGCAACCGCATGAACCCGTCGCCGCCCGGATTCCCCGGCTGGTCGTTCGGACCCGCGACGAACCCGTCGACGGACATCGACATCAACAACACCGATGAAGACATGATCCTGCTCCTCGAACTCCGGCGAGTGCGGCCGATCCGCGCTCCTGCCAACGCGTCGAAGACACCCGCCCGATCTCGACATCATTCCGCGGCGAGTGCCTCCAGCACGCCCTCGCCGTACTTGGCCAGCTTGTTCTCGCCGATCCCGCTGATCGAGCCGAGCGCGGCCAGCGTGTCCGGCAGGTCGGTGGCGATCTCCCGCAGCGTCGCGTCGTGGAAGATCACGTACGCCGGAACGCCCTGCTCCTTGGCGACACCGGCGCGCCACGCCCGCAGCCGCTCGAAGACCGGCGCGGCCTCGGGGGAGAGGTCGGCGGCCGCCTTCTTCCCGCCGGACGAGCGCGATCCCGACTTCGACCGGGTCCGCTCGGGCTCGCGGCGCATCATCACCTCGCGGCGACGGCCGAGCACCTCGGCGCTCTCCTCGGTGAGCACGAGCGTGCCGTAATCACCTTCCACCGTGAGCAGTCGCAGCGCGAGCAACTGCCGGATCACACCGCGCCACTGTGTGTCGTTCAGCTCGGTCCCGATCCCGAACACGGTCAGCTCCTCGTGCCGGAACTGCTTGACCTTCTCCGTCTCCTTGCCGAGCAGGATGTCGACCAACTGCCCCGCGCCGAACTTCTGGTTCCGCTCGTGCTGCAGCCGGTACACGGTCGAGAGCAGCTTCTGTGCGGCGATCGTGCCGTCCCACGACTCCGGCGGCGTCAGGCAAGTGTCGCAGTTCCCGCAGGTGTCGCCGTGCTGACCGAAGTACGCGAGCAGCTGCGACCGGCGGCATTGCACGGTCTCGCACAACGCGAGCATCGAGTCGAGGTGCGCGCTCAGCCGGCGCCGATGCGCGAGGTCGCCCTCGGACGTGTCGATCATCTTCCGTTGCTGTACGACGTCCTGCAGCCCGTACGCCAGCCACGCCGTCGACGGCAGCCCGTCGCGGCCGGCCCGGCCCGTCTCCTGGTAATAGCCCTCCACCGACTTCGGCAGATCGAGATGGGCGACGAACCGTACGTCCGGCTTGTCGATGCCCATGCCGAACGCGATCGTCGCCACGACCACCAGCCCGTCCTCGCGCAGGAACCTGGACTGGTTCTTCGCGCGGGTCCGGCTGTCCAGGCCGGCGTGGTACGGCACGGCCTCGATCCCGTTCTGGGTCAGGAAGGCGGCGGTCTTCTCGACACTGTTGCGTGACAGGCAGTAGACGATGCCCGCGTCGCCCGCGTGCTCGGTCCGCAGCAGCTCGAGCAACTGCTTCTGCGGGTTGTCCTTCGCGACGATCCGGTACTGGATGTTCGGCCGGTCGAAGCTCGCGACGAAGTGCTTGGCGTCGGTCAGCTTGAGCCGGGTCGCGATCTCCTGGTGTGTCGCCTCGGTCGCCGTGGCGGTCAGCGCGATCCGTGGAACGTCGGGCCACCGCTCATGCAGCTCCGACAGCATCAGGTAGTCCGGCCGGAAGTCGTGGCCCCACTGCGAGACACAGTGCGCCTCGTCGATCGCGAACAGCGAGATCTTGCCCTGGTCGAGCAACCGCGTGGTCGCCTCGACCCGGAGCCGCTCGGGTGCGAGGTAGAGCAGGTCCAGCTCGCCGGACAGGAACGCCTGCTCGACCTCACGCCGCTGCTCGTAGTCCTGGGTGGAGTTGAGGAACCCGGCCCGGACGCCGAGAGCCGTCAGCGCATCGACCTGGTCCTGCATCAACGCGATCAGCGGCGAGATCACCACGCCGACCCCGGATCTGACCAGGGCCGGGATCTGGTAGCACAACGACTTCCCACCACCGGTCGGCATCAGCACCAGCGCGTCACCACCGGCCACGACCGTGTCGATGATCTCAGCCTGCTCGCCGCGGAAGGCGTCGTACCCGAAGACGCGCCGCAAAACCTCGGCAGCCTCAGAATCGGATGTGGAGTCGGTTGTCTCGCTCACCCCGCGAGTCTAGTGAGATCCCACCGACACTGCCGGGCACCAACGCCAACCTGTGGATAAATCGCCCGGACCTACGCGCCGCCGTAGGTGCCGACGCTCCAGATGTTGCCCTCCGGATCCCGGACCGAGAAGTCGCGCGAGCCGTAGTGCGTGTCCTGCAGACCGCGGAACACGACCGCGCCGGCGCCGATCGCGCGGCCGATCAGTGCGTCCGGATCGTTGTGGACCAGGTAGACCGCCTGCGTCCGGTCGGCCAGCGCCGAGAACTCGTCGGGCTGCGCCTTCGCATCCGTCGAGCTCACCATCACGCCACCACCCGCCGGCCACGACAGCTGAGCGTGCGCGATCGAGCCCTCGGCCGCACCGGGGTACGACGCCACGAGCTCGAAGCCGAGCCCTTCGGTCAGGAACTTGAGTGCAGCCTGCCCGTCGCGATAGACCAGCGTCGGCCAGACGCCAGTGACCTGCTTGTCCGTTTGCGTGTTCATACCCCCGACTCTGCGGGCCAGGACCGGCTCGTGTCTTGAAGGTTTGGGAGCTCCTCGGCGATCCATTGCCGGGGTGAGCAACCGGCGATTGCTTGCCACTCACGGGTCAGGTGCGCTTGATCGGCGTACCCGAAGGTGGCGGAGAGGTCGGCCAACCGGATGGTGGGCTGCTGTCGCAACCGCCCGACCGCCTGCTCGAACCGCAGCACGCGCGCTGCCACCTTGGGCGCAAGCCCGAACTCCGTGGTGAATCGATCGGTCAGGTGCCGCCGGCTCCACCCGACCTCGGCCGCAAGCTCTTGTACGGCGATGGCCCCGCCGGTGTCGCGTAGTCGGCGCCACGCCCAGCCCACCTCGGGCCGCACTTCGTGAGCGGAGGTGTCGGCCAGCCGCCGCAGGAACAGCGACTCGAGCAGATCGAACCTCTCGGTCCAGGTCGGGGTCTCACGCAACTGCTCGGTCAGCACCCGAGCGCGCCGACCCAGCAAGTCGTCGAGGCCGATGACCGTGGACGCCAGCTCACCCGGCGGCAGACCGAGCAGGACGCGTGCCGCGGCCGGGGTCAGGGAGACCTGCACACCGGCCCGGCTCGGCGTCTGGCCGACGTGCACCGCGGTCGCGTGCAATCCGCCGACGGCCGCGTCGAACGTCTCCAACGGACAGCCTGGCCATGCGATCCCGAGTGGGTCGTCCAGCGTGATGACGAGCGTCAGGTAGCGCGATGGCAGGCCGCGATGCAGGTCGGGCGCGTCACCGTGATACGCGTACCCGCTGAGGCCACCGACGTACGGCCGCAGTGCTGGATGCACTGGCCGCGTGTGGTGCTCCATCCCGCTCATCTGCCCAGATTAGATCCGGGTCCGGACAGTTAGCTCGGTCGTTGCACGATGACCATGCGAGCCAGGTCGGTCTTCGCCAGCCGGACCAGGGCGAAGCCCGCGGCTTCGGCTTCGGCGGTGAGCGCTTCGGCGGTTCGGCCGAAGGGGATCCCGCGGCCTTGGGCGACCAGTTTGCGCAGGGTGTAGGCGGGTCGGGCGGACTCGGCCGGTTCGGGCTCCATCTCCTGGAGGAAGAGCAGTCCGCCGGGTTTCAGCGACCGCAGAATCATCGCGAGCGTCGCCGCCCGGGTCGGCTCCGGGAAGAACGGCTGGGCCCAGAACGCGCCGCCGAAGGCGTCCGGCTCGTCGAAGTCGCGGGCGTCCATGCACCGGATGTCCACCCGGTCGGCCACGCCGAGCTCCTTCGCCCGGCGAAGCGTCTCGGCGGCCACGGCCGGGACCAACTCGATCGCGACCGTGCGCAGTTCCGGGAACATCGTTGCGAGGGTCAGCGACGCGCCCGCAACCCCGCAGCCGACGTCGAGGAATCGGTCGCGGCGGATCGCGTCCGTCAGCTCGGGCAGGCCCGGCAGGAAGCCGGTCTCGAACAAGGCCCGGGTGACCGGAGTCGCCTTGCCGCCGTTCGAACGGGCGATCACCAGGGCGTCGGGTTCGGTCAACGACAGCGGTCCCGGGTCGTCGGCCGCCGTACGGGCCAGCCCGATCGTCAGCTCGGCCTGGTCGAGCAGATCGTCGAGGCCGATGTACGAGTCGCCGGAGTTCAGCGCCGCGAACTCCGGCGTCAGCTGCGCGAGGCCGTCTTCGGACCGGACGACGCCGTACGCCGAGAGCACGTCGAGGATGTCGGTCACCCGCGTGGCCGGGAGGCCGGAGAATCCGGTCAGCGCGTCGAGGTCGCGGGGTTCGGCCAGGAACGTCGTCCAGCCGCGATCCCGCAGCGTGGTGATCAGGCCCAGGACCTGTGCGCCGGTGATCCAGCCGGACAAGGTCGCGCGGGCCGCGGAGGCCAGGGCGAATCGCTTCAACGGATCGGTGTCGTCAAGAGTGCTCACCGAGCCAGGATGCCTGGGACGAGGTTCTCCCCATCCGTCATCCGGGACCGGCGTTTCGGCATCTGGACCTGGAGTGGCACCATCGGATGCGTCGTTCTACTCGCGAGGAGATGTCGTCGTGCCTGATCTGAGGTCCCGCACTGTCACCCACGGCCGGAACATGGCCGGCGCCCGCGCGCTCATGCAGGCGTCCGGAGTCGCCCGGGAGGACTTCGGCAAACCGATCATCGCGGTGGCGAACAGCTTCACCGAGTTCGTGCCCGGTCACACCCACCTCGCGCCGGTCGGCCGGATCGTCTCCGCGGCGATCCACGCGGCCGGCGGGATCGCCCGCGAGTTCAACACGATCGCGGTCGACGACGGGATCGCGATGGGACACGGCGGCATGCTCTACAGCCTGCCGTCGCGGGACCTGATCGCGGACTCCGTCGAGTACATGGTCGAGGCGCACTGCGCGGACGCGCTGGTCTGCATCTCGAACTGCGACAAGATCACCCCGGGCATGCTGATGGCCGCGCTCCGGCTGAACATCCCGACCGTGTTCGTCTCCGGCGGGCCGATGGAGGCCGGGCGGGCGACGCTGGTCGACGGGACGGTCCGCAAGCTCGACCTGATCGACGCGATGTCCGAGGCGGTCAACGAGAACGTCTCCGACGCCGACATCCTGCGGATCGAGGAGAACGCCTGCCCGACCTGCGGGTCGTGTTCGGGCATGTTCACCGCGAACTCGATGAACTGCCTGACCGAGGCGATCGGGCTGTCGCTGCCGGGCAACGGTTCGGTGCTCGCGACGCACACCGCGCGGAAGGCGCTGTACGAGAAGGCAGGCGAGACCGTCGTACAGATCACCAAGCGGTACTACGACAACGACGACGCGACCGTGTTGCCGCGCAACATCGCGTCGCGGGAGGCGTTCGAGAACGCGATGGCCCTGGACATCGCCATGGGCGGCTCGACGAACACGATCCTGCACCTGCTCGCGGCCGCGCAGGAGGCCGAGGTCGGCTTCGACCTGGACGACATCAACGCGGTCTCGCGGCGGGTGCCGTGCCTGGCCAAGGTCGCGCCGAACGTCGCGCCGGGCGGGACGTACTACATGGAGGACGTGCACCGGGCCGGCGGTATCCCGGCGATCCTCGGCGAGCTGCACCGGGCCGGACTGCTGAACGAGAACATTCACACCGTGCACAGCGACTCGATCGACGAGTGGCTGAAGACCTGGGATCTGCGCGGCGGTTCGCCGTCGCCGGAGGCCGTCGAGCTGTGGCATGCGGCGCCGGGATGCAAGCGGTCGGCGACGGCGTTCTCGCAGTCGGAGCGGTGGGAGACGCTGGACGACGACGCGGCCGGTGGGTGCATCCGCTCGCTCGAGCACGCCTACTCCGTCGACGGCGGGCTCGCGGTGCTGAAGGGCAACCTGGCGGTGGACGGATGCGTTGTGAAGACGGCTGGGGTGGACGAGTCGATCTGGACGTTCCAGGGTCCTGCGGTGGTGTGTGAGTCGCAGGAGGAGGCCGTCGAGAAGATCCTCGCCAAGCAGGTCACGCCGGGCGACGTCGTGGTGATCCGGTACGAAGGCCCGAAGGGCGGACCGGGGATGCAGGAGATGCTCTACCCGACGTCGTTCCTGAAGGGCCGCGGGCTCGGCAAGGTCTGCGCTCTGGTCACCGACGGACGCTTCTCCGGCGGTACGTCGGGATTGTCCATCGGGCACGCCTCACCCGAGGCCGCCTCCGGTGGCACGATCGCGCTCGTCGAGGACGGCGACCAGATTCGCATCGACATCCCCGGCCGCTCGATCGAGCTCCTGGTCGACGACGACGTCCTGGAAGCGCGCCGGGCTGCACTTGGCGGGGTCTACGCCCCGAAGGCCCGCGAGCGCAAGGTCTCCCAGGCGCTCCGCGCGTACGCCGCGATGGCGACCAGCGCCGACAAGGGCGCAGTCCGAGACGTCACCAAACTCGGCTGAGTTGCTCAGATCTCCAGGTCGAACGCGAGGCTGATGGCTTCGGCGAGGGCTGGTTCCTGATCGGGGTGGAGGTAGCCGATCAGGCGGCCCAGCTGGAGCTTGGGGATGGTCTGGATGTTGTCGCACGAGATCGCGCTGGCGTGGTCGAGGCCGTTGTCGAGGCCGACCAGGACCTCGGTGGACAAGCCGCGGATCGTGCTGGTGATCGGCGCAACCGTGACGTTGGTGAGGCGCGGGCGGATGAGCTCTCTGGTCAGGACGACGACCGGGCGCGGCTTGTCCAGCCGGGCGATGTGGAGTGGACGCACCGGCTCAGTCGAGGTCGCTGAGCACGGTGCCGGCGGCCGAGGACGACAGACCCTCGAGGTCGGGGTAGTCGCCGTACTTGGTCAGGATGGCGAGGTCGCGGGCGGCGAATTCGCGCCGTCGTTCGCGCTCCATCGCCCGGGCGACCACGGACGCCCTGCTGGTTGCTTTGTCGGTTGCCACGAGTTGGTCCATGAAATCGACCAGCTCGTCCGGCAACCGCACGGTGATCTGCTTACTCATCCCGATACCATACCGCAGTGGGATTCATTTCGGTAGCGCTTGTCAGTTGGGGGACATGGCGGACCAGGTGATGAGGTCTGTGGCGGGGAGCGAGGGGAGGGCTTGGATGGCGGAGAGCTCGGCGTCGAGGAGGCCCACCAGGTGGGTCAGGCGGGCGGTGGTGTCGGTGGCTTCCAGGAGTTTTTGGCGGTCGGGGGTCAGTAGCGTCATCGCGGCCGACATCAGGTACGACAGCGTGCTCGGGTCGTCGGGGAGTTCGCCGATGTGGAGGCCGGGGCGGCTGATCTCGCTGACCGCGGCGGCGTAGCGGCGGAAGCGTTCGACCGCGATGGTTGCCGATCCCAACGGGTCGTCGCCGAGCTCCTCGTCGAGCCACTCCACGTCCGCGACCAGGTAGTCGCCACCGCCGTCCAGCTCGGCCACCTTGAACCGCCGGTTGCCGGTCAGCGTGATCTCGACCGGCCCGTCGTCGTCCGGATCCAGCGTGATCTCGGAGATGGTGGCCGCGCAGCCTGTCCCGTACAGCGACCGGAACACCCGCTCACCCAGCTCGTACCCGTCCCGTACGGCGAGTGCCCCGCAGACCAGCTCGCCACCGTTCTCGACCAGGTCGCGCACCACCGCACGCCCCTGGACATCGGTCACCGGAATGGGAAGCACCAGCCCAGGAAAGATCACCGTGTCGACAGTGAGCAGCGGCAGGCGGGAGTCCATGCTGTCGAGCGTAGTGGACAACCGCCCCGATCACGCCCGGTGATTGCATCAGCAGGTGGATAGCGCGCGAAGTCCGCGACCCCTCACCACTAGACTGAGCCCATGATTCGCCGCGTCGACCTGCGGGGCCGAGTGGCGGCCGGAGGAGTGGTTGACCTCCAAGCCGAAGTGAACGCCCTGGTCCCCCGAGCCGTGTTCGATGTCGAGAAGGCTCTCGACGTCGTCCGACCGATCTGCCTGGACGTCCGCCATCGCGGGCTCGCGGCGGTCAGGGAGTACGGCGAGAAGTTCGACCATGTGGCCGTCGAGGACATCCGGGTCCCGGCCGAGGCGTTGAAGACCGCGCTGGAGGAGCTCGACCCCGAGGTGCGTACAGCGGTCGAGGAGTCCATCCGGCGCGTCCGTGAGGTCAGCCAGGACGAGCTCACCGCCGACATCGAGTCTGAGCCTGCGCCGGGTGGCCGAGTCACCCAGCGGTTCGTCCCGGTCCAACGCGTGGGCCTCTACGTCCCCGGTGGACGTGCGCCACTCGCGTCCAGCGTCGTGATGAACGTCGTACCCGCACAGGTTGCCGGCGTACCTTCCCTTGCCGTTGCATCCCCGCCGCAGAAGGAGTTTGGTGGATTACCGCACCCGACGATTCTCGCGGTCTGCGCGCTGCTCGGGGTCGACGAGGTCTACGCGATGGGCGGCGCGCAGGCGATCGCCGGGTTCGCGTACGGCTTCGACGGCTGCCGCAAGGTCAACCTGATCACGGGTCCGGGCAATATCTACGTGGTCGCGGCCAAGCGCTTCGTCCAGTCGGAGGTCGGTATCGACTCCGAGGCCGGCCCGACCGAGATCGCGATCCTCGCCGACGACACCGCGAACCCACAGCACGTCGCCGCCGACCTGATCAGCCAGGCCGAGCACGACCCGATGGCAGCCGGCGTTCTGGTGACCCCGAGCGAGACGCTCGCCGCCGCGGTCGAGGCCGAGCTGGAGCTGCAGATCGTCACGACCTGGCACCAGGACCGCGTCACCGAGGCGCTCGGCGGCCGGCAGTCGGCCGTTGTCCTCGTGGACGACCTCGAGCACGGCACCGGCGTCGTCAACGCGTATGCCGCCGAGCACCTCGAGATCCAGACCGTCGACGCCGAGGAGCGAGCAGACCTGATCACCAACGCCGGCGCGATCTTCGTCGGCGGCTGGTCGCCGGTCTCCCTGGGCGATTACTGCGCGGGCTCCAACCACGTGCTCCCGACCGCCGGATGTGCCTGTCACTCGTCCGGCCTGTCCGTCCGCAGCTTCCTCAAGGCGATGCACGTCGTGAACTACTCGCGCGCCGCGCTGCAGGAGGTCGCCGACCACGTGGTCGCGCTCGCGCACGCCGAGGACCTGCCCGCCCACGGTGCCGCGGTGTCGATCCGTTTCTCCGGCCGCTCCCCGGGCGACAACTGATGGCCCGCTTCGACGGGCTGCCGATCCGCGAGGAGCTCAAGAGCTTCGAGCCGTACGGCGCTCCGCAGCTCGTCGTCCCGATCTTGCTCAACGTCAACGAGAACCCGTACCCCCCGAGCGAGGAGACGGTCGCGGACATCGCCGCGTCGGTCACCGAGGCGGCCCGCGGCCTGAACCGCTACCCGGACCGCGACTTCCTTGCCCTTCGCGCCGACCTCGCCGCCTACCTGGGCCGTGAGTCCGGCGCGCAGTTGTCGGCCGAGCAGGTCTGGGCGGCGAACGGCTCCAACGAGGTCATGCTGCATATCCTGCAGGCCTTCGGTGGTCCCGGACGGACGGCGCTCTCGTTCGCTCCGACCTACTCGATGTATCCGGAGTACGCGCGAGACACGAACACCGACTGGGTCACCGGCCGCCGTGCCGAGGACTTCACCCTCGACAAGAGCAAGGCCCTGGCCGCGATCTCCCGGCACCGCCCGACCGTCGTGCTGCTCGCCTCACCGAACAACCCGACCGGCACGGCCCTGCCGATCGACGTGGTCGAGGCGATCGCGGGCCGGACGGCGGCGATGGGTTCGGTCCTGGTCGTCGATGAGGCGTACGCCGAGTTCCGTCGGACCGGGACTCCGAGTGCGGTGACGTTGTTGCCGTCGTACCCGAATCTGGCGGTTGCGCGGACGATGTCGAAGGCGTTCGCGCTGGCCGGTGGGCGGGTCGGATACCTTGCCGCGAGCAAGCAGTTGGTGGACGCCCTGCGGATCGTCCGGCTGCCCTACCATCTGTCCGCGGTGACGCAGGCGGTCGCGCGGGCGGCGCTGCGGCACTCCGACGAGCTGCTCGGCCGGGTCGAGCAGTTGCGGGTCGAGCGCGACGAGACCGTGGACTACCTGCGTTCGTTGGGTTTGCGCGCCGTCGACTCCGATGCGAACTTCGTGCTGTTCGGCACGTTCGCCGATCGGCATGCGGTCTGGCAGTCGTTGCTGGACGACGGCGTACTGATCCGAGAGACCGGGCCGGACGGCTGGCTGCGGGTCTCGATCGGCACCGGCGAGGAGATGGCCGCCTTCCGCGCTTCACTCGAGCGCGTACTCAAGACACACAGCGGACGATTCACAGGGGAAGGCTGACATGACTCGGACAGCGCGGATCGACCGCGAGACGAGCGAGTCCAAGGTCCTGGTCGAGCTCGACCTGGACGGGACCGGTCGCGCCGATATCTCAACCGGCGTCGGGTTCTACGACCACATGCTCAACGCGCTGGCCAAGCACGCGCTGCTCGACCTGCACGTGAACACGGTCGGCGACCTCGAGATCGATGCGCACCACACGGTCGAGGACACGGCGATCGGCATCGGCCAGGCCCTGCGGGAAGCGTTGGGCGACAAGCGCGGCATCCGGCGCTTCGGCGACGCGACCGTGCCGCTCGACGAGGCGCTCGTGCACTGCACGGTCGACCTGTCCGGCCGGCCGTACTGCGTCCACACCGGCGAGCCGGACGGTCAGGTGTACGCGATCATCGGCGGCGACTACGCGGGTTCGCTGACCCAGCACGTCTTCGAGACGCTCGCGTTCAACGCCGCGATCTGCATCCACGTCCGGGTGCTGTCCGGTCGCGACCCGCACCACATCGTCGAGGCACAGTTCAAGGCGTTCGCCCGGGCGCTGCGGGCCGCCGCCGAGCTCGATCCGCGCCAGCCGGGCATCCCGTCGACCAAGGGCGCCCTGTGAGGACCGCACTGTGAGGACTGCACTATGACCGCTAAGAAGGTGGTCCTGCTCGACTATGGCTCGGGCAACATCCGGTCGGGGGAGCGGGCGCTGCAACGCGTCGGCGCCGACGTCACCGTCACGTCCGACTTCGACGAGTCCCTGACCGCGGACGGTCTCCTGGTTCCCGGCGTGGGCGCGTTCGAGGCCGTCATGACCGGCCTTCGCAAGGTCCGAGGCGACGTACTCATCGATCGTCGACTGGCCGGCCACCGCCCGGTGCTCGGTATCTGCGTCGGCATGCAGGTCTTGTTTGCCCGCGGCATCGAACACGGCGTCGAGACCGACGGCTGCGACCAATGGCCGGGCACGGTCGAGCGCCTGCAGCCCCGAGCCGATGAGCCGGTCCCACACATGGGCTGGAACACCGTCGACGTCCCCAGCGGGACCGGCCTGTTCGACGGCATCGAGAAGGAACGTTTCTACTTCGTCCACTCGTACGGCGTTCGCACCTGGCACCTCACCGACACCCGCGACTCGGTGGCCCCGCTCGTCACCTGGACGACGTACGGCGGCGACCGCTTCGTGGCCGCGGTCGAGAACGGACCCCTCACCGCCACCCAGTTCCACCCAGAAAAGTCCAGCGACGCCGGCGCCACCCTGCTGGAGAACTGGGTCCGCTCACTCTGACGGACCGACGTACACCCACTCGCCGTTCTCGCGGGTGAAATGGCTGTTCTCGTGTTGGTTGCCGCCGGCGTAGCTGGCGCGGAACTCGACGGTTCCCTCGGTGTGGAAGGGAGTTCCGTTGCTGGTAGCAAGGATCTCGAGGCCCGTCCAGCGGATGTCGTCGCTCAGGCGGAGTTGCGGTGGGCGGGTCGTCGAGTGCCAGGTGCGGAGCAGGTACGACTCGTCCCGGACCACGAAGGCGGAGTAGCGCGAGCGCATCAGTTGCTCGGCGGTGGCGGCCGTCGTACGGCCCTGATGCAGGCTGCCGCAGCACTCGTCGTACGTCGGGCCCAGACCGCACGGGCAGCGTGCCGCCATCAGACGTCGCCGGGGAACGCGACCGGTGCGCCACCCCAGGAGATCTGGGCGGCTGAGGCAGCCAGCAGCTTTTCGATGCCGACGGCCCGGATCGGTGCGTCCTCGGCCGCCTCGACCAGATCGCCGTACACCGCCGCGATCCGACGCTCGATCACGAGGATGAGTGAGGTGGCCGTGGCGGCGGTCGTGACCGGTTGGGGCAGGTCGTACGCCGGTTCCGCCGCGACCGGGGTCTCACCGGCGGCGACGACGAGGGCGCTCAGCTGGTCCCGGTTGCGGCGGTGCTGGTTGTACGTGTCGGTGGCGGCCTCGAAACGGTCGCCGGTGAGCTTGCCGCCGGCCACGCCCACGCCGTACATGGCTGCGTGTTCGCCGGCGAGCGCGGCCTGCAGGGCCTCGAGCTGAGTCATCAGCGGCTCCCCTTCTTCGGGGCGAGCGTCATCCCGAGCTGCGTCTCGGCGGCCGCGATCATCGCCAGCAGGCGGGCAGGCTCGCCGGACACCTTGCCGGCCGCGGCCGTGTGAGCGATCGCCGCCGCCTTCTCCTGCGCGGCCAGGCCGGCGAGCGCGGCGACCGCCGTGGCCGGGACGGCCGACGCCTTGCCCGCCGCCGCGGTGACGCCTTGGGTCTCCTTGAGCTTGGCCAGATGGGCCGCGTGATACTTTGCGCCGGCCGCGAGCTGAGCGCGCAGCGCGGGGTACCGCCGGCTCACTCCGGCGTACGCGGTGGAGAGCGCGGTCACCTGGGTCGCCGCCGTACTGAGGGCCGCAACGATCGCGGGGTCGACCGTCGGCGTCGCCTCCTTGGCCGGCTGCCCCGACGAGGTCCGATTGACGGCGCCCGGCGTCGTACTGGCCGCCTGATCGTCCTTGCACCCGGCCAGCGCGACCGCGCCGGGAACCAGGGCGGCGGTCACGATGACGGCGCGTCGGGTGATGGCCTGTCGGGTGATGGCGCGGCGTTGGTCAGGCACGGCGGAACGATACCTGGTGACGGGTCGGTGACCGGTCTGGGACGAGCCGGTGACGCGGACACTACGACCGGCCGGATATGGTGGGCTACTGCCCTCGGCCGGACCGCCGTGGGTGGAACGGGTGCACAACTGGAGAGAGAGGCAGGTCTACCTGTGAGCCGAAGGACTGACCACACGGACACCACGAGCCTCGAGAACTTTCTGCGGCCGATCGTCGAGCAGTTCGGCTGCGACCTGGAGGCCGTCGACCTCGCGCCGGCCGGCCGCCGCCGGTTGCTGCGCGTGCTGGTCGACCGCGACGGCGGCATCAGCCTCGACGACGTCGCCGACGTCACCAGGGCCATCTCCAAGGGACTGGACGCGGACGACGTGATGGGCGACGGCGCCTACACGCTGGAGGTCTCCAGCCCGGGCGTCGACCGGCCACTCACCCTGCCCCGGCACTGGCGCCGCAACACCAAGCGCCTGGTCGCGGTCACGCTCAACGACGGTGACAAGGTCACCGGCCGGATCAAGGCGGCCTCCGAGGAGGCAGCCGAACTGGACGTCGACGGTACGACGCGCACGGTCGCGTACGCCGACGTGGCCAAGGCCAAGGTCCAGATCGAATTCAACCGGGCTGCCGGCAACGACGACGAAGAAACACCTGCCGACGGCACGGTGGAGGAGAACTGACATGGACATCGACATGGCCGTCCTGCGGTCACTGGAGCGGGAGAAAGACATCTCCACGGAGGTCGTCGCCGAGGCGATCGAGGCGGCCCTGCTGGTCGCGTACCACCGGACCGAGGGAGCCCAGCAGCACGCCCGCGTCGAGCTGGACCGCAAGACCGGACACGTCACCGTGCTCGCCCGCGAGCTCGGCGAGGACGGCGAGGTGGCCCGCGAGTACGACGACACCCCGGCCGACTTCGGCCGGATCGCGGCAACCACGGCCAAGCAGATCATCCTGCAGCGGCTGCGCGACGCCGAGGACGAGGTCCGGTACGGCGAGTTCTCCGGCAAGGAGGGCGACATCGTCTCCGGCGTGGTCCAGCAGGGCCGCGACCCGCGGTCGGTGATGGTCGACCTCGGCAAGATCGAGGCGGTGCTGCCGGCGCCGGAGCAGGTGCCGGGGGAGAAGTACGAGCACGGCTCCCGCCTGCGGGTGTACGTCGTCGGCGTCCGCAAGGGATTCAAGGGCCCGCAGATCACGGTCAGCCGGACCCACCCGAACCTGGTCAAGAAGCTGTTCGCGCTGGAGGTCCCGGAGATCGCCGACGGAACGGTCGAGATCACCGCGATCGCGCGGGAGGCCGGTCACCGGACCAAGATCGCGGTCCGGACGCTGAACCCGTCGGTGAACGGGAAGGGCGCCTGCATCGGGCCGATGGGCCAGCGGGTGCGCAACATCATGCACGAGCTGCACGGCGAGAAGATCGACATCATCGACCACAGCGACGATCCGGCCACCTTCGTCGGGAATGCGCTGTCCCCGGCGCAGGTTACGTCTGTCGAGGTAGTCGACGCGGCCGCTCGCGCGGCGCGGGTCGTCGTACCCGACTATCAGCTCTCGCTCGCGATCGGTAAGGAAGGGCAAAATGCCCGCCTCGCCGCCCGGCTCACCGGCTGGCGAATCGACATCCGGCCGGATACGGATGTGACGCCTGAGCCGGAGAAGGTAGACTGACCTCTCGGTCGGCCGGCTGAGTCGCAACCACACCCCGAGGAACATGTGACAAAGACTGCAGACGCGCGCCCTGAGAAGGTTCGGGAGCGTACCTGCATCGGGTGTCGGAAGCGGTCCAGTCCGGAAGATCTGCTGCGGATGACGGTGTCCGGAGGACTTGTTGTGCCGGACCCCGATCGTCGGGCGCCCGGCCGCGGGGCGCATCTGCACCCGGTGGCCGAGTGTTTCGATCTCGCCGTGCGGCGCAAGGCGTTCCCGCGGGCCTTCAAGGTCCCGGGTCCGCTCGACGTGACCGGGCTGCAGGAGTACCTCGCGCAGCGTGATAGGCAAAGTAGTGCACCAGGCAGTCACCCGACTGCCCGCGACACCAGTCGCGACGACATGAAGGCGGGTCATCGACTCATGACCACTCGATGAGTGTCTACCGATGAGTGCAATGCGATGAGCATGTACGTCAACTAAAGGTCCTTGCCCAGGCTCGGACCAGAGGGAGAGTAGTGGCAAAGGTCCGGGTCTACGAGCTCGCGAAGGAGCTCGGAGTTACCAGCAAGGTCGTTCTGACCAGATTGAACGACATGGGCGAGTTCGTCCGGTCGGCATCCTCGACCATCGAGGCACCTGTCGTCCGGCGGTTGGCGGAGGAGTTCGAGAAGAACCCGCCGAAGAAGCGTGCGGCCAAGAAGGCCGCCGCGAGTACGTCTGCCGCGCCGCAGGCGACCGCACCGGTCGCGCCTGCCGAGGCGGCTCCGACAGCACCACCGAAGGCTGCTCCTAAGGCTCCGGCCGAGCGGCCCGCTGCGGCATCCCCGGCTCCGGTCGAGGCGCCCGCGGCGAAGGCCGAGGCGCCGGCTGCGGCCGTCCAGGTCGAGGCACCGGTGACCGAGAAGGCGGAGTCCGCTCCGGCTCCGGTCAAGGCAGTCCCCAGCCCCGGCGTGAAGCCGGGTCCGCGACCGGGCCCGAAGCCCGCGCCGCGACAGGAGACCGCTGCGGCTGAGACCGCTTCCACCGAGACCGCTCCGGCGGCCAAGGTCGAGGCTCCGGCCGCTCCGGCGTTCGAGGCACCGGCAGCCAAGGCTGCGCCGGCTGCTCCGGCCCAGAGTGCGGCACCGGCCCAGCCGGCCGCGCGGGCCCCGCAGCGTTCCGGTTCCGAGCCCTCGGCCCGGCCTGGTCCGCGTCCGGGTGGTTCGGGTTCGAGCCCGCGTCCGGGTGGTTCCAGCTCCGCGCCGCGTCCGGGTGGCGCTCCGCGTCCCGGTGGGGCACCCCGTCCGGGTGGCGCGCCGCGTTCGGGTGGTCAAGGTGGCGGCCCGCGTCCGGGTGCGCCGCGTCCGGGCAACAACCCGTTCAGCTCGACCCAAGGCATGCAGACCCGCGGTGGCGCTCGCCCCGGTCCGGGTGGACAGGGCGAGCGCTCCGGCCAGGGCGCGAGCCCGGCCGGGATGTCGCCGCGTCCGCCGCAGTCCCGTGGTGACAGCCGCGACAACCGTGACAACCGCGGTGGCAGCGACCGGCCGCGTCCGGGCGGCGTGCCCGGCGCGCCGCGTCCCAACCCGGCGATGATGCCGAAGTCCTCGGCCGGCACGTTCACCGGTCGTCCGTCCGGTCCCGGTGGTGGCGGTCCTGGTGGCGGCGGCGGTGGCCGTGGTCGCCCCAGCGGCGGTCCCGGCGGCGGCGGTGCGGGTGCCGGCGCTCGCCCGGGTGGCGGCGGTGGCGGTGGCGGCTTCCGCCCAGGCGGCGGTGGCGGCCCGAGCGGCCCTCCCGGTGGCGGCGGTGGTCGTCCGGGTCCGGGCAACCGCGGTCGTGGCGGAACACAGGGTGCCTTCGGGCGTCCGGGTGGTCCGGCGCGTCGTGGTCGCAAGTCGAAGCGGGCCAAGCGCCAGGAATTCGACAACATGCAGGCCCCGGCGGTCGGCGGCGTTCGCGTCAAGCACGGTGACGGCGAGATCGTTCGCCTCGCCCGTGGCGCGTCGCTGACGGACTTCGCCGAGAAGGTCGGCGTCGATCCGGCGTCGCTGGTGCAGGTGCTGTTCCACCTCGGTGAGATGGTGACCGCGACCCAGTCGGTCAACGAGGAGACGCTGCAACTGCTCGCCACCGAGCTGAACTACGACGTGCAGATCGTGTCCCCGGAGGACGAGGACCGCGAGCTGCTGCAGTCGTTCGACATCGACTTCGGTTCCGACGAGGGCGACGAGAGCGATCTGGTCAAGCGGCCGCCGGTGGTGACCGTGATGGGTCACGTCGACCACGGTAAGACCAAGCTGCTGGACGCGATCCGGATGGCGAACGTCGTTGCCAAGGAAGCCGGCGGGATCACCCAGCACATCGGTGCGTACCAGGTCACGACCGAGGTCGACGGCGAGCAGCGGGCCATCACCTTCGTCGACACCCCGGGTCACGAGGCGTTCACCGCCATGCGTGCCCGTGGTGCGCAGGCCACCGACATCGTCATCCTGGTGGTCGCGGCCGACGACGGCGTGATGCCGCAGACGATCGAGGCACTGAACCACGCCCGGGCGGCGAACGTCCCGATCGTGGTCGCGGTGAACAAGATCGACGTACCCAGCGCGGATCCGGCCAAGGTGCGCGGTCAGCTGACCGAGTACGGCCTGGTTCCCGAGGAGTACGGCGGCGACACGATGTTCGTCGACGTGTCGGCGAAGTCCCGGATCAACATCGACGGGCTGCTCGAGGGCGTCGTACTGACCGCGGACGCGGCACTCGACCTGCGGGCCAACCCGAACATGCACGCCGAGGGCATCGCGATCGAGGCCAACCTCGACAAGGGCCGTGGTCCGGTGGCGACCGTGCTGGTTCAGCGCGGCA
Source organism: Kribbella sp. NPDC055071 (assembly GCF_053608045.1). Classification (NCBI taxonomy): domain Bacteria; kingdom Bacillati; phylum Actinomycetota; class Actinomycetes; order Propionibacteriales; family Kribbellaceae; genus Kribbella; species Kribbella sp. NPDC055071. The sequence continues at coordinate 135,548 of NZ_JBSGUS010000005.1, forward strand.
CGCTGCGGGTCGGCGACTCGATGGTGGCGGGACCGGCGTACGGCCGGGTCCGGGCCATGCTCGACGAGCACGGTGACCCGGTCGAGGAGGCGACGCCGTCGCGGCCGGTGCTGGTGCTCGGTCTGACCGCCGTACCAGGTGCCGGTGACAAGTTCCTGGTCGTCGACGACGACCGCAGGGCACGGCAGATCGCCGAGAAGCGGGAAGCCCGCGCTCGTGCGGCCGCCAACGCCAAGCGTCGCGCCCGTCGTACCCTCGAGGACTTCATGGCCTCGATGGAGAAGGGCGAGGCTCAGGAGCTGCTGCTGATCCTCAAGGGCGACGTGTCCGGTTCGGTCGAGGCGTTGGAAGACGCCCTGGTCCGGATCGAGGTCGGCGACGAGGTCAACCTGCGCGTCATCGACCGCGGCGTCGGTGCGATCAACGAGAACGACGTCAACCTGGCCATCGCGTCGAACGCCGTCATCATCGGCTTCAACGTGCGGCCGGCGGGCAAGGCCGGTGACCTGGCCGAGCGCGAGGGCGTGGATGTCCGGTACTACTCGGTCATCTACTCGGCGATCGACGACATCGAGGCGGCCCTGAAGGGCATGCTGAAGCCGATCTACGAGGAGTTCACGCTGGGCCAGGCGGAGATCCGCGAGATCTTCCGCTCCTCGAAGGTGGGCAACATCGCCGGTTGCTGGGTGACCAGCGGCCTGCTGAAGCGCAACGCGAAGGTCCGGCTGATCCGGGACGGTGCGGTCGTCGTCGACAACACCGAGCTGTCGTCGCTGAAGAGGTTCAAGGACGACGCGTCCGAGGTCCGCGAGGGCTTCGAGTGTGGTCTGACCATCAACGGCTACAACGACATCAAGATCGGTGACGTCGTCGAGGCCTTCGAGCTTCGCGAGAAGCCGCGCAACTGATCCGCTGACGGTGACCGTCGGGTCGCCGGAGTAACGTCCGGAGAGGCACTGTCCTCTCCGGACGTTACTTGTGAATGAGGGAGTGAGCCCTGATGGGTGAAGCAAGGGCGAAGCAGTTGGCCGACCGGATCCAGGTGCTCGTCGCCGAGCTGCTCGAGCGCCGGGTCAAGGACCCGCGGCTGGGCTTCGTCACGGTGACGGACGCCAAGCTGACCGGCGATCTGCGCGAGGCCAGCGTGTTCTACACCGTGTACGGCGACGAGCAGGCGCGCGCCTCGACCGCGGCCGCACTCGAATCGGCCCGCGGCCTGATCCGCAGCGAGGTCGGCAAGTCCCTCGGCCTGCGGCACGCGCCGAGCGTCGCGTTCTTCCTGGACGCGGTGCCGGAGACGGCCGGACAGATCGAGGAGCTGCTGGCCAAGGCCCGCGAGGCCGACGCCGAGGTGGCCAAGTCCGCCGCCGGTGCCAAGCCGGCCGGCGAAGCGGATCCGTACAAGCGCAAGGACGACGACGAGGAAGACCAGGACTGAGTGGCTGACTTCACCCCGGCGTCGGACGGGATCGTCGTCGTCGACAAGCCGGGCGGGATGACGTCGCACACTGTCGTCGCCCGCATCCGGCGGCTCGCCGGCACCCGCAAGGTCGGCCACGCCGGGACACTCGACCCGATGGCGACGGGCGTCCTGGTCGTCGGCCTCAATCGGGCCACTCGGTTGCTGGGTCATCTCCAGTTGGCGGACAAGTCGTACGACGCGACCATTCGGCTCGGCTCGACCACGACGACGGACGACGCCGAGGGTTCGGTGCTGACGACGGCCTCCGTCGACGGGGTGAGCGCTGACGCGATCGCTGCTGCGGTCGTCGGGTTCCGCGGGGAGATCTCGCAGGTTCCGTCCAAGGTCTCGGCGATCAAGGTCGACGGGCGACGGGCGTACGAACGCGTCCGGGCCGGGGAAGAGGTCGCGCTCAAGGCTCGTACGGTGACGGTGTCGCGCTACGACATCCTCGACGTACGCCCGTCTGCGTCGTGGATCGATGTGGACATCTCGGTCGACTGCTCGAGTGGCACCTACATCCGCGCCCTGGCCCGCGACCTCGGCGCCGAGCTGGGTGTCGGCGGTCACCTGACCGCACTTCGCCGTACGCGCGTCGGCACCTTCGACCTGGGTGCGGCCCACTCGCTCGAGGCCCTGGCCGAGTCCTTCGATTGGCTCCCCATTGCCGACGTCGCCGCCGACACCTTCCCCCGCTACGACGCCGACCCCGACCAAGCCGCCGCCATCCGCACCGGCCGCCCCCTCCCAGGCCTCAACCTGGATCCCGGCCAAACCGCGATGTTCGACCCCACCGGCACCTTCCTAGCCCTCTACGAACCCCACGGCCCCCTGGCCAAACCCACCGCCGTCTTCGTGAGCTAGCTTCTCTTCCCCTCGCCTCCGGCACGCGGACTGCGGCCACGATCCGTTGGTGTTGGGTGAGCGACCGCCAGGCCATCACAATCTGCCGGGCGGGTGGGGTTCAGGCGGGGAGCATGTGCTCGGTGGCGATTGTGATGGCCTGGGGATCGCCCTGACGTCAGTCACTGGGCAATCGGTGTGCCGTTTGTCGGTCGGGGGTTCTACCTTCGGGGGATGAGATATGGGTTTGTGATGGCGGCTGGGGATGCGCGGGCGGCTAGTGAGTTGGCTGCTTTGGCTGAGGAGTGTGGGTGGGATGGGTTCTTTGTGTGGGAGTCCATTTGGGGGATCGACGCCTGGGTGATGTTGGGGGCGGCGGCGATGACGACCGAGCGGATTCGGCTGGGGACGATGTTGACGCCGTTGCCGCGGCGGAAGCCTTGGGATGTGGCGGGGCAGACGTCGACGGTGGACAACCTGAGCAACGGGCGGGTGATTCTGGCCGTTGGGCTTGGGGTGGCGGGGGAGGACCGGTTCTGGTTGTTCGAGGACGATCCTGGGCGGAAGGTGCGGGCCGAGCTCATGGACGAGTCGCTGGAGATGCTGCAGTACTTGTGGCGGGATGAGTCGTTCGAGTTCGCCGGCAAGCACTACCGGTCCAAGAAGATCGGCGAACTGGCGCCGCCCGCACCGCCGCCACCTGTGCAGCAGCCGCGGATCCCGACGTGGGTGGTCGGTGGGTGGCCGCGGCCCAAGTCGATGCGCCGGGCAGCTCTCCAGGACGGCTGGCTGCCGAACTACGCCCCGGTCGACGGGCAGGCCGGTGAGATCACGCCGGAGCGCCTGGCCGAGGGCGTCGCCTGGATCCGCGCTGAGCGTGAGGCGCACGGCCTGACCATGGACGGGTACGACGTCGTCGCCGAAGGCACCACCAGCGCCGATGACACCAAGGCCGCCGACACCGTCCGCCCGTGGGCCGAAGCCGGCGCGACCTGGTGGATCGACGCCGACTGGTCGGCATCAGACCCAGCCGAAGCCCGAGCCACCGCCGAACGCCGCCTCAAAGCCGGCCCACCTCGTATCAGCTGAGGTGTTCGAACGGGCGGTCCGAGCCGCCGCCATCACCGTCTTTGCCTACGGGACCGTCGTCCATGCCTACGACTTCCTCACCCGGGGCATCGACGCGTACGCCGACTTCCCCGGCTGGTTGGCCGGGTTCTACACCGTGTTGATCGGACTGGACGCGACCAGTGCGCTACTGATCTGGGCTCGTCGGCGGGTGGGGCTCGCGTTGGGGAGCGCGGTCCTGATCGCTGACGCCCTGGCCAACGGGTACGCGATCTACGTGCTGGACTTCGATTCCGGGTTGGCCCGATTCGGCCAGGCCGTGGTGACGGCGTTAGCAGTCGGGCTGGTGCTGGCCAGCCACCGACTGTGGCGCACGTACCGGTAACTGTCAGCACGCACGCATGAAGCCGCGTCGCAAACGCATCACGGCAGCCGCTGCGATCTGCGGGCTACCGCCCGCAGGCCGAGTACTCCGGGGAATCGCGGTTGGCGGTTTAGGTGTGGTGCTGGCCTCCTGAACATGGCTGGTCCACTGAGCCATTCGCCCCGGGTTGATGGTTATGCCGATCCCCGATAAAGTCATCTGTGACATCTGAGTCATCTATGACTATTATGATCAGGTGGCAGCCATGAAGACCTTCGAGACCGCCAAGATTCCCGCTGAGCAGTTGGATGCACTCGAACACTTCGCCGAGTCCGAGGTCGGCCCTGAGCTTCGTGCTGTCCTGCTGAGTCTGAGCCGTTGTGCTCGTGAAGCCGACGAGTTGATCGTCAGCGGTGATTCCGGCGCGCTAACGCCGAATCAGGCCGCCGAGCGTCTCGGAATGAGCCGTACGCACCTCTACAAGCTCCTGGATCGCGGCGAGATCGCATTCCACCGCGTCGGCCGTGACCGTCGTATCCGCCCGCGCGACCTGCTCGCATTCGAGGCGCAGCGCGACCACGATCGCCGCGAACTCGCCGAGCGGTTCGCGCATCAGCGTGAGACAGCTGTCGCGGCGACAGACGAGATCGCCGACCTCTTGTAACGGATTGTGCTGATGCGCGCACCCTTAGGCAGAATTGGTGCGTGCACAGCCGCCGCGCCCGACCTACCCTTCGCGTACTCACCGAAGACCTGACAAGTGACTGGACGTCGCCATATCCCCAACGGAATCTCGCCAGAGGTGCGTACCAGGAGCTCCATCCCCTGAGCGAACTGCCCCACCCGATCATCACCAAGGCAGCCGAGTCGTTCGGCGCTGACCCGCGTGACGACAACTGCGTCGGGCCAATCTCCAGTTCGACTCAGATGCGCCTTCTGGAGATCAAGAACTCGCAGTGGCGGGGCGGCGTCTGGGAGGACGCTGCTCTTGGAGTGTGCTGGCTGTTGGTGGGCGGCCTCGCCAAGGGCGGTCACGAGGATCGCGACGACTTCTATCAGCGAATCAAGCGAGAGAACGACTCGGGGAGTTCGAGCCGCTGGCTGCCGTCGGACGAGGATCGGCGGCTCCTCAAGCATGAAACCGCATCGAGGCTTCGGACAGAATGGGAGCTTCGGGTTCAACGGCAGGTCTTCGATGCCCTACGCGTCGTACACGCAGGTGGGAGCCATCGAATCGAGGTGGTCCATCCAGTTCCTACGAAGGGAACGCTCGCAGTGGCAGACCTCTCCGTCACCCCAGTACGCGACGATGGATACCAGGCTGACGAAATCGACCTCAAGATTATTCCTTTCCCGGGGTATGCGGGAAGCAGCCTCCTGTGGCAGCTCACAGTGAGGGTCCTCATCAGCATCAGTCCACCAGAGCAAAGCTGGGACCGCTTCAAGGACACCTACTCGAACATCGGCGACCCGGGGGCCTGGACCGGACGGATCGCCGAGCTCAAGAACATCGTCGAGACGAATGACCTGGCAGTGTCCAAACCAGGAACAACCAGCCACTACACGCATCGCGCGCACCTCGCCGGCAGCACAATCCACGGCCACGCCGTCCGGGGACTCTGTGGTGTGTACTTCGTGCCCACACAGGATCACGAGGCAATCCCGCAGTGCGAGATCTGCACAACGCGACTCTCGGAGTTGCCCGACTAGCGACTCGCGTACGACGCCGACGCGCTGGGTGGGCGGCGTAGCACGTGACGGAGGAGGGCGCGTGTCGGAGGCGGGGGGATGAATTCCTGTGAGCACGTACGCTTGTGGTGTGCGTTCTCGTCCGACTTTGCAGTGGGCTCCTGGGCCTGAGGTTTTGGCGTTGGGGCCGGGGGCTGCCGATGTTGGGGCGGTTGCCGAGGTGGTGGCTGGTGGGGGTGTTGTCGTACTGAGTGGGGCTGGGATTTCGACCGAGTCGGGGATTCCGGACTACCGGGGTGAGACGGGGACTTTGCGGACGCATACGCCGATGACGTTCGGCGACTTTGCGACGAGTGAGACGGGACGGCAGCGGTACTGGGCGCGTAGTCACCTCGGCTGGCGGACGATTGCTCGGGCCGATCCGAACGACGGGCACCGGGCGGTTGCGGCGCTGCAAGCGCGTGGCTACCTCGACGGGCTGATCACGCAGAACGTCGACGGCCTGCACCAAGCTGCTGGCGCCCGCGACGTCATCGAGCTGCACGGGAATCTCGATCGGATCATCTGCCTCGACTGCGGTACGACGTCCGCCCGCGAAGCTCACGATCGTCGTCTACGCGCGGCCAACCCCGACTTCGAAGGCGAAGCGACGCGGATCAACCCGGACGGCGACGTCGAGCTGCCCGAGGACATCGTCCGCAGCTTCACTGTCGTCGACTGCACCAACTGTGGCGGCCGGCTCAAGCCCGATGTGGTGTTCTTCGGTGAGAACGTGCCGAAGCCGCGCGTCGAGCGCTGCTACAACCTGATCGACCACGCGAACGCCGTGCTCGTCCTGGGCTCATCTCTCACGGTGATGTCCGGCTTCCGCTTCGTCCGTCACGCGGCCAAGTCCGGTACGCCGGTCCTGATCATCAACCAGGGCATCACCCGCGGCGACCCGTACGCCACCTACCGGGTCAACCTCCCGCTCGGCGAAGCGCTCACAACCCTCGCCAACCAGCTGTAAAAGCCGAACCAGCTGTCAAAGCCGAACCACAACCAGCCGTAAAACACCGCCGGGCCGAACCACGCGTGAGGTGGTTCGGCCCGGGGTCCGTCGTACGGACTGGAAAGGGTCAGCGTTGCGCGCTGGTCCGTAGACGGTCCACGGAGGCCTTGACGGCCTGGGGTGACGCGGCGGCTTGCCGCGACAAGGTGCGAGCCTGAGCGGCCCACGAGGATTGTTCGGCCGCGGTGACCACGGCAGGTGCGCCGGCCAGCGTCTTGACGGTCAGGGACGCGACGCCGGCCTGACCTTCGAAGCGTGGGTGATAGCTGAGCGCCCGGAGCAGATTGATGTCCTTGCCCTGGATCCACGCCTGACCGTCCGGTGCGCACGCGTCGTGTCCGGTGGACGGGCCGAAGGTGTCGACGTACGTCGCTCCGTTCGCCGCCGCGGCCGTGGCGACGGCCGAGTTCAGCGCCTGCTCGATCGAGTAGAGGTAGCTGTAGTCGCCGTCCGCGAACGGAAGGATCGACGGGCAGGTGCCGTGCTCCGGCGCGATCTTCGGGTATCCGATCAGCAGGATCGTTGCCTTCGGCGACCGTTGTTTGATGCCTTGGACAACAGTCGCGATCCGCGCCTGCGTCTGGGTGATCCGCGCGGCCAATGTGTCCACACCGCCGACCGTGAAGTGCGCCCGGCACGGTGACCCGGTCGGATCCGAGGCCCGCAGCCCCGGACAGGTGCCGACGATGTCGCCGAACACGCCGAAGTCGTTCCCGCCGATCCCGAGCGTGACCAGATCCGTGTCCGGTGTCAGCGCGTCGAACTGCGGCGCGGCCGTCCCGAGCGGCGTGGTCTGCGGTTGCGTCATGTTCGTGGTGTCGGCGCCGCCGCAGCTGACGTCGGTGAAGCGCCAGATGTGCAGCGCCGCCGCGACCATCTTCGGATAGTTGCTGTACGAGCGCACGCACCCGAGCGACAGCAGATCCGGCAAGGGCACCAGCGGCGCGGACGTGTAGGAGTCCCCGAGCGCCACATAATGCCTGAAACTGTGCTCGATACCAGGCGAAGCCGACGCCTGAGCCACCGGCAGCGAACCGACCAGAACGAACGACGCACAGGTGGCGATCAGCCGACGTACCTTCACAAGACCTCCCCAAGGCTTGGCATGCGGGCCCCACCCTAGGTTGAGTTACCGCTCGATCACAAGGGGTGATCGTGGACCTGGTGCAGGGAAATTCGGACGGACATGGAATCCTGCTGTCATGCGTGTCTGGCACGGTTTGGACCAGGTCAGCCCGGAATTCGGGCCGACGGTCGTCACCATCGGCAACTTCGACGGCGTACACCGGGGGCACCAGGAGGTGCTCGCGCACGCCAAGGCGCTGGCAGCCGAGCTGGGTGGCCTCCCGGTGGTCGCGCTCACCTTCGACCCGCACCCGATGCGGGTGCTGCGGCCGGATCACGCGCCGCAGATGCTCAGTGAGCCCGAGGAGCGGGCCGAGCTGCTGACCAGGTACGGCGCCGACGCCGTGCTGATTCTCCCGTTCACCAAAGAGGTGTCCAGCTGGCCGCCGGACGAGTTCATCGACCGCGTGCTGGTACGAACGTTGCACGCCAAAGCGATCGTGGTCGGCGAGAACTTCCGCTTCGGCCACAAGGCGGCCGGGCACGTGGACACGCTCATCGCGGCCGGGGCCGAGGCCGGGTTCCAGGTCGAGGGGCTGAGCCTGGCGGGAGACGAGCAGCCGTGGTCGTCGACGTACATCCGGGAGCGGATCGCCGAGGGTGACGTCGAGGCCGCCGCCGCGGCGCTCGGCCGGCCGCTGCGGGTCACGGGCGTCGTCGTGGAGGGCGACAAGCGCGGTCGTGAGCTCGGCTATCCGACCGCGAACATCCCCGCCGACCCGACGGCCGCGATCCCGCTCGACGGCGTGTACGCGGGCTGGTTGACGGTCCTCGAGGGTGCGCCGTCGTACGACGAACCGCTCCCGGCAGCGATCAGCGTCGGCAGCAACCCCACCTTCGACGGCATGGACCGGCGGGTGGAGTCGTACGTGCTCGACCGGGACGACCTCGAGCTGTACGGCGCCCGCGTCGCGGTCGATTTCGTCGCCCGCCTGCGCGGTACCCAGATCCGCTTCGACACCATCGACGAGCTCCTCGTCCAGATGAAAGCCGATGTCGACCAAGCCCGCCGAGTCCTTACCCAGAATTAGGGTGACGCGTCCACGGACTGATACTCTGGCTGCTGCCGTCTGAACGGCCGCGGACAGAGAGTGCTCGGGTGAAGAAGCCCCGGTGCGCCGCGCAACGGAAATCGAGAGGATCCCTGTGTCATCTGTTGATGCCGCAACGAAGAAGCAAATCATGGGTGAGTACGCCCTGACCGAGGGCGACACCGGGTCTCCCGAGGTCCAGGTCGCGCTGCTGACGCACCGCATCACGCACCTCACCGAGCACCTGAAGGAGCACAAGCACGACCACCACAGCCGTCGTGGTCTGCTGCTGCTCGTCGGCCAGCGCCGCCGGCTGCTGAACTACCTGGCGAAGAAGGACATCAACCGCTACCGGTCCTTGATCGAGCGGCTCGGCCTTCGCCGATGACGTCGTGAGGAGCGGCCCCCGAGCTCGGGTGGCCGCTCCTCGCGTATCCGCGTCCAATACCAAGCACGGATGCGGATTCACAACTGAATACAGTAAGACGTACGAGGCGACGCGAAGCGCGTGGCGGGAGGACGACCGGTCCTCGGTAGTGGCTTTCGGGTGCAGCAGCACAGACACCCGCGGGCCTCGATCGAAGACCGGCACCCCGGAAGCTCGCGCCTCGCAGTCGTCACACTGTGAGAGAGGGGTATCCCGTGTCGGGATCCACAAACGCGCCCATGGAGGGCGCAGAGTTCGCTGAAGCCGTGATCGACAACGGCAGTTTCGGTACCCGCACCATTCGCTTCGAGTCGGGCCGTCTGGCCCAGCAGGCCGCCGGTTCGGCCGCCGCCTACCTCGACGGCGACACGATGGTGCTCTCGGCCACCACGGCCAGCAAGAAGCCCAAGGACCAGTTCGACTTCTTCCCGTTGACGGTGGACGTCGAGGAGCGGATGTACGCCGCGGGCCGCATCCCGGGCTCGTTCTTCCGCCGGGAGGGCCGTCCTTCCGAGGAGGCCATCCTGACCTGCCGGCTGATCGACCGCCCGCTGCGGCCGTCGTTCGTCTCCGGCCTGCGCAACGAGATCCAGGTCGTCATCACCGTCCTGGCCCTCAACCCGGACACCCTGTACGACGTGCTCGCGATCAACGCGGCGTCGATGTCCACCCAGATCGCCGGGCTGCCGTTCTCGGGCCCGATCGGCGCCACCCGCGTCGCCCTGATCGGCACCCAGTGGGTCGCGTTCCCGACCCACACCGAGCTCGAGGACGCGGTCTTCGACATGGTGGTCGCCGGTCGCGTGACCGAGACCGGTGACGTCGCGATCATGATGGTCGAGGCCGAGTCCACCCCGGGCACGTTCGAGGCCGTTGCCGCCGGCAAGCAGGCGCCGACCGAGGAGATCGTGGCCGAGGGCCTCGAGGCCTCCAAGGCGTTCATCAAGACGCTGGTCGACGCGCAGTCCGAGCTGGCCGCCAAGGTTTCCAAGCCGACCGGCGAGTTCCCGGTCTTCCCGGACTACCAGGACGACGCGTTCGCCGCGGTCGAGGCCGCTGCGACCGACGAGCTCAGCCAGGCGCTGACGATCGCCGGCAAGCACGAGCGCGAGGACGCCACCGACGCCGTCAAGGCGGCCGTGGTGGACAAGCTCGCCGCCGACTTCGAGGGCCGCGAGAAGGAGCTGTCCGCAGCCTTCCGCTCGCTGACCAAGAAGCTCGTCCGCCAGCGCGTGCTCACCGAGAAGGTCCGCATCGACGGCCGCGGGCTGGCCGACATCCGGCCGCTCAAGGCGCAGGTGCGGGTGCTCCCGCGCGTGCACGGTTCGGCGCTGTTCGAGCGCGGCGAGACCCAGATCCTGGGTGTCACCACGCTGAACATGCTCCGGATGGAGCAGCAGCTGGACACGCTCTCCCCGGAGACGCGCAAGCGCTACATGCACAACTACAACTTCCCGCCGTACTCGACCGGTGAGACCGGCCGGGTGGGTTCGCCGAAGCGTCGCGAGATCGGTCACGGCGCGCTGGCCGAGCGAGCCCTGGTGCCCGTGTTGCCGTCCCGCGAGGACTTCCCGTACGCGCTGCGTCAGGTGTCCGAGGCGCTCGGCTCGAACGGTTCGACCTCGATGGGTTCGGTCTGCGCCTCGACGCTGTCGCTGCTGTCGGCCGGTGTGCCGCTGAAGGCGCCGGTCGCCGGGATCGCGATGGGCCTGATCTCCGGTGAGATCGACGGCGAGACGCAGTACGTCGCGCTGACCGACATCCTCGGCGCCGAGGACGCGTTCGGCGACATGGACTTCAAGGTCGCCGGTACGAAGGACTTCGTCACCGCGCTGCAGCTGGACACCAAGCTGGACGGTATCCCCGCCAGCGTCCTCGGCAGTGCGCTGAAGCAGGCCAAGGACGCTCGCCTGACGATCCTGGACGTGATGGCCAAGGCCATCGACGCGCCGGGTGAGATGAGCGAGTTCGCACCGCGGGTCATCTCGGTGAAGGTCCCGGTCGACAAGATCGGCGAGGTCATCGGCCCGAAGGGCAAGATGATCAACCAGATCACCGAGGACACCGGCGCCGACATCTCGATCGAGGACGACGGCACCGTCTACATCGGCGCGACCGACGGTCCGTCGGCCGAGGCGGCGCGGGCCGCGATCAACGCGATCGCGAACCCGACCATGCCGGAGAAGGGTGAGCGCTACCTGGGTACGGTCGTGAAGACGACCAACTTCGGTGCGTTCATCAGCCTGCTGCCGGGCAAGGACGGCCTGCTGCACATCAGCAAGCTGCGTCCGCTGGCCGGTGGCAAGCGGGTCGAGGCCGTCGAGGACGTGCTCTCGGTCGGCCAGAAGCTCCAGGTCGAGATCGCCGAGATCGACGACCGCGGCAAGCTGTCGCTCATCCCGGTGATCGAGGGTGAGGACAACAAGTCCGACGAGAAGGCGGCTGACTCCGCCGAGTGAGCAGAGCAATCACCAGCACTCTCCTGAGCCCGGAGGCGGGCGGTCCAGTCAAACGGACCGTTCTGCCCTCCGGGCTCCGGATTGTGTCCCAGTCCGTGCCGGGCTTCCGCTCGGTCACCTTCGGCGTGTGGGTCGGCGTCGGTTCCCGCGACGAGCCGGAGCAGTTGGCCGGTGCGACGCATTTCCTCGAACACCTGCTGTTCAAGGGCACCGAACGCCGTGACGCGCTGGAGATCTCCGCCGAGATCGACGCCGTCGGTGGCGAGATGAACGCGTTCACCGGCAAGGAGTACACCTGCTACTACGCGCGGGTGCTCGACTCCGACCTGCCGCTCGCGGTCGACGTCATCTGCGACATGATCACCTCGGCCACGCTGACGAGCGCCGACGTCGAGAGTGAGCGCGACGTCATCGACGAAGAGATCGCGATGCACGCCGACGAGACGTCGGACCACATCCACGACCTGTTCGCCGAGCAGTTGTGGGGCAAGTCCCCGCTCGGCCGCTCCATCACCGGTACGCCGGAAACCCTCGCCGGACTGTCCCGCCAGCAGGTCGTGGGGTGGTACCGGCGGCGCTACAAGCCGTCCAACATCGTCGTCTCGGTCGCCGGTAACGTCGACCACGCCGACGTGGTCCGCCTGGTCCGCAAGGCGTTCGAGCGCCACTGGGTGACCGCCGAGGCCGAGCCTGCGCCAGTACGACGGGGAGCCGGCAAGCCGATCCCGACGTACGGCGGAGTGCGCGTCCACCACCGTGATGTCGAGCAGGCGCACCTCGTCCTGGGGTTGCCCGGCCTGATCCGCAGCGACCCGAGGCGGTACGCGGCCGGCGTCCTCAACGGCATCGTCGGCGGCGGCATGTCGTCGCGCCTGTTCCAAGAGGTCCGGGAGAAGCGCGGCCTGGCCTACTCGGTCTTCACCTTCGGTTCCGCGTACGCCGACGCCGGCATGGTCGGCGTGTACGCCGGGTGCCTGCCGAAGAAGGCCACCGAGGTCCTCGGCGTGGTCCGCGCCGAGCTGGAATCAATTGCCTCCGGCACCATCACCCCCGACGAACTCCTCCGCGGCAAGGGCCAGATGCGCGGCTCGCTCGTGATGGGCCTGGAAGACACCGGCACCAAGATGACCCGGATCGCCAAGGCCGAGCTCGTCTACGGCGAGCTGCCCACGGTCGACGACATCCTCCACCACATCGACTCCGTCACCCTCGACGACGTCACCAGCCTGGCCGCCGACCTGTACGCCGGCACCCCCGCGCTGACCGTGATGGGCCCGTACGACGAGGACACGACCGCCTTCAATCTGTAGAATCCCGATCAACGTCACCACGTGATCTGCCCCTGGATCCCTTGCTGAGTGGACAGTGGAGTCCACTCGAGGGATGGCACGCATTTGACGGCCGACGGATACCGCGCTGACTTCGCAGCGCGGCTCCGGCCTGTCTTGTGCGAAAGAGGATCACTGTGTTCGTTCCCCTTCGGGATGCGCTGTCCACTGCCCGCGAATCCTTGACCGATGCGGCTCGGGTCACTCCGGGCCGGCTCACGCTGTGCTCGGTGCTTGTCCTGCTGCAGGCCGTCCTGCCTGGCCTGCAGGTCGTGCTGCTTCAGCAGTTGATCGACAGTTTCGCCTGGGGTCCCTTGCTCGGGCTGACCGTGGTGGTCGGGGCGATGTATCCGCTCACCCAGGTCTCGAATGCCGGCGGCCAGCGGATGATGCTGCGGCTTCGGCTGCACTATCGTGTCGAGCTCGCCGAGGCCGCGGCCCGCCTGAGTCCGAGCCGGCTCGCGGATCCCGAGGTGGTCACCGAACTGGAGGCCAGCCAGGCGGCGACCGATCCGCTCAGCAACGTGGCCTCACGGCCGGTGCAGGTGCTGGGCGCAGGTGTGACCTCGGCCGTCTTGTGCGCTGCGATCTGGTCGATCAACCCGTTCTCCGGAGTATTGGTACTGGCGGCACTCGTGCCAACAGTCGGCGTGTTCACGCTGATCTCCCGGATGGAGGCGACGGGCTGGCCCCAGGTCGCGACGCACGAACGGCGTGCGTCGTACGCGACCGAGCAGTTGATCCAGCAACGCTCGGGCACCGAGCTTGCCGTCCTCGGCTCCGGCGCCAAGGTGGCCACGGTGGTCGCGGATCGCCGCGCGGAAGCGACCCGCGTCCTGGACGGGATGATCGGTACGGCGATGACCCTCGAGCTGGCCGCGGCACTCGCGACCGCCGTGCTCTTGGGCGGTGCCTTGATCGCGCTCGTCACCGGCGGGGCAAGCGGGGGAGCGGCGGCCGCTGCAGTCGCCGGCACGATCTCCGGGCTGAACGCGATCCGGCACTGCGGGTACGCGTTCGGCACCATCGTCATGGCGGCTCCGCAGAGTGCGATCTATCGCCGGTTCATCCGGAGTGTGCCACGGACGGTGCCGCAGACCGTCGTACCGGTGGTCGAGTCTGTTGCCTTGGACAACGTTCGCTTCAGCTATCCGGGAGCGGGCGAGCCGGCGTTGCGGGACGCGTGTCTCACGGCTCGGCGAGGTGAGCTGGTCGCCCTCGTCGGCGTGAACGGCGCCGGGAAGTCGACCGCGGTCAATCTGCTCGTCGGTGGGCTGAGCCCCGATTGCGGCCGCGTGCTCATCGACGGGCGCGATGCGGCCGAGCTGAGTGAGGCCGAGCGGCTCGGCCACTTCGGCCTGCTGGTACAGGAGTTCGGCCGGTTCGAGTTCACTCTCCGCGAGGCCGTCGCACTCGGCTCGCCGGCCGCGATCTCGGATGCCGCGGTCCGGGCGGCGTTGGCGGGCAGCTTTGCCGCGGACCTGCCGCTGGACACCCAGCTCGGTCAGCAGTGGGGCGGTCGCGGCATCTCTGGTGGCCAATGGCAACGACTCGCCCTGGCCAGGATCCGGCTGCGCGACGCCGGCGTCTGGATCCTCGACGAACCCACCTCGGCCATCGACGCCGAGGCGGAACGGGAGATCTTCGCCGAGCTCCGGCGGACGAAAGCCGAACGGATCACCATCGTGGTCTCGCACCGGGCCTGGACCCTGCGCGAGATGGACCGCATCTACGTCATCGACGCCGGCTCGGTCGTCCAGACCGGGACGTACTCGGAGTTGATGGCTCGACCGGACGGGCGGTTCGCCCGGCTTTTCGCCGTACAGCAGGAGTGAGCAGGGTTTTCGCGACCTGGTCGAGGCAGGGCAGGAAGGCTTCGACCGCGGCCGTTCTCGTGCCTCCTCGCCAGGTTGCGGCGTGGACGGTCCGGACTGGAGTGTCGGCGGCGCGGAGTGGTACCAGCGTGATGCCTGCGCGGGTGGCCGTCGCGGTCAGTTGCGGGACGAGCGCGATCCCCAGCCCGGCCGCCACGAACCCGAGCTTGGCGGTCCACTCCCGGACCGCGAAGTCGATCCGCGGCCGGAAGCCGGCTCGTAGTCCCGTCTCTTGCAGCGTCGCGGCGCTGTCCGGGAACCCCTCGACCCAGGTCTCCTCGGCCAGCTCCACCAGCCGCAACGTCCGGCGGTCAGCGAGCCGGTGACCGCTCGGCAGCGCGACGAGCAGGGCGTCGTTCATCAGGTGGTGCAGCTCGAGTTGGCTGGTGTCGAGCGGCTGCTCCGGATAGGCGCTCACCACCGCGACGTCGATCTCGCCGGCCCGCAGCCGGTCGACGTGTGTGCTGCTGTTGCCCTCGACCAGCGACAGCTCCACCTGCGGGTGAGCGGTCCGGAAGGCGGCGACCGCCTGCGGGACGAGAGTCGCGTCCGCGCTCTCGAACGCACCGATCCGGAGCCGCCCGGCGTCGAGCGTCCGCAGCGCATCGAGCGATCGGCGGGCCAGCTCGACCCGCTCCAGCACCGCCTCGGCGTGCACGAGCAGATTCCGACCCGCCTCGGTCGGACGGACCCCACGAGGCAGCCGGTCGAACAACCGCGCACCCATCTCCTTCTCCAACGCGGTGAGCTGTCGCGACAGCGTCGGCTGGGTGTAGCCGAGTGCCTCGGCCGCCGCGGTCAGCGAGCCGCGGAGCGCGACCTCACGGAAGACCCTCAGCCACTCCAGGTGCACTGCGCCTCCTATGCAGATACCGTATGTCAGAGCACCGATCTTTTCATTGGTCGTATGGCGTGGCCACTCCTACGGTTGATCCCGTGCCTCTCACCTTTGGTCTGTACGGTCTGTTCCGCGGCCGCGGCGTCGAGCCGGAAACCCTGGTCCGGCGAGCTCTCCTGGCCGAGGCGGCCGGGTTCGAATCGCTCTGGGTCGGCGACCATCTCGCCCTGCCTGCCGACGAGGGCGGCGATCAGCCGCGCCTCGAGGTCATCGTTGCCCTCAGCCACCTGGCCGCGGTGACGCGACGCATCCGGCTCGGCCTCGGCGTGATCGTCCTGCCGCAACGTCAACCCGTCCTGCTCGCCAAGCAACTGACCACGCTCGATGTCCTGTCCAAGGGCCGTCTCACCGTCGGCCTCGGGGTCGGGTACGTCGAGGGCGAGCTGCGCGCCCTGGGTGCGACGTTGGCCGATCGCGGCGCCCGCACCGATGAGTACCTGGCCGCCCTGCGGACCCTCTGGACCGAACCCGTCGCCTCCTTCAGCGGACGCCAAGTCTCGTTCGACCGCGTCTCCCAACTGCCGCTGCCGGTCCAGCGCCCACACCCGCCGATCGTCATCGGCGGGCACTCCGATGCTGCCCTTCGTCGTACCGTCGCGACCGCACAGGGCTGGTACGGCGTCTACCTCGACGTCCCCGGGACCGCCAAGCTCCTGGCCCGACTCCGCACGCTCGAAGCCGGCCGGCCGGACGGCCTCGGCCCGCTGGAGATCACCATCACCCCGCCGGGCGCGGTCGACGCTCAGACCGCCAAGGAGTACGTCGCTCTCGGCGTCGACCGGCTGGTGCTTCAGCCAACAACCTCGGACGGCTCCGACCTCGAGGAGGTCGTCCGGTCAGCGGCGCGCGAGCTGATCGGCAAGGTCTGACCCTGCCTGGCCCAGCACGGCGGGAATGAGCATGCCGGCCGCAGCGAAGATGATTGCTACTAGCAACCAACCCGCCGGACCCAGGGGGATGGCGACCGTGGTCAGGAGGACGGGGCCGATCAGGTCGCCGATGCCTCGGCCCATGGCGTGCGCGCCTTGGTATTGGCCGACCAGGCCTGGTGGGGCGAGGGCGTAGCTGGCGCCCCAGCCGCTGGCGGACTCCAGGATCTCGCCGCCGACGTGGGCCAGGGCAGCAAGGACCAGCAGGGTGATGGTGACGGCGGTTGAGGTCAGCGACGTAATGGACAGGACGGCGCAGGACAGACAGAGCAGGAGCCCGGCGCGTCGACCGGCTCTCGCAGCGCCGCCGAGGGAGTCGGTGCCGCGGGTGAGCCGGAGCTGGAAGAGGATGACGGCCGACGTGTTCACGATGATCAGCACGGAGACCATCCAGTGCGGTACGTTGGTACGAGTCGCGATCCACACCGGCACGGCGAGGTTCAGCATCATGTTGTGGATGTTCAGGACGCCGTTCAGGCCCATGAACAGCACAAATGGCCGATCCCGCAGGACTGCCCACGACACGGTCTCGCCGGCTTTTACCGCTGGGACCCGGGGCAGCCGGAAGACCAGGGTGCCGGTGATCAGCAGCATGGCCGCGGTCGTCAGCAACGCGACCCGGTAGGCGGTCGGCGAGCCGATGGCCAGCGCGATCCCGCCCAGACCTGCGCCGGCTGCGACGCCGATGTTGGCTGCCACCCGGACCTTCGCTCGCAACTCCAGCCGCTCCTCCGGTGGGACAACGGCGTGAATCAGCGCACCTTGTGAGCTTCGCCCGCCGAGATCCGCGATCGCCAGTCCGAGCACGGCGACGACGTACGTCGGAATGCCGGAGACGAACACCAACCCCACGACCGACAGCGTCTCCAGCAGGAACATCGCGGCGAACATCTCGCGCGCCCCGAGCCGGTCGGCGAGGTGACCGAGCCAGATGCTGCCGGCCACGGCGACCGCCGTCGTCGCAGTCAACGCCAGGCCGACGGACCGCAGGTTCAACCCGACGACCTGGGTGACGAACAGGGCGGAAACGGTGGTGGCCAGTCCGGACCCGATCCGGCTCACGACGGCGATCAGCAGCAAGGTCAGATGTCTCACGTGCTCCGACGCTACGGCGATCTTGTCCCACGATCATGGTCCAAACCGCAGCTAGAATCCTGGTCCATGACGGACCTGCACCTGATCGTCGACCGGTCTCGCGGCGTCCGGGCCGGGCTGGAGCGCGCGCTGCGGGACGCGATCCGCGAGCTGCCGCCGGGCACGCGGCTGCCCTCCTCGCGCGCCCTCGCGACCGACCTCGGCGTCGCTCGCAACACCGTTGCCGAGGCCTACAGCCAGCTGGTCCAGGAGGGCTACCTGACCGGTGACCGCGGCGCGGGCACCCGGACGGCCGAGACCACCCAACTGGCCGTCGGGCGCGCGCACGCGACGCCAGTGGCGCCGATCCGGCACGACCTGCGGCCCGGTCGCCCCGATGTCTCCACCTTCCCGGTCGCCGCCTTGAGCGCCGCCGCGCGGCAGGTCCTGAACACCCGTCCGCACGAGGCGCTTCAGTACGACGACGCCCGCGGCCCGGCGTACGCACGAGAAGTGCTGGCCGGCTACCTCCAACGCGTTCGCGGTGTACAGGCGGAGCCGGATCAAATCATTCTGTGCACCGGCGTCCGGCAGGCCATCGGATTGTTCACCCAGACGATCGCCCGCCTCGGGATGAAGTCCTTCGCGTACGAGCGTCCCGGTCAACCGGCGATCCCCGAGCAGGTGGCGCGCGCCGGTCTCGAGCTGCGCCCGATCCCGGTGGACGCGTACGGCGCCGTGGTCAGCGAGCTCGGGGACGCCGGTGGAGTGCTGCTCTACCCGGCCAGTCAGTTCCCGATGGGCGTTCCGCTGGCGCCGAAGCGCCGTACCGAGGTGCTCGCCTGGGCGCGAGCGCGGGGTGCGGTCGTTCTCGACGACGACTACGACGGCGAGTTCCGGTACGACGGGCAGCCGATCGGCGCGCTGCAGGGTCTCGCGCCGGACGTGGTCGCCTACGCCGGGTCAGCGAGCAAGACGCTCGCGCCGGGTCTGCGTCTCGGGTGGTTGGTGCTCCCGCCGCACCTGGTTGACGCCGTGATCGACGAGAAGACCTGGAGCGACCGGCACAGCGACTCACTCAGCCAGATGACGCTGGCGGCGCTGATCGAGTCCGGTGCGTATGACCGGTATGTGCGGGCGTCGCGGTTGCGGTACCGGCGCCGACGGGACGAGCTGATTCATGCCCTCGGCAACTATCGGGTCCAGGGCACCGCAGCCGGGCTGCAGTTGGTGGTCGACCTGCCCGGCCAGGACGAGAACGTCGTACTCGACCGCCTTGCCGCGCAGGGCGTGACGACGTTCGGCCTGTCCCATTTCGGCGCCGGGCTGCCACCGGCGCTGGTCATCGGCTACGGCGCGCCGCCACAGCACGCATGGGCCCGAACACTCAGCGCATTCATTGAAGCGTTGCAGTCGGCAACCTATTGAGCACTTGTGCGCACAGGCCAAATTGCCATGACATCTGATGACTCTGCCACCTGGACCCTTTACAGCCACCGAGTACCGCGAGTCAACGCGTCGGTCATCTGAGGTCTTGGCAAAGTAACGCTCACGTTACACGCCGCTGCTTTGTGGCTGACAACGTTGACATGCGCAGTTTCGACCAGCCAACATGGCACCCAGATCCGCCCGCCTAGCGGCCCTCCCGCCGAGGAAGTTGGTTCGACCGTGCGACGTCTGTCTGGGGTAGTGGGGGTGGCACTCGGTCTTGCGCTGGTGCTCGCCTCGTGTGGCGACGGGAAGTCCAGTGGTGGCTCCGGAGGTGGTGGTGCGAAGAGCGAGGTCATCGCGATCGCCGCGGACCCGCTGGAGTACATCAACCCGCTGAACGACAACGGGACCGTCGGGATCGGGATCGCGATGGCGGTCTTCGCCCCACTCGTCACCACCGACCCGAACACCGGCAAGCTGCAGAACGTGCTGGCCGACTCGGTCACCCCGGACAAGACCAGCCAGACCTGGACGATCAAGCTCAAGCCCGGCAACACGTTCCAGAACGGCCAGCCGCTGACCGCGAAGGACTACGTGGACAGCTGGAACATGACCGCCGAGGGCTCGAACGCCTGGAAGAACAACGGCTTCTTCTCCAAGGTCAAGGGATACGACGAACTCAACCCGCCGACCGCGGAGGGCGCCACCCCGAAGCCGACCGCGGTGAAGACCCTGAGCGGCCTGAAGCTGATCGACAACCTGACCTTCTCGGTCACCTTGAAGGTCCCGTTCTCGCAGTTCGGTCTGACCCTGCAGTACCTCGGTCTGGCCCCGCTGCCGGAGGAGGTCCGGAAGAACCCGGACGCCTACAAGCGCAAGCCGATCGGCAACGGCCCCTACAAGCTGGCCGCCGACTGGAACGCCGGTGACGACCTCAAGCTGGCCAAGTGGGACGGCTACAAGGCGGGCCCGGCGCCGGAGGCCGACTCGATCACCTACCGGTTCATTCCGAACGCGGACACCGCGTACAACGAGTTCCTGGCCGGCAACGTCGACTTCACCGAGGTCCCGGCGACCAAGGTGAAGAACTTCAAGACCGACGCCCCGGACGGCTGGGTGACCAGCGTCCCGTCCGGCGCCAACTACCTGACCATCCCGGACTGGGACCCGCGCTTCAAGAACCCGAAGCTGCGGCACGCGTTCTCGATGGCGATCGACCGGAAGGCCTTCTCCGCCCTGGTCGGCCTGTCCGAGCCGGAGACGGCGCTCGTCTCGCCGGACATGGACGGCTACCGCGCGGACGCCTGCAAGTACTGCACGTTCGACGCGGACAAGGCCAAGCAGTTGCTGCAGGAGGCAGGCGGCTTCCCCGGCACGCTAAACATCAACTACAACACCACCTCGGCGACCGGGCAGATCTTCGCCGAGGCGATCGGCAACATGCTCCGGCAGAACCTGGGCCTGACCGTCAAGTACACCGGTAAGCAGGGCTCGGAGATCACCGACCTGGCCGACAGCCACAAGCTCGACGGCCTGCGGTTCAGCGGCTGGGGCCACGACTACCCCTCGATCGAGGACTACCTGACGCCGATGTTCAAGTCCAACGGTGACGCGAACTTCTCCGGCTACGCCAACCCCACGCTGGACGCCATCCTGGCCAAGGGTGACGCCGAGCCGGACCCGGAGAAGGCGATCGCGCTCTACCAGCAGGCCGAGGACATCGCGCTCGAGGACATGCCGCTGATCCCGCTGTACACCAAGTCGACCGCCTACCTGCACTCGGCCAAGATCGAGCCGAGGGTGTCCAAGTACGTCGGCGTCTCGGCGCTCTGGGCCACCTTCAAGTAAGGCACCGGCAAGTGATTCGGTTCGTCCTGCGCCGCATCCTGGCGGCCGTCCCGATCGGCCTGATCGTCACGCTGGGGGTCTTCGCGCTCGTCTTCGCGATGCCCGGAGACCCCATCCGTGAGCTGGCCGGTGACAAGCCGATCTCGGCGGCGGTGCTGGCGGCCAAGCGCGCCCAGTTCCACCTCGACGATCCCTTCATCGTCCAGTACCTGCTGAGTATGAAGGACATCATCACGGGCAACTTCGGTACAACGTTCGCCGGTGCCGACATCGCCGACCAGCTCCGCCTGCGGATCCCGGTCACCCTGAAGCTGGCGACGATGAGCCTGGTCTTCCAGTGGATCGCCGGCCTCCTGTTCGGGCTGTACGCCGGGTTCCGCCGCAACGGGGTCGTGGACAGGATGTTGCTGCTGGCAACGTTGGTCGTCCTCGCGGTTCCCGGCCTGGTGCTGTACTTCACCGGTCAGTACCTCTTCGGTGTCGAGCTGAAGTGGCTGCCGGTCTCCGGAGTCCGCGACGGCTGGCCGCTGGCGTATCTGCTGCCTGCGCTCTGCATCGGCATCACCGGGTTCGCCGGCCTGGCCCGGTTGACGCGGACGTCGATCGTCGACACCGCCGGCGCGGACTTCGTCAAGACGGCCCGGGCCAAAGGGCTGGGGGAGCAGCGCATCCTCTGGCGGCACATCCTGCCGAACGCATTGCTGCCGGTGGTGACGTTGATGGGGATCGACTTCGCCGGCATCTTCGCCGGTGCGGTGCTGGCGGAGAGCATCTTCAACCTGCCGGGGCTCGGCCAGTTCATGTTCCAGGCGATCAAGCTGAAGGAGGGTGGCGTCGTGGTGCTGCTGTCCACGCTGGCGTTCCTGATGTTCATCCTGATCAACCTGATCGTCGACGTCGTGTACGGCGCGATCGATCCGAGGGTGCGCAATGTCTGATACCCAGCAGGTCTTCGGGGTCGAGGCACAGGACCTCGAAGGCGGGACGCTCTCCAATCGCGAACTGTTGCGGGCGTTGCTGCGCAAGCCGCAGTTCGACATCTGCCTGCTGCTGGTCCTGGTCTTCTTTTTGATGGCCGCGGTGCCGCGACTGTTCACGTCGACCGATCCACGGTTCTGCGAGCTGGCCAAGAGCCAGCAGGGGAGTGCACCCGGGCATCCGTTCGGCTTCGACATCCAGGGCTGCGACTACCTTGCGAACGTCATCTACGGCGCCCGCCCGTCGGTGCTGGTCAGCCTGGTCGCGGGCTTCGGCGGCTTCCTCGTCGCCGGTCTCCTCGGCCTGCTGGCCGGGTACTTCCCCGGCATGGTCGACACCGTGATCTCGCGCGTCGCCGACGTCCTGTTCGCTTTGCCCGGCCTGATCGCGCTGATCGTGATCCTGAACTCGGTGCCGAACCGGAGCATCTGGATCATCGTCGCGATCATCCTGGTCACCGGATGGCCGCAGGGGATGCGGATCATGCGGTCCACGGTCTTCTCGGTCCGCAACCGCGAGTACGTGCTGGCCGCACGGTCGATCGGCGTACCGCCGCTGCGGATCCTGCGCAAACACGTCTTCCCGAACGCGATGGCGCCGCTGCTCGCGATGACGACGCTGGGCATCGGTGGCCTGATCGGTCTGGAGGCCGCGCTGACGTTCCTCGGGGTCGGTCTGCAACCGCCGTCGATCTCCTGGGGTTCGCAGTTCGGCGTGGCCGCGTCGTTGCGGGACACCCCTCACCTGTTCGTCTGGCCGGCGCTGTTCATCTCGACGATGACGATCTCGTTCATGATCATCGGCGACTCGATCCGCGACGCCCTCGACCCAAAGTTGCTCCGATGAGTAGTGGCGAAGTACTGCTGAAGGTAAACGACCTGACGGTCGAGTTCGACACGCCGCGGGGGTCGGTGCGGGCGGTCGACAGCGTGTCCTGGCAGGTGCATGCGGGCGAGACGCTCGCGATCCTGGGGGAGTCCGGCTCCGGGAAGAGCGTGTCGACGCAGGCGCTGACCGGGATCCTCGAGATGCCGCCGGGCCGGATCGTCTCGGGTACGGCGGAGTACCGCGGCGCGGACCTGATCGGGATGACCGTGAACGAACGCCGCAAGATCGTCGGCGACCGGATCACGATGGTCTTCCAGGACTCGTTGTCCGCGCTCAACCCGGTCCAGTCGGTCGGTACGCAGATCGCCGAGTGCTATCGCGTGCATCGCGGTCTGTCCAAGAAGGACGCGCTCAAGCGAGCCGCCGAGATGCTGGACCAGGTCCGGATTCCGGCTGCGGCGAAGCGGGTCGGCGACTATCCGCACGAGTTCTCCGGCGGCATGCGGCAGCGCGTGATGCTGGCGATGGCGCTCGCGCTCGATCCCGACGTACTGATCGCCGACGAGCCGACCACCGCCCTGGACGTCACTGTGCAGGCGCAGATCCTCGAGCTGATCGCGGACCTGCAGGCCGAGCGGGACATGGGCGTCGTCCTGATCACCCACGACCTCGGCGTGGTCTCGGACGTCGCGGACAACGTCGTCGTGATGTACGCCGGCCACGTGGTCGAGCGCGCGTCCACCGCGGAAGCCCTGGAGCACCCCGTTCACCCTTATACCGAAGGGCTGCTGGGCTCGATGCCGTCGGCGGACCTCAAGGGTCAGGAGCTCCCGACGATCCCCGGTACACCGCCGTCCTTGCGAGCGATCCCGTCGGGGTGCGCGTTCCGGACCCGGTGCCCGATCGCGATCGACGACTGTGCGAGCGAGGTGCCGCCGTTGCTGACCGTCGCGCCAGGGCGGGATGCCGCGTGCATCCGGCGTACGACACTGGCGACAAGAGAGGCGGTGTGATGGCCGACGAGTTGCTGGTGGCAACGAATCTGGTGAAGCACTACGACATCAGTCCGGCGCTGAACTTCGGCTCGAAGACACTCGTCCGCGCGGTCGACGGCGTCGATCTGACGCTGCGCAAGGGCGAATCGCTCGGCATCGTCGGCGAGTCCGGCTGCGGGAAGTCCACACTGGTCCGGCTGCTCGCCGCCCTGGAGAAGCCGACGTCGGGAGAGGTCCGGTACGACGGTGTGGACGTCGCCAAGCTCAAGGGACGTGCGCTCCGGCAATGGCGGCGGAATGTGCAGGTCGTGTTCCAGGACCCGTACTCCAGCCTGAATCCGCGGATGCGCGTCGGCGAGATTGTCGCCGAACCACTCGAGGTCCACCCGGATGTCTCGAAGGGGATGGACATCCGGGCGAGAGTCCGCGAGCTGCTCGAGCTGGTCGGGTTGCGCGCCGAGGACGAGACGAAGTTCCCGCACCAGTTTTCCGGCGGGCAGCGGCAGCGGATCGGGATCGCGCGGGCGATCGCGCTGAACCCCGACGTCCTGCTCTGCGACGAGCCGGTCTCCGCGCTCGACCTCTCGGTCCAGGCGCAGGTCGTGAACCTGCTGATGCGGCTGCAGCGCGAGCTCGGCCTGAGCATCATCTTCGTCGCCCACGACCTGTCCGTGGTCCGGCACGTCTCCGACCGGGTGGCGGTGATGTACCTCGGTCGAGTCGCCGAGCTGGGCGAGCACCAGCATGTGTACGACGTCCCCGCGCACCCGTACACACAGGCTCTCCTGTCCGCCGAGCCCGGTCTGTCCCGGCAGGGCCGGAAGCGGATCGTACTGGCCGGCGACCCGCCATCACCGGTGATGCCGCCCTCCGGCTGCCGATTCCACACCCGGTGCCTCCGGGCGGAATCCCGGTGCAGCAAAGAGGAACCGCAACTGCGGGAGATCCCGTCCGGGCAGACGGTCTCCTGCCACTTCGCCGAGGACGCGCAGACGGCGTACACACCGGCCTGAGGTAGCTCCTCGACCGGATGAGATCCTGGACCCTCGAAGTCCGAACCGGAGAGGGTGCGCATGATCAAGGTCGGTGTGCTGGGGGCCAAAGGCAAGATGGGCGCTCAGACGTGCCTCGCAGTCGAGGAGGCTGACGACCTCGAGCTGGTCGCGCGCCTCGACCAGGGCGACGAGCTGGACCAGCTGACCGATGCCGGTGCCCAGGTGGTCGTGGACTTCACCCGCCCAGAGGTCGTGATGGACAACCTGGCCTGGTGCATCGGGCACGGCATCCACGCGGTGGTCGGCACCACGGGCTTCGACGAGTCGCGCCTCGCCACGCTGCGTTCACAGCTGGATGCCAGCCCGGGGACAGGGGTACTGATCGCGCCGAACTTCTCGATCGGCGCCGTCCTGATGATGCAGTTCGCGGCCAAGGCAGCGCCGTACTACGAGTCCGTCGAGATCGTCGAGCTGCATCACCCGGACAAGGTCGACGCTCCGTCCGGGACAGCACGTCGTACGGCGGAACTGATCGCGGCCGCTCGCCGTGAGGCCAACGCCGGGCCGATCCCGGACGCGACCACCACGGCGCTCGACGGCGCGCGGGGAGCGGATGTGGACGGGATCCGGGTGCACGGGGTCCGGTTGCGCGGACTGGTCGCGCACCAGGAGGTCCTGCTCGGTGACGAGGGCGAGACGCTCACGATCCGGCATGACTCGATGGCGCGGACGTCGTTCATGGCAGGCGTCCTGCTCGGCGTCCGGCGCATCGTCGACACGCCCGGACTGACCGTCGGCCTAGAGCACTTCCTGGACCTCGACTGACATGAGGGCCAAGAGTGCGGCGATCCTGATCGCGGTGGTCTTCGTCGCGTACGCCGTACTCCTCGGCTGGCGCGGGGTCCTGCTGATCGGCACCGGCGATCCGGTCGCGATCGGGCTCGGGATCGCGGTGCTGGTGATCCCCTTCCTCGGCGCGTACCTGGTCTGGCGCGAGCTGCAGTTCGGCCGGCAGACGGAGGTCCTGGCCCGCGAACTGGAGGCTGCGGGCGGCCTGCCGGTCGATGATCTGCCGCGCCGCCCGTCCGGCCGGATCGATCGGGCCGCGGCAGATGCTGCCTTTGTTAAGTATCAGGAGGAGGCCGAAGCTGCTCCGGATGATTGGCGGGTGTGGTTCCGGCTGTCCACGGCGTACGACGCGGCGGGCGACCGCAAGCGCGCGCGTGCGTCGATGCGGACCGCGATCGCACACCACCAGAGGGTGAGCTGATTCGCTGTGAGTTTCCTGGCAGTTGCCTGTGAGTGTGGGGGAACCACACCGCGGTAACTGACAACCTGGTGCGGAAGGGGATAGTTTCTCAGCAAGGCTATGTGGCAGCCGCCACATAGAGGTCGGAGACTGGGTGGAGCCGTCCTGTGCCATCAGACGGGTCTCGCCGCGGCTCGGACGACGTGCAGGGGGTTGGGTTCGGCGGCTTGTTGCGTCAGCACCGGCGAGAAGCCGGGTTGTCGCAAGAGGGGCTCGCGGAACTGGCCGGCTTGAGTGTCGACGCGATCGCGGCGTTGGAGCGGGGACGTCGGCGTGCGCCTCGCGCACACACCGTGCGCTTGCTGGCGGACGCCCTCCGGCTGACCGATCCGGACCGATCGCAGCTCACCGTGGCCGCGCGCCGCGAGTCCGAGAGCAGCCGCCCGCCGATGCGGCAGCCACCCGCCCCGCCGAACCAGCTCATCGGCCGAACGACCGAGCTCACCGCCGCGAAACGCCTGCTTGGGCAACGCATTACCCGGCTGTTGACGCTGACCGGACCGGGTGGTGTCGGTAAGACCCGCCTGACCATGGCTGCGGCCAGTGAACTCGCGGAGAGCTTCCAGGACGGCGTTTGCTGGGTGCCACTGGCGTCGTTGAACGATTCCGCGGCTGTGCTTCCGGCCGTGGCGGCCTCTACCGGCCTGCATTTGCTCGAAAGCACCAGGCTGGTCGAGGAGATCGCCGAACAGATCGGCCGCAGCCACATGCTGCTCGTCGTCGACAACTGCTCGCATCTGGTCACGACCGTCGGGCAGATCTGCACTGCCCTGCTGGAGTATTGCCCGAACCTTTCGATCCTGGCGTCCAGCCGCGAGTTGCTGCGAGTGCCGGGGGAGAGCGTGTACGTCGTACCCGCGTTGGCGCTGCCGCATGACGAGGACCAGCTGGAGTCCTCGGCGGCGGTCCGGTTGTTCGTCGAACGGGCGACCGCGCGCGGCTACGACCCGACCGGGCAGATCGACCAGGTGGCCCGAGTGGTCCGGCGGCTGGAGGGCATGCCGCTGGCGATCGAGCTGGCGGCGGCCCGGACGAACGTGATGACCATCGAGGAGTTGGCGTCCGAGCTGGAGACGTCGTTCGGCATTCTGACCGGTGGCTCGCGGACAGTGTCGCCACGACAGCAATCCATGTACGGCGCTATCGAGTGGAGCCATGACCTGCTCACACCCGCCGAGCGGGATGTGTTCGCGCGGTTGTCGGTGTTCGTGGGTGGCTGGACGCTGAATGCGGCCGCGACGGTCATGTCGGGCCACGCTTCACCCGGACCGATGGATCGGGCCGAGGCACTCGACCTCACTGGGCGACTGGTGGACAAGTCGCTGATCCGGGTGATCCGGCGGCGCGGAGTGGCTCGGTACTACATGCTCGCGGTGATCGGTGAGTTTGCGGCGGACCGTCTGTTGGCTGCGGGCAAGACCGAAGAGGCGGCCAACCGGCACGCGCAGTACTACACCAGCCTGGTGGAGGAGGCCGAACGCGAGCTACGCGGGCCGAATCAGGCCGAGTGGCTCGAGCGGCTGGACGGCGAGCTGGACAACCTGCGGGCCGCGATGGCGTGGGCGCTGCAGACCGGATCGGTCACGGATGCACTGCGGTTGTCCGGCGGGCTGTGGCTGTTCTGCTATCTGCGCGGGCACTACGCCGAGGGCAGCAAGTGGCTGGAGCGCTCATTGGCTCTGGCAGACACCGGACCGGAGCTTTCGGACCTCGAGCCCTACTGCGCAAAGGCGAATCTGGGCGCCGGGATGCTGGCCTTCCTGCAATGCGAGTACGACGCCGCGACTATCCGGCTCGAGCTCGCACTGACGCAGTACAAGGACCTTGGCGACACCGCCGGTACGGCGATGGTCCTGCAGCGACTCGGGGGAGTCGCACGGGAGCGCGGAGATTACGAGGCCGCGGAAGACCTGCACTGCGAGAGCTACGACCTGTACGAGAGCCTGGGCGACCGCGGGGGGATGGCGTGGGCGCACAACCACCTCGGGTTCGTGGCCTGGCTGCGCGGTGATCTGGAGGTGGGTGCGCGGCGGTGCCGGCGTGCCCGGGACAGCTTCCGGATCGTCGGCGACGGCGAAGGGCTGGCCTGGTCGCTGATCAGCCTGGGCGCGATCGCGCAGTACGACGGTGAGCTGGTCGAAGCCGAGGACCTTCTGCAGGAGAGTCTCGCGTTGTCTCAGCGGCTCGGATACCGCGAAGGTGTCGCCTGGTCGCTGAACCAGTTGGGCATCGTCGAACGACGTCGCGGGCTGACGGAACGCGCCGTACACCTGCTGGACGAGAGCCTGGCCGAGCATCGCGATCTGGGCGACCGGTGGCGGTCTGCCAGTGTGCTCGAGGAGTTGGCAGCGGTTGCCCAGCAACGCGAGCGGAGCGAGTACGCCGCGTTCCTGCTCGGTGCCGCGGACGGTGTCCGGGAGGTCATCGGCGCGCCGGTGCCGGTGATCGAGCAGCCGGACTATCAAGCCACGCGGACCGCGGTCGAGGCCTCGCTCGAGCGGCGCGCCTTCCGGACGGCGTGGTCGGCCGGACGGGCCGCACCACTCGCCGCAGTCGCCGACGGCTACCCACCCCCGGCCCGCAACAACTCCAACCACACCCCCGACCGCCTCTGACCCATTTGCCTGGCTGACCCACCAATTTCCCTGGTTGACCCATCAAATCGGGGGTTCCGGACCCAGGTCCCGGGTCACAAACCCCTGACTTGCCGGGTGGACCAGGCAAATTGATGGGTGGACCAGGCAAATGCCGACAGGGATTGGTGCCTCGCGGAGCACCACGACCTGGGGGATCGACGGTACCCCGCGAGGGATCTGAGGGCGCGTGCGCCGGATTGTGGACCCGGCCGGCTGTGTCTCTGTCTGACCCCCCAGGCAGTCCCCCCACCCCACAGCCGGCCGAAGCCACTCGGCGATGGCCACCGTCGTCGAGCCCTCCCAGTCGACGCCCGGTTCCTCCGCGCTGACTCAAGGTTGTCGAAATCACGCTCTGTCGCACAGGGACGCTACCCTGACATCGCCCTGACAAATTTGTCCTGACAACGAAAGCCTCGGCAGAAATTCGCCGTCGGTGACCGGAATCTTCCCGTCGGTAAGGGAAAACCGCTGTAATTCACCCAGAAAACCCGGTCCGGGCACCGCGATTCAAACGTTTGTGCGTAGCTCAGTGCAGATAACCGGAGACGGCTTTGGTGAATCCCGCAATCCGGTGCAGCGGTGCGGCGTCCTCGAGCGCGGGCGCCGACGCGGTCGGGGCGGGGATCCCCTCGCCGACGCAACTGATGTCCTGCGCGGGCGCTACTCCGGTGGTGAGGAAGGTGTTGATGATCTTGTCCGCGCACTTGTTCACGCCGCCGTACACCCCGTGGTCGCCTTCGCGGGTGATGGTGAGGAGGCGGGATCCGGCGTACCGGCTGTGCGCGGACACGGCGAGCGCGTAGTTGGTCGCGGGGTCGTGCACCGACTGCACCATCAGCGTTGTGGGTAAGCCCTTGCCGGTCGGCGTGGGCATCGTGAGGTTCGGGCGGCTCCAGGCGTAGCAGGGGTTTTCGGTCATGCCCCAACCGAGCAGCGGGTACTTCGGGCCGAGCCGGCCGGCCATCATCTCGCCGTACTCGCGCCCTTGTGGCCACGGGGTGTCGTTGCAGGTCACCGCGGTGAAGGTCGCGTCCTCGGCGTCGTCGCCCGATGGTTGCCCGATCGGCCCGAGACCGGGCGTACGGCCGGTCGCGCGCTGGACGAGTTCGCGCTGCCGGGCCGGCGACAATGCATCCACGCGGCGCTGGGCGGCTTGCGGTCCGTCCTTTGTCTGGGTCGCGGAAAGGTCCCGGAGGAATTCCAGGTCGAGCGCCAGCGAATAGAACGCCAATTTTGTATACATATCCCCGGCGACGATGTTGTCCAGGGTGTTCTGGTCGTAGGTGACCTTGACCGTGCTGTCCATGAACTCCTCGACCGCCGGCTGCTTTTTGAGCGCCGCGCGCAGGCGTTCGTAGGTCCGGATCACCAGTCGGGGTGAGGTGCCCAGATGCAGCTCGTCGTCGTTCTTGGCGGCCCAGGTGGCGAAGTCCTCGCGGAACCGGCGTTCGAAGGACTGCGGCTGGGAGACGAACGTGTTCAGCCAGGGCTGCGTGAAATCGGTGTTGGAGTCGAGCACGAACCGGCCGACGTGGTCGGGGAAGTAGGTCTGGTAGTACGCGCCGAGCCAGGTGCCACCGGAGTACCCGACGTAGTCGATCGTGGCGAAGCCGAGCAGTTGCCGGATCAGATCCATGTCCTGCACGGTCTGCGCGGTGTTCACGTACGGCAGCAGGCCGAGCGACATCCGGTCGCAGTACTGGTAGGTGAGCGCGGACGCCTCGGCGATCAGAGTGAGGTTCGAGGGTTGGCGATCGCGTGCGTCCATCGTGTAACCGGGCGAGCCCTGGCAGCTGACGTTGGTGCTGTCACCAGTGCCGCGTGGGTCGAATCCGACCGCGAGGTGGTCTTTCGCCAGTGGCGCCTGGCTCGCGAGGTACGGCGCCATCCCGAGACCGGCACCACCCGGCCCGCCCGGATTGCCGAACACGACCCGGCTCGGCTTGCCCTTGGCCGGCGCCACCTTGCTGACCGCGATCTGGATGTCGTTGCCGGCGTAAGGGTTGGCCCAGTCGCGGGGGACGGTGATCTTCGCGCAGTACGTGCGCATCTCCTCCTCGCCGCATCGCGTCCATGCCGGTTTCTGCTTCAGGTACTTGGTGGCCACCGGATGCGCCTTGTCGACGACGGTGGGCGACTGCATCGACGCGGTCGCACCGGACCCCGGGACGACGACGACGGCGGCAGCGGACAGGCCCAGGCCGACGGCCAGGGTGAGGTACTTCATGACAGAACTCCAGCGGATGGCCTTGCGTGATCGGACCGTTGCAATCTGTCATGTCTGCCCGGAACGTTCGAGCACCGGCCCCGGCCTGTTGCGGATCAGACCCAGATCAGGCCCAGGGATCAGGCCCAGGGATCAGCCCCAGAGATCAGGCCTGGCCGTTCGAGGGGAGGAAGTAGGCGAGCATGCGAACCCGCCGGGCGTCGGCCGGGGGCTCGGTGCGGTTGAGGTAGGGCTTCAGCAGGATCTCGAGGTCCGCCTGGATGGTGTTGAGCTCGTCCGCGGTGATCGTCATGCCGGCGTTGAAAAGGCCGGCGGCGCGGGCCCAGTTGATGTCCAACTGCGACTCGGTGTTCTCGACCCAGTCGCGCGGGGTGTGCTCGTAGCTGAGCAGCATCGCACCGGCCAACTGCCGGGCGGCGACCTGGACCTCCTCGGGCCCGGACTCCGGGACCTCGAAGTAGAGGCCGCGTCCGACCGCCCGCCAGCCGTCACCATCCGGTACGACGAGACCGGCCTCGGTGAGCTGGTCGACATGGCCGTGAACGGTCTCGGCATCGAGGTGGACGTGCTCCGCGAGTTCGGCGATGGTCGCCGTACCGTGTCTGGTCAGTCGATCGACCAACGCCAGCCGGACCGGATCGGCCAGCGTGCGCATCGCGGCGGCCTCGGTGAGCACCATGTCTCCGACGTCGTTGACCTCTACCTGACTCATGCGGGCAAGACTGTCACGCGTCGGCGGGTCCTGGGTCGGTGTGGAGGCGGATCTGCTTGATGCGGACGGATTCGTCGCCGTACAGGTCGAGCTCGCGGTGGGCGCCGTCGGGGGCCCAGCCGGCTTCGGTGTAGAAGGCGCGCAGGACGTCGTCGGTGGAGTTCACCCAGACCGTCACGCGGCTGAAGCCGTCGGCGCGGATGGTGTCGACGACGGCGTTCAACAGCCGGGAGCCGTGGCCGGCCCGGGTCGCCTCCGGCTGCACTGCGAGCTCGGCGATCATCGCGTCGCGCTGCGGATCCGCATCCGGGTCGTCCGATGCCGTGATGGCCGCGAAGCCGACCGGAGTCCGGCCGGCCAACGCGACCATCACCCGGTTCCGCGCCTCGCCCGGCGCCAGGAGGGCCGCGCGCCACTGTGCCGAGAACTGCGCCGGGTTCAGGTCGAGGAGCACATCGGCCGGCAGCAAACCGGCGTACGACGAACGCCACGCCGCCACCTGGATCTCGCCGATCGCATTGGCCTCCGCCGGAAGTGCGAGCCGCACACTCGTCTCGGCGATCGCATCCTCGCCAGACAGGTCCGACAGGTTCGCGGGTTCCGGCACCCCGAAGTCACTCATACCGCCATCCTCCCAAAAGCAGTGTTGCCGGCCGGACACCAGGTCCGGCCGGCAACGGGGGAAGTTCAGTACACGAGACGGCGGAGGACGGTTTCGGCTGGGCCTCGGTAGGAGCGCTTGCTCATTGCGTAGGTGCCGAGGACCGAGACGATCCAGACGCCGATTGCGACCAGGGCTGCGGTGTACGCCGTACTGCCGAAGCGCAGGTCGAGGGTGAAGGGTGCGAGCAGGATCATCCACGACACCGACTGGAACAGGTAGCCCGACAGGGACCGCTGACCGAGTGCGGAGATCGCGCGAACCGGGAACGACAGCTTGTTGATCCGGGTGACGAGCAGACCGAACAGAGCGACGTACCCGGGTCCGCCGAACATCCCGCCGGCCTGGGCGAGGTAGCTGATCGCGCCGACGGCCGACTCGTCGACGTGCAGCCAGCCGGCTCCGATCAGCGCGAGCGGCAGGCCGGTGAGGACCGTGATGCCGAGTCCGACTCCGGCGACCCAGGACAGCAGCTTGGTGTGCGCGCTCGGGTTTTCCAGGATCTGCTTGCGGGCGGCCCAGATACCGAGCCACACGATGACGATGAAGCCCAGCACGCTGGCGGCGTGCAGCGGGTACTCGTGCAGCCGGTCGACCATGCTCGCGAAGTACGACGACGCCCCCAGCGACGGGTTCGGCTTGTTGGTCAGCGGATGCGCGGGACCGGAGCTGTTGACGACGGCGAGCGCGGCCCGGACGGCGACGACCAGGACCTCCACCGTCATGAACGCCCAGAGGCCGAGGACGATCCGGTGGAACTTGTCCCCGCGGTTGAGCAAGAACAGCGTGCAGATGATTCCGACGATGCCGTAGGCGCCGAGGAAGTCACCGAAGTACAGCAAGGTCGCGTGCGCCAGGCCGAACGCGATCAGCCAGGCGTTGCGCTTGAGCAGGATCCGCCGGGCCGCGCCCGGGGTCGCGCCGGAGCTGCGCTGCCGCCGGGCCAGCTGCACCAGGCCGTAGCCGAACATGATCGCGAAGACCGGGTAGGCCCGGGCGTCCACGAACGTGAGCTTGAGGAAGTTGAGGATCCGCTCGAAGCCGTGCGGCGCGCTCTCCACGCCGGGCTGGCCGGCGAAGGCGAAGTTGGCGCTGTTGGCCAGGCCGATCAGGAGCAGCATCGCGCCACGGATCAGGTCCGGGGCGAGCGCTCGTTCGTTGCCGGTGACCGGTCCGCGATGGTCGGCGGCGGCCGGAAGAGTCTGCGTGGTCACGGGACACCCTCTCGAGAATCTGTTCAATCTATGAACTGTTACTCGAAATACTCCCGGCCCACCGCGGTCGCTCCCAGCGCGTTGCCACCACTCCTGCGGGTGGACCTAGCACCACTTTGTGACACTTCTTGTTGATCTGGAGAAAAAGTGTCACATCTCGGCTATGCTGCAGCTATGGACAGCTTCCAGGCGACCATCGACGCAGACGGCCGGATCGAGCCGCGGGACGCGATGCCGGAGGGGTATCGCAAGACCCTGATCCGGCAGATCGCGCAGCACGCGCACTCCGAGATCATCGGCATGCAGCCCGAGGGCAACTGGATCAGTCGCGCTCCGTCGCTGCGCCGCAAGGCGATCCTGATGGCCAAGGTGCAGGACGAGGCCGGCCACGGTCTTTATCTGTACGCCGCCACCGAGACGCTCGGCGTGGATCGGGCCGACATGCTCGACCTGCTGCACAGCGGCAAGCAGAAGTACTCCAGCATCTTCAACTACCCGACCCTGACCTGGGCCGACATCGGCGCGATCGGCTGGCTGGTCGACGGCGCCGCGATCGTCAACCAGGTCCCGCTCTGCCGCTGCTCCTACGGGCCGTATGCGCGCGCGATGGTCCGGGTCTGCAAGGAGGAGTCGTTCCACCAGCGGCAAGGGTTCGAGATCCTCTACACGCTGTGCAACGGCACGCCCGCGCAGAAGGCGATGGCCCAGGACGCGCTCGACCGCTGGTGGTGGCCGTCGCTGATGATGTTCGGCCCGCCCGACTCCGCGTCGACGCACTCCGAGCAGTCGATGGCGTGGGGGATCAAGCGGCACAGCAACGACGAGCTGCGCCAGCGGTTCGTCGACATGACCGTCCCGCAGGCCGACGTGCTGGGGATCCGCGTGCCCGACGACGGTCTTTCGTACGACGAGGAGACCGGCCACTACACCTTCACCGAGCCGGACTACACCGAGCTGTACGAGGTGGTGAAGGGCAACGGCCCGTGCAACGAGGAGCGGCTCGCGCACCGCGTGAAGGCGCACGAGGACGGCGCCTGGGTGCGCGAGGCGGCTTCGGCGTACGCCGAGAAGCAGGCTCGCCGGCAGGAGAGTGCCGCATGATCGAGCCGCTGTGGGAGGTCTTCGTCCGGTCCCGTCGTGGGCTGTCGCACACGCACGTCGGGAGTCTGCACGCCCCCGACGCCACCATGGCGTTGCGGAACGCGCGCGACGTCTACACCCGTCGGCAGGAGGGTGTCTCGATCTGGGTGGTGCGGGCCGCGGACATCACCGCGTCGAGCCCGGACGAGAAGGACGAGTTCTTCGACCCGGCCGGCGACAAGGTGTACCGGCATCCGACCTTCTACGAGGTCCCGGAAGGCGTCGATCACCTGTGAACGACCTGTTCGTCTACGCACTCCGTCTCGGCGACGATGCGCTGATCTCCGCGCAGCGCACCGCCGAGTGGATCGCGGCCGCCCCGCAGCTCGAGGAAGACGTTGCCCTTGGCAACATCGGGCTGGACCAGTTGGGGCAGGCGCGGTCGCTGCTGCAGTACGCCGGTTCCGTGGAAGGCGCGGGCCGGTCGGAGGACGACCTTGCGTACTTCCGCGACGAGCGCGAGTTTGTGAATCTGCAGCTGTGTGAGTTGCCGAACGGCGACTTCGGACACGCTATGGCTCGGTTGCTGTACTTCGCGACGTACCAGGAGCTCTTGTACTCCAAGCTGTTGTCGTGTGGCGACGAGACGCTGGCCGGTGTTGCGGGTAAGGCGGTCAAAGAGGTTGCGTACCACGTCGACCACGCGACCCAGTGGGTGCTGCGCCTCGGTGATGGCACGGAGGAGAGCCACCGCCGGATGCAGGCCGGTCTGGACGCGCTGTGGCCTTATACAGCAGAGATTTTCGAGTCGGACGAGCTTGTACGACGTCTCGACGTCGCAGTGGACCCGTCGACGCTCGAGGAGGAGTGGCTGACCCGGGTGGACGCGGTGATCGACGAATCCACGTGCAGCCGGCCGGAGTCGTCGTACCAGCACGTTGGTGGTCGTTCTGGCCGGCACACCGAGCACATGGGGTATCTGCTCGCTGAGCTGCAGCATGTGGCCCGTTCGCACCCGGGGGCGACATGGTGACGGACACTGCGATCCTCGAAGCCGTTGGTGAGGTCGCTGACCCAGAGGTGCCGGTGCTGACGATCGCTGACCTCGGTGTGCTGCGTGGAGTTCGGCATGAGGGTGATGAGGTCGTCGTGACGATCACACCGACGTACTCCGGTTGTCCTGCGATGGACGTGATCCGGGAGGAGGTTGAGCTGACGCTCCAGGCCCTGCACGTGGACGGTCGGGTCGAGACGGTGTTATCGCCTGCCTGGACGACGGACTGGATGAGTGACGCGGGTAAGGCGAAGCTGACCGAGTACGGGATCGCACCGCCGACCGGGCGGCGTGCTGTCGGCGGACCGGTGATGCTGTCGTTGACGATCCGGTGTCCGTTGTGTGGTTCGCCGGACACTACGGAGCTCAGTCGCTTCGGTTCCACGTCCTGTAAGTCGCTCTGGCGGTGCAACAGCTGCCGCGAACCCTTCGATCACTTCAAGGCTCTCTGATGACTGCGACTGTTGCTGCTGTAGCCCCCCGGCGGCGGGCGAGTTTTCATGCGCTGAAGGTTGCTGCGATCGATGCGGTCACCGATGACTCGGTGGCGATCACGTTCGCAGTGCCGGAGGAGCTCGCGGGGGAGTATGAGTTCACCGCGGGCCAGCACCTGACGGTCCGTCGTACCGGTGACGACGTACGGCGGAGTTACTCGATCTGCTCGCCCGCTGGGTCCGGAGTGTTGCGGATCGGGGTGAAGCGGCTTCCCGGCGGCGAGTTCTCGGCGTACGCGGCGGACGAGCTCAAGGTCGGTGACTCGCTCGAGGTGATGACGCCGCTGGGGCGGTTCGGTACGACGCTCTCGGCGGACAACGCGAAGCACTACGCGTTCGTCGCCGCGGGGAGTGGGATCACGCCGGTGCTCTCGCTGGTCGCGACGATCCTGTCCGTCGAGCCGTCCAGCCGGGTCACGTTGCTGTACGGGAACCGCACTGCGGGATCGGTGATGTTCGCCGATGATCTGGCCGACCTCAAGGATGTGTACGCCGAGCGCTTCCACCTCGTGCACGTGTTGTCGCGGGAGTCGACCGAGGTCGAGCTGTTCAGTGGACGCATCGATGCCGAGCGGTTGCAGCGGATGTTCGCGACGATCCTGCCGCTGGACAGCGTGGACGAGTGGTTCCTGTGCGGGCCGTACGCGATGGTCGTCGGCGCGCAGGAGCTGTTGCTGACCGAGGGCGTCGAGCGTGCGCATGTGCACGCCGAGCTGTTCCATGTCGGTGATGAGGCTCCGGCCGCTCCGGTCGAGCAGAAGACCGCCGATGAGGACGCGGCCGAGGTGACCGTGATCCTTGACGGCCGCCGGTCGACGTTCCCCCTGGGTGAGCACTCCAAGGCTGTCCTGGACGCGACCCTGGCCGTCCGCAGCGACGCTCCCTTTGCCTGTAAGGGCGGTGTGTGCGGCACGTGCCGAGCCAAGGTCCTCGAAGGGTCCGTCCGGATGGACACCAACTGGGCCCTGGAACCCGAGGAACTGAAAGCCGGCTACGTCCTCACCTGCCAATCCCACCCGACCACCCCCAAGGTCACCCTGGACTACGACGCCTGACCCTCGGCCGGTCTTCAATGCATGCATGCGCATTGACCTGTCCGCCGGGGAGTTCGAGTACGCCGAGACCGGTGACCCTCAAGCCCCGCCGGTCGTCCT
Organism: Kribbella sp. NPDC055071; assembly: GCF_053608045.1. Classification (NCBI taxonomy): domain Bacteria; kingdom Bacillati; phylum Actinomycetota; class Actinomycetes; order Propionibacteriales; family Kribbellaceae; genus Kribbella; species Kribbella sp. NPDC055071. The sequence continues at coordinate 172,786 of NZ_JBSGUS010000005.1, forward strand.
GCTCCACGGCCTGCGTTCCAACGCGTCCAGTTGGGATCTGGTGGCTCCGGAGCTAGCCAAGAGCCGTCGCGTACTCGCCCTGGACCAACGCGGCCACGGCGCCAGCGTGCGCCCCTCGCATTACTCCTTCGAGGCGATGCGCGACGACGTACTCGAGTTCACGAATGCACTGGGTCTCAACGAGTTCCTGCTGGTAGGTCACTCGATGGGCGGCACCGTAGCCACGCTCTTCGCCGAACACCACAGCGACCGCCTCACCGGCCTGGTCCTGGTCGACTCACCCCCACCGGACGGCTCCGGTGACTGGACGGAACCGCCGTACCCAGGCACCGAGCCGCCCTTCGACTGGTCCTGCCTACAAGCGATCTTCCATCAGCTGTCCCACCCAGACCCAGCCTGGTGGACCGACCTCCCGAAGATCACCACCCGGACCCTCGTCCTAGGCGGCGGCTCCACCAGCCCAGCCCCCCAACACCTCCTGGCCAAAGCCGCCACCCAGATCCCGCACGCCACCCACCAAACCCTCGAAGGCGCCGGCCACAATCTGCACCAAACCCAACCCACCCAGTTCCTAACCGCCCTAACCGAGCATTTCCCACTCTGAACCCACACCCCGCAGGCCTCACCCCAAAGCCCAGAAGGTCCGCTGGTGCCCACCTGCCGCTCTTCCGGCCGCAGCGGCGGGAAGAGCAGTGTGCCGTCCCGGCCGCAGGCCAGCGGCGGGGTGGGGAGCGCCTCCTGCTCTTCGGGCCGCAGGAGGACGAGGGCTAGTCGGTGCCGGATTCCATGGCGGCTCGGTCCAGGAGTTCGTCGGATTCTGAGGTTTCGCCTCGGGAGGCGATGGCGTCGGCGCCGCCGGTGGGCATGGGGCCGATGAGGTCGGTGGAGGAGGCGAGGGCCGGGTTCGAGCTGCCGAACATGCCGAGCTGACCGAGTACGGGATCGCACCGCCGACCGGGCGGCGTGCCGTCGGCGGACCGGTGATGCTGTCGCTGACGATCCGGTGTCCGTTGTGTGGTTCGCCGGACACTACGGAGCTCAGTCACTTCGGTTCCACGTCCTGTAAGTCGCTCTGGCGGTGCAACAGTTGCCGCGAACCCTTCGATCACTTCAAGGCTCTCTGATGACTGCGACTGTTGCTGCTGTTGTGCCCCGGCGGCGGGCGAGTTGACCCCTGGTTGGCTTTCGCGCGTTGGGCTTCTCGAGCTGAGCGGTTCAGTCGACGTGCAGGACTGCCTTTCCGGTGATTCGGCGGTTCAGTAAGGCCTCGATCGCGGTCGGGGTCTCTCGCCAGGAGGACTCGAGTTCGATCTGGCCGTCAAGGCGGCGGGTGGCCACCAGCGTGCACAGGCGGGCGAGGTCGGTGGCGACGCTTGATGGTTCGTCGAAGTTGTTGAGGGTGTAGATCGTGGCTCCCTGCGAGCGGGAGTACCAGCCGGCCCGGAAGGTGATCGGGCCCTCCTCGTCCTGGGTGGCGAGGCTGACCACCACGCCGCGCGGTGCCAGGTGCTCGATGGCCTGGCCGAAGACCTCGCCTCCGACGGCTTCCACGATCAGGTCGAAGTCGCCCTCGATCCGCTCGGTGACCACATCGGCGCCAAGCAGCGCGGGCGTCGGAGTACGGCGTACCAGAGCTGTGACATGAGCCCCGGCCAACTGCGCAAGCTGTACTGCGTACCGCCCGACCCCACCAGTTGCGCCCGTCACCAGCACCCGCTTGGCCAGCAGGAGCCCGCCGTGCTCGAGCGACCGCAGCGCCGTCAGCGCGGCCGTGGGCAACGCCGCGGCCTGTGCGTCGGACACGCCCTCCGGTATGACGGCCATCCATTGCGTCGAGATCGCAGCCACTTCCGCCCAGGCACCCCGCCGCCGGACCAGCCCCACAACCCGGGTGCCGGCCGCCGGCCCGCTCCCGTCGGCCGCAGCTTGCTCGACGACGCCCGCCACGTCCCACCCTGTCGGCGTCCCGTCGGGGAGCTTCGCGAGATCGAGTACCTCGCCCTGGTTCAACGAGAACGCCCTGACCCGGACCACGGCCTGGTCTGGAAGAGGTATGGGTTCGGCGACCGTGGTGAGGCTGACGGACCGGTCGTTCTTGGTGAGAGCGAGCACCCCCTGACGATATGCCGACGGTCTCATAACCATCCAAGGCGCCGGCCACCAAACCCGCCCCACCCAATTCCTGGCTGCCGCCAGTGAGCGGTTCGCGGTCTGACTTGATGGGTCAGTCGGTGCCGGATTCCATGGCGGCTCGGTCCAGGAGTTCGTCGGATTCTGAGGTTTCGCCTCGGGAGGCGATGGCGTCGGCGCCGCCGGTGGGCATGGGGCCGATGAGGTCGGTGGAGGAGGCGAGGGCCGGGTTCGAGCTGCCGAACATGCCGAGACCGGCGTACTGCTCGAGCTTGGCGCGGGAGTCGGCGATGTCCAGGTTCCGCATGGTGAGCTGGCCGATCCGGTCGACCGGGCCGAACGCCGAGTCCTCGATCCGCTCCATCGACAGCTTGTCCGGGTGGTAGCTGAGCGCCGGCCCGGTCGTGTCGAGGACCGAGTAGTCCTCACCCCGCCGCAGCCGCAGCGTGACTTCACCGGTCACCGCCGTACCGACCCACCGCTGCAGAGACTCCCGCAGCATCAACGACTGCGGGTCGAGCCAACGACCTTCGTACATCAGCCGCCCGAGCCGCCGCCCGTCGTTGTGGTACGCCGCCACCGTGTCCTCGTTGTGGATCGCGTTGACCAGCCGCTCGTACGCCGCGTGCAGCAGCGCCATCCCGGGTGCCTCGTAGATGCCCCGCGACTTCGCCTCGATCACCCGGTTCTCGATCTGGTCCGACATCCCCAGACCGTGCCGCCCACCGATCGCGTTCGCCTCGAGGACGAGGTCGACCGCGGAGCCGAACTCCTTGCCGTTGATCGTCACCGGCCGGCCCTGCTCGAACCCGATCGTGACGTCCTCGGGCTGGATGTCCACGGACGGATCCCAGTGCTTCACGCCCATGATCGGATCGACGGTCTCGATCCCGGTGTCGAGGTGCTCCAGCGTCTTCGCCTCGTGGGTCGCGCCCCAGATGTTCGCGTCGGTGGAGTAGGCCTTCTCAGTGCTGTCCCGATACGGCAGCTTGTGCGTGACCAGCCACTCGGACATCTCCTTGCGCCCACCGAGCTCGTGCACGAACTGCGCGTCCAGCCACGGCTTGTAGATCCGCAGCTGCGGATTCGCCAGCAGCCCGTACCGGTAGAACCGCTCGATGTCGTTGCCCTTGAACGTCGACCCGTCGCCCCAGATCTGCACGTCGTCGTCGAGCATCGCCCGGACCAGTAGCGTGCCGGTCACGGCCCGCCCGATCGGCGTGGTGTTGAAGTACGTCCGCCCACCCGACCGGATGTGGAACGCGCCGCACGCCAGCGCGGCCAGTCCTTCCTCGACCAGCGCCGCGCGGCAGTCCACGAGCCGGGTCAGCTCGGCGCCGTACGCCGTGGCCCGGCCGGGGACCGAGGCGATGTCGGGCTCGTCGGCCTGACCCAGGTCGGCGGTGTACGTGCAGGGCACCGCTCCCTTGTCGCGCATCCACGCGACCGCGACGGACGTGTCGAGACCTCCTGAGAAAGCGATCCCGACCCGCTCACCAACCGGCAATGACGTAAGCACCTTGGACACAGGAAAAGTATGCATCACTCTGCATGATTATGCAAAGCGCTTCGTAACCAGTGTGTCTCCCGTGACTTGTGGGGCTGGATTGAGAGGATGGACGCTGCTCGGGAGGGGAGTGAGGCGCACGATGATGGGGCGGTCGCATGCGTTGTCGGGATGGTGTGCCGGTCTGGCGGTGGCACCGCTGATCGGACTGACGTCGGTGGCGGAGGTGATTCCGTTCGCCGCGGCCACGGCCGGGTATGCGCTCGTACCCGATCTTGATCACCCCGGCGCCAGTGCGTCCCGGCTGCTCGGTCCGGTGACGCGGCTCGTCTCGGGCGCCGTGCGTACCTTCTCCGGGATCCTCTACAACGTCACCAAGGGTCCGCGCGACGAGGACAGCACCGGGAAGCATCGCCACGCGACCCACACGCTGGCCGCCGCGATCCTGCTCGGCGTGCTCGCGGCAAGCCTCGGCGACCGAGGAAAATGGGCGGTCCTGGCGGTCGCGGTCACCGGCCTGCTGTTGGCCGCGGACGCATTGGGCGACTGGATCATCCTCGTCGCCCTCGGCGCCGCAGGCTGGTCCGTCGTCGGTACGGCGCTCCCCGGTACGACGGCCGCCGACGCCGTCCAGGGTGGTCTGAGCGAGATCGGCAGCTGGATCGGAATGGCGGTCGGCCTCGGCATGTTCGTGCACTGTCTCGGCGACAGCCTGACCCGATCCGGCTGTCCGTGGTTGTGGCCGCTGCCGATCCGCGGCGAGACCTGGTACGAACTGCGCTTGCCGCGACTTCTTCGCTTCACCACGAACGGCTTGGTCGAGCGCGCGCTCATCGCTCCGGTGTTGCTCGTGGCCGGCGTACTCCTGCTCCCCGGCGCCCTCCCGGCGATCGAGCACCTCTTCAACGCCACCTCGATCTGGCTCGCCGGCCGCTGAGACGATCGACAATGAGCAGTCGAATGGTTACAGAAAGTATTCGCAGAAGTTTTTCCGGATTTTTTGACCAAAGCTGTAACGACTTGGGGGTTGTCCCCGATAGGACGAGTGAGCCTGGTGGCTGCCCGGACCCCCGAGCGGACAGCCACCAGGCCTACTCATTTCTCCGAGGCCGTGGAGCGGTAATCTGAGCCCCATGCCCTTGGGATCGAATTCAGCGGGATCGAGCACTTCCTCTCCCGCGTCCGGTGAACTGCCGTTCGGCCGTCTGACGACCGCGATGATCACCCCGTTCCGGCCCGACGGCGCTCTGGATCTCGACGCAGCGCAGAAGGTTGCGACCTATCTGGTCGACAGCGGGAACGACGCGCTGATCATCAACGGGACCACGGGTGAGGCGCCGACGACGTCGGACCAGGAGAAGGTCCAGCTGATCAAGGCTGTGCTCGAGGCAGTCGGCGACCGCGCCAAGGTGGTCAGCGGCGTCGGGACCAACGACACCGCCCACACGATCGAGTGCGCGAAGCAGGCCGAAGCCGCCGGAGCAGATGGGCTCCTGGTCGTCACGCCGTACTACAACAAGCCTCCGCAGGAGGGGCTGCGCGCGCACTTCACCGCCGTCGCCGACGCCACCGCCCTGCCGAACCTGGTCTACGACATCCCGGCCCGCTCGGGCGTGGAGATCAAGACCGAGACTCTGATCGCGCTCGCCGAACACCCGCGGATCGTCGCGGTGAAGGACGCGAAGGGCGACGTGGCCGGGGCCACCAAGGTGCTCGCGAACACCGATCTGTTCTACTACTGCGGTGCCGACGAGCTGAACCTCGCCTGGCTCGCGATCGGCGCGGTCGGTATCGCCAGCGTCGTCGCGCACGTGGCCAGCCCGCAGTACCGGCAGCTGATCGACGCCGTGGTGGCCGGCGACCTCGCCACCGCACAGGAGATCGATCGACGGATGGTGCCCGCCGTCGAAGCGATCATGACCAGGACCCAGGGTGCCATCATGGTGAAGGCCGCGCTCAAGCTGGCCGGCGTCATCGAGCACGCGACACTCCGGTTGCCGCTGGTTGAGGCGACCGACGAACAAGTGGACCGGCTCACCACCGACTTGACGACGGCAGGACTGATTGCATGAGCCATCCCCATCCAGATCTCGACGCGCCCGGACCGCTGGCTCCGGGCGCTTTGCGGGTCATCCCGCTCGGCGGCCTCGGCGAGGTCGGCCGCAATATGACCGTCTTCGAGTACGACGGCAAGCTGCTGATCGTGGACTGCGGCGTACTCTTCCCGGACGAGAACCAGCCCGGCGTGGATCTGATCCTGCCGGACTTCCAGCCGATCCGGGACCGGTTGAACGACGTCGTCGCGGTCGTCCTGACGCACGGCCACGAAGACCACATCGGCGGGTTGCCCTACCTGCTGCGTGAGCGGGGTGACATTCCGGTCATCGGTTCGCAGCTCACGCTCGCGCTGCTGGAGGGCAAGCTGAAGGAGCACCGGCACCGCAACGTGCCGCAGCAGACCGTGGTCGAGGGCGAGAAGCTCCAGATCGGCCCGTTCGTCTGCGAGTTCATCGCGGTGAACCACTCGATCCCGGACGCGCTGGCGGTGGCGATCAAGACGCCGGCCGGCGTCGTGCTGCACACCGGTGACTTCAAGATGGACCAGTTGCCGCTGGACAACCGGATCACCGACCTGCGTGCGTTCGCGCGGCTCGGCGAAGAGGGCGTGGACCTGTTCTGCGTCGACTCGACGAACTCCGAGGTCCCCGGCTTCACCACCCACGAGCGCGACATCGCTCCGGTGCTGGACCGGGTCTTCACCAACGCCAAGAACCAGCGCATCATCGTGGCCTGCTTCGCCTCGCACGTGCACCGGGTCCAGCAGATCATGGACGCCGCGGTGAAGCATCGCCGCAAGGTCGCGTACGTCGGGCGCTCGATGGTCCGCAACATGGGTGTGGCCCGTGATCTCGGCTTCCTGCACGTCCCCGGCGACACGCTGATCGACATGCGCGAGCTGGAGAACTACCCGCCCGAGCAGGTCGTGCTGATCTCGACCGGTTCGCAGGGCGAGCCGATGTCGGCGCTGTCGCGGATCGCGGCCAACGACCATCACGTCGTCCAGATCCAGCCCGGCGACACCGTCGTCCTGGCGTCGTCGTTGATCCCGGGCAACGAGAACTCGGTGTACCGGGTGATCAACGGGCTGACCCGGCACGGCGCCAACGTGATCCACAAGGGCAACGCGCTCGTTCACGTCTCCGGTCACGCGAGCGCCGGCGAGCTCCTGTACTGCTACAACATCGTCAAGCCGCGCAACGTGATGCCCGTGCACGGCGAGATCCGGCACCTGCATGCGAACGCCGACCTCGCGATCCAGACCGGCGTACCGCGCGAGAACGTCGTGGTCGTCGAGGACGGCGTGGTGGTCGACCTGATCGACCGCAAGGCCGTCGTGGCCGGCAAGGTCGACTGCGGGTACGTGTTCGTGGACGGCTCGACCGTCGGCGACATCACCGAGACCTCGCTGAAGGATCGCCGGATTCTCGGCGACGAGGGTTTCATCTCGGTCATCGCCGTGATGGACTCGGTCACCGGCAAACTGACTGCCGGGCCGGAGATTCAGGCACGCGGGTTCGCCGAGGACGACACCGTCTTCGACGACCTCAAGCCGAAGATCGAGGCAGAGATCGAGAAGGCGATCGGCGGCGGCGTGGACGACATGTACCAGCTGCAGCAGGTGATCCGCCGGGTGGTCGGCAAGTGGGTCTCGGACACCCACCGGCGCCGCCCGATGATCATCCCGGTCGTCGTCGAGAGCTGATTGCGCGAGCTGAGAGAAGAGGACGGGCCGGCGATGAGTTTCAGCGGGGTGAACGGCACGGGTCAGCGCCGGCCCACCATGAAGGAGGTCGCGGCCCGGGCGGGCGTCGCGCTGAAGACCGTCTCCCGGGTGGTGAACGAGGAGCCGAACGTCAGCCCGGAGCTCACCGCCAAGGTGCAGGCCGCGATCAAGGACCTCAACTACACCCCGAACGAGTCGGCCCGGATGCTGCGCCGCGGCAAGACCGGGACGATCGCTGTCGTGATCCGCGACATCGGCGACCCGTTCTTCGCGTCGCTGGGCCGGGCGGTCGAGCTGTGGGCGCGATCGTCGGGCTCGGTGGTGATGATCGGCCTGACCGACGAGGACCCGGAGCGGGAGCGGGACGTCTGCCTGGAGTTCGTCGCCCGCCGGCCGGACGCGCTGATCATGGCGCCGATCGGGGAGACCCAGGAGTACCTCGCGCCGCACGTCGACGCGGGGATGGCCGTCGTCACGATCGACCGACCGGCGCACGGTATCGAGGCCGATGCCGTGCTCGCGGACAACGCGGGCGGCATCGATCAGGCCATCGACCACCTGGTCCGGCAGGGGCACCGCCGGATCGCGTACCTCGGTGACGACGAGCGGATCTTCACGGCCCGCGAGCGCGTGGTCGCCTATCGAGCCGCGATGTCGCGGCACCGCATCGACGTCGACGAGGACCTGGTCCACCTGTCGGAGCCGACGACGGAAGGCATCGGTATCACGCTGTCCGCCGTGCTGGATCGTCCTGAGCCGGCCACGGCGTTGCTGTCGGCCAACAACATGACCACTGCCGAGGTTCTCCGTGGCCTGGCCGGCCGACGGGACCGCGTCGCGCTCGTCTCGTTCGACGACCTGGCGCTCGGCGACCTGCTCAGCCCTGGCCTGACGGCCGTGGCACAGTCAGCCGACGTGATGGCCCGTACGGCGATCCAGCTGATGACCGAGCGGCTCCCCGAGCCCCACCGCCCCGGCCGCACGGTCCGCGTCCCGGTAAAACTCACCATCCGCGGCTCAGGCGAGATCCCTCCGCACAGCTGAGCGGCTCAGGCGAGCTCGCGTCCGGGGGCGCGCAGTTGCGCGGCCAGCGGGCAGTCGAACGGGTCGCGTGCCTTGAGGCCAACGTTGTTCAGGTAGTCGACGACGATCTTGTACGACGTGAACAGGCCGACCTCGGTGTACGCGATGCCGTGGGTGGCGCAGTACTCGCGCACGATCGGCTGGACCTGACGCAGGGTCGGCCGGGGCATGCTCGGGAACAAGTGGTGCTCGATCTGGTAGTTCAGCCCGCCGAGCGCGAAGTCGGTGAAAATGCCGCCACGGATGTTGCGCGACATCAGCACCTGGCGCCGGACGAAGTCGAGCTTCATCCCGGCCGGAACCAGCGGCATGCCCTTGTGGTTCGGTGCGAACGCGGCGCCGAGGCAGACGCCGAAGATGGCGAGCTGCAGGGCGAGAAACGCGCTCGCCTTGCCCGCCGGGAGCAGCACGTACAACGCAGCCACGTAGAGCCCGAGGCGCGAGATCACCACCGCGGACTCGATCCGCTCGAGCCGGCTCGCGTCGCGGCGCAGCAGGTACCGCAGGCTCGACGCGTGCAGGCCGACGCCTTCGAGAGTCAGCAGCGGGAAGAAGAGCCAGCCCTGTCGCGCGGCGATCCACCGGCCGAGCGCGCCGCGGCCGGCGACCGCGTCCGGGGTGAAGGCGACGGCCTTCAGCTGTACGTCGGGATCCCGGTCGACCTGGTTCGGCGCCGCGTGGTGCCGGGAATGCTTGTTCCGCCACCAGGTCACGCTCATGCCGGCTACACAGCCGGCCAGGATGCGCGCGGTCCAGTCGTTCCGCGCGGCCGAGTGGAAGATCTGCCGGTGCGCACCGTCGTGGCTGAGGAAAGCGACCTGGACCAGAATCAGCGCCAGCGCGACGGCCAGGAACAGCTGGTACCAAGAATCGCCGATCAGGATCATGCCGGTGGCGACGGCCAGCAGCGCGGCGACGACGATGCTGATCCGGGTGTAGTAGTAGCCCTGACGGCGTCGCATCAAACCGAGTTCGCGAACCGTCTGGAGGAGATCCGTGTAGAGGCTGACGTACCGCTGTTGGGCACCCACCACCTCATCATCGCGATCTAGCATGAAGGCCGGCGTGCAGTCAGGTGGACCTCCGAGGTCAGCCTGGCAAAGTGCCAGGGGTCATTTCCGGTACTGGACGACAAGCGGACAGTCGAACGGGTCGCGGGCCCGGAGGCCGACGTTGTTCAAATAGTCCACGACGATCTTGTACGACGCGAGGAATCCGACCTCGGTGTATTTCACGCCGTGCAGTGCACAGTACTCGCGCACGATCGGCCGGACCCTGCGCAGCGTCGGCCGGGGCATGCTCGGGAACAGGTGGTGCTCGATCTGGTAGTTCAGGCCGCCCATCGCGAAGTCGACCATCACCCCGCCGCGGATGTTGCGCGACGTCAGCACCTGCCGGCGGAGGAAGTCCAGCTTCATCGTCCGCGGGACGAGCGGCATGCCCTTGTGGTTCGGCGCGAACGAGCCACCGAGACACACTCCGAAGACGGCCAGCTGCAGCCCGAGGAACGCGCCGGCCTTGCCGATCGGCAGGAGCAGGAACAGGACGGCGAGGTACGCACCGATCCGGCTCACCACGATCGCGGCCTCGATGCGCTCGACCCGGGTGGCGCCGCGGCGGAACAGGTGGATCAGGCTGGAGACGTAGAGGCTGAGACCTTCCAGCGTCAGCAGCGGGAAGAAGAGCCAGCCTTGGCGGGCGGTCAGCCAGGCCTGGAAGCCCTTGCGTTGGGCCGCATGCTCAGGCGTGAACGCGACCACGCCGATCGCGATGTCCGGGTCCTTACCCAACTGGTTCGGCGCGCCGTGGTGGCGGCTGTGCTTCGAGCGCCACCACGCGGCACTGATCCCGACCAGTCCACCGGCCAGCAGCCGAGCGGTCCAGTCGTTCCAGGCGGCGGAGTCGAAGATCTGCCGGTGCGCACTGTCATGGCTGAGGAACGCGACCTGCGTCAGTACCAGAGCCAGCGCGCCGGCCATCAGGAGCTGGAACCAGGAGTTGCCGAGCAGACCGAAGCCGACCCAGACCCCGATGAAGGCGGCCAGTACCAGCCCGATCCGGGTGAAGTAGTAGCCACGCCGCCGCTTCAGCAGGCCGAGCTCACGGACCGTGCGAAGCAGGTCGGTGTAGAGGTTCGTATGTCGGTGTTGTACGCGCAGCGGGTCATGATCTTCAGCAAGAAGCTGTGACAAGAGAAGCGCCCCATTCTGATAGTGCATCGGTCGATGCGCTACCAGGTCCGGGGCAGCGAAACGAAAGTGGGCTTACGCCCTTAACGGAACCACGCGGACTCGCCACAAGCAAGACGCCGTCCGACGCGGAAGGTGAGCGTCGCGTGAACGCCGTGTGATCCGGGCCACTGACCGAGTTATCGCTTGGTCCGGGTTCGCCGGCGGCAGTAGCGTGATCGACATCTCACGCTCCGCCAGTTCGGAGGAGATCCTGTGCCCCATCCCTCCGCTCAGGGACATCGCAGTCAGCGGCTCCCTAACCACCCCGGTTCCCGGCGTGGTCCGGGACGCTCCCGCACGGTCCAGTGGGTCTGCGACCTGCTGCGCACGGAGCTGCTCAGTGGAGACTGGGCCGAGGCACCGCTGCCGGGCGAGGACGCACTGATCTCCAAGTACGGCGTCAGCCGCGGCATCATCCGGGACGTCCTCGCGATCCTCGCCGAGCAGGGCATGGTCGAGCGGGTCCGTGGCGCCGGCACGTTCGCCCTGGCTCCGAGCGCGCTGCAGCACGGGATCGAGGTCTCCCGCGATCTCGCCCAGGACATGAACGCCGATGGGACCCGGGTCGCGATCCGGACGACGTACGCCAGTCTGCATCCGGCGCCGGCGTTCATCGCCGAGCGGCTGGAGATCGCGCCCGGCACCGAGGTGGTGATCTTGGAGTCCGTCACCTCGCTGGACGGGTTCCCGCTGAGTCTCCGGTCGGCGTTCATGCCGTCGGATCCGTTCGCCGTGCTGCTCAGTGGTTCGCTGCAGAGCCTCAACCGGTCGCCGTACGAGCTGATCGCGGACGTCCTGCACGAGCCGGTCGGTGATACCGAACTGCAGATCGGCTGCTCGATCGCGGATCCGATCAGCGCCGAGTCGTTGCAGGTGGACGTCGGGTTCGCGCTGCTCGACACCAGCCGAGTGGTTCGGGCGCTCGATGGCCGGCCGCTGGAGTACAGCGTGTCGCACGCGCGCTCCGACCGTCTGGTCTTCGCCACCGTGATGCGCGGGCCGGGCGCATCGAGGACGGCACCTGAGCCGCCCCCGATACGTCCGGTTCCGCAGATGTCGTTGCCTCAGACAACGACCGCCGACCGGCCGGCTGCCGAGGTCTGAACCATGGCCGCCTGGCGAAGGTGCCAGTCGGTCTCCTGCTGGTAGGCGTCACCGGCACGGAGCACGTTCGCCTCGTCGAACGGCCGCCCGATCAGCTGCAGTCCGAGCGGAAGGTCCCGCACACCGAAGCCCATCGGCACGGACAGCGCCGGATTCCCGACGGCATTCCAGTACGACGTGTGCATCGCCCGGAACCGCTCGGTCGCCAGCTCCCCGAGCCCGTCGATCGCGAACGGTTCCACACTCGCAGTCGGCGTCACCACCAGGTCGACGGTCTCGAACAAGGCAGCCACCTCGCGCTGACCGACACGTCGTACCCGCTGGGCCTGCACATAGTCGGCACCCGAGTACGCCGAGGCGATGCCGACCCCCTGCCGGGTCGCGGCGAAGTAGTCGGACCACCGGCTGCGCAGATCGGGCGCGTGGTACGCGAACGCCTCGCTCCGCGACGTGATCCCGGTCGCCGCCGTCAGCTCGCGGTAGTACGGCAGCCGCACCGGTACGACGTTCGCACCGCGCGCGGTCAGGACGGCCAGAGCCGCGTCGAGGAGCTCGCCGAGGCGTGGATCCTGGTCCGCCCGGCGGTACTCCGCGAGGGTGTCGACGCCGATCCGCAGCCCGCTCAGGTCACCCGTCAACGCGTTCTCGTAGTCGGGGACCGGCTCGTCGACCGAGCACGGATCGCCGGCGTCGTACCCGGCCAGGACGGTCAGCATGATCGCGCAGTCACGGGCCGACCGGGCCATCGGGCCGATGTTGTCGAGGCTGTACCCGAGTGGGACACACCCCGACTTCGGTACGCGCCCGAAGGTTGCCTTGAGCCCGGAGATCCCGCAGAACGCGGCCGGGATCCGGATACTGCCACCGGTATCGGTACCCAGCCCGCCGAGGAACGCTCCGGCCGCGACGCCGTTGCCGGTGCCGGAGCTGGACCCACCGGTCCAGTGTCCGGGATTCCATGGGTTGCGGGGGATCGGGAACGGCTTGGTCGGATCGGGGACGCCGGTGGCGAACTCCATCGTGGTCGTCTTGCCGGTGATGACTCCGCCCGCGGCCCGGAGCCGGCTCATCACCGGCGCGTCGAGCTGGTCTCCCCACGCCGGATCGTGAACGAGGCTCTGGGCCGTGGTCGGCCCCTCGATGGTGGTGATGATGTCCTTGATGCCCAGCGGGATGCCGAGCAGCGGACCGGCCGGATCGCCGGACGCGTAAATCTCGTCGGCCGTGGCGGCGGCTGCCCGGGCCGACTCGTCGAACCGGGCCAGGTAGATACCGAGCTCGCCGTCATGGGCATCGGCTGACGCGATCGCCTCGTCCAGCAGACCCGACGCGGTCACGTCGCCGGACCGTAGCGACGCGAGGGCGCCGGAAATCGTTCGCGCGGTCATGGTCGCGCGGAGAAGATCAGGCCCGGTTCCTCGTACCGGGCGGCGGTGACGGAGTACACCAGCGCGGCGTTCTCCCGGGCGGTGCCGAAGGCCGTTGCCATCGGCACCAGTTCGGCCTCGGCCGGCTCGACCCCGGCGAGTGCGAGCAGGGTGACGAGAGGTTCTGATTCGTTGCTCATGGTGTCCTTTCAGGCGGCGAGGGCGTCGACCGGCGGTACGGCGAGGTGCCAGTCGCTGACGCGTTGCAGTGCGTCGGCGACCTTCAGCACAGTGGCCTCGGCGAACGGCTTGCCGACGATCTGCATCGACAGCGGCAGACCGCTGCTGGAGAACCCGGCCGGTACGGCGACCGCGGGCAGGCCGGTCAGGTTCCACTGGCCGGTATAGCTCGGGGTGTGCAGTCGCTTGCTCGGTGACAAGGTGTCGGCGGGCTCGGCCGGTACCGGTGCGGACGGCGTGATGATCACGTCGTAGTTCGTGAACAGCTCTGCGACCTGACGGGAGAAGAACCGACGGAACCGCTGGGCCTGGGCCACGTCGCCCGCGGTGTAGAAGGCGCCACGGGCGAGCATCGGCCGGGTGTGGACGCCGTAGTCGGTCCAACGGTTGACGAGATCGTTGCGGTGATAGGCGTACGCCTCCGCGACCATGATGATCGAGTTCGCGTCCTTGGCCTCGCCCGCATACGGCAGGTCCACTTCGGTCGAGGACGCACCGAGCCCGACCAGCTGCTTCACCGCCGACACGACGGCGTCGTGCATCTCCGGATCCAGCTGGTCGTGGTCGAAGAAGTACGGCATCGGCAGTGCGATCCGCAGCCCGTCGACCGAACCGTCCAGCAGTTCCGTGTACGCCGGAACCGGCTGCTGCGCGGAGTTGGGATCCGTCGGGTCGTAGCCCGCCATCACCTCGAGCAAAGCCGCACAGTCCCACGCACTGCGCGCCATCGGGCCGATGCTGTCCAGACTGAAGCCCAGCGGGACCACCCCGCTCTTCGGCACTCGACCGAACGTCACTTTCAGTCCGGTATGGCCGTTCACGGCGGCTGGGCTGCGGACCGAGCCACCGGTGTCCGTGCCGAGACCGCCGAGCGCGAGACCGGCCGCGACCGCGATGCCGGTGCCGGAGCTGGAGCCGGCCGGCGTGTGGTCGACGTTCCACGGGTTGTGCGGGACGAGGAATCGTTTCGTTGCGTCGGGCAACCCACACGCGAACTCGCTGGTGGTCGCCTTGCCGACGAAGACCGCGCCGACGTCACGCAGGCGGGCCACGACCGGTGCGTCCGTCCCGGCGCCCCAGTCCTCGGCGAGCACGTGGCTGTTCGCGGTGGTCGGGGCACCCTTCATCGCGATGATGTCCTTGATCGCGAGCGGGATCCCCTGCAGCGGGCCGCGGTCGTCCCCGGCCGCCAGGTCCGCGTCGGCCTGGCCGGCCTGCTCGAGAGCCGCTTCCGCGGTGATCTCGACGTACGCACCGAGGGCAGGGTTGAGAGCGATCGCGCGGTCCAGGATCTGCTGAGTCAGCGCGGTGGAAGTGAGGCCGCCGTCGCGTAATGCGGCCGCGGCGTCCTTGATGGTCGTCATCGGGCGTCCTTTCCAGCGGGATAGAAGTCGAGCGGGTCGAAGCGGATCGCCGGCTCGTCGGGGTCGAACTCGGGCCGGTACAGCGCGTCGGCCGCCTGGCGCATCAGCGGGTAGTCCCGGACGAACGTGGCCAGCTCGTCCTCGGAGACGGTCAACTGAGCGGTGGCCAGAATCGCGGGCACGACCTCGGCGGGTGTGGGCATGTCAAACCTCCTGCGGGGTGGGGATCGGGGCCTCGGCGTACAGGTGGCAGGCGACCGTGCGGCCTTCGGACACGGTGACCCGCGGCGGTGCGACCTGTGCGCAGATGTCCATCGCGAACGGGCAGCGGGTCCGGAACCGGCAGCCGCTCGGTGGATCGATCGGGCTGGGGATCTCGGTGCTGTCGGCGCTGTCGACCGGTTCGTCGCGGGTGCTCAGGGCCGGGTCGAGCGTCGGTACCGAGGACAGCAGCAGTTGGGTGTAGGGGTGTTTGGGGTCGTCGTAGAGCTCTTGTGCACTACCGCTCTCGACCACCTGGCCGAGGTACATCACCGCGACGTCGTCGCTGATGTAGCGCACGACGTTGAGGTCGTGGCTGATGAACACGTAGGTCAGTCCGTACTCGTCCTGCAGATCGCTGAGCAGGTTGAGCACCTGCGCCTGGATCGACTTGTCCAGCGCTGAGACAGCCTCGTCCAGGACCACCAGCTTCGGCTGCAAGGCAAGTGCCCGCGCGATGTTGACTCGTTGCCGCTGGCCACCACTGAGCTGGTGCGGGTAGTGCGACGCGTACGCCGCCGGCAGGCCGACATCACGCATCACCGTCGCGACCCGCTCGGCGATCACGGCCTTCGGCTCGCCCTGCACCTGCAGCGGGAACCCGATCGACTCGCTGATCGTGGCCCGTGGGTTGAGCGCCGACGACGGGTCCTGGAACACCATTTGCATCCGTTGCAGCTCCGACGGCGTACGACGCTTGCCGGTGAGCACCTGTTTGCCGTCGAAGATCATCTCGCCGTCGTCGGCCAGGTGCAGCCCGACGATCACCCGGGCCAGCGTGGACTTCCCGCAGCCCGACTCGCCGACGATGCCGAGCGTCGTCCCCGGCCGGACCGTGAGCGATACGTGGTCGACCGCGGACAGTTTGGCGCGGCGCCCACCGGCGCGGACATGGAACTGTTTCGACACGTCGATCAGTTCGAGCAACTCCATCGTGGTCCTCCTTACCTGTCGAAAGGGGGTTCGGGCTCAGAGCCGGCTGTCCATGGCTTCCCGCAACGCATCGCTGGCCAGGTTGAAGGCCACCGAGGTGAGGAAGATGAAGAAGCCGGGCACGATCGCGACCAGCGGGGCGACGCTGACCATGCCGCGCAGGCTGTTGAGCATGTAGCCCCATTCGGGAGCCGGCGGTGCCGAGCCGAGCCCGAGGAAGCTGAGGCTGGCGGCGATGATCATCGCGACTCCGACCAGGCCGGAGCAGTAGACGATCACGTCGTTCAGCACGTTCGGCAGGACCTGGGTCCGCGCGACCCGCAGGCCGCTCGCGCCGCTCAACCGCGCCGCCTCGACGAACTCCTGGACGACGACCCGACGGGTCGCGGACTGGGCGACCCGGGCGACCGGGGGGATGAACACGATCGTGACCGCGATGATCGTGTTGGTCAGGCCTGGACCGAGTGAGGCGCCGACCGCGATCGCCAGCAGGATCGCGGGGAACGCGTACAGCATGTCCATCGCCCGCATCAGGACCGTCCCGACCGCGCCGCGCATGATGCCGGCGGTGACCCCGATCGCCGTCCCGATCAGCGCCGCGCCGAGGGTCGGGACGAATCCCGCGAGCAGCGACAACCGGCCGCCGTACAGGACTCGGGCGAGCATGTCGCGGCCCTGCTCGTCGGTGCCGAGGAGGTGACCTGGCGAGCCGAGGTTCTGCAGCCGGTCGAGTGGCTTGCCGAGCAGGGGATCCGCGCTGGTGAGCAGTGGGGCGAAGATTGCCCCGAGCACCAACAGGACAACGATGATCGCGGCCACCAGGCCGACCTTGTTCGCCGCGAACCGTTTGAGGGTCGCCCGCCAGAACGAGGTCGGTCGTTCGCTGGTCCGGGCCGCGTTCCACTCGTCCCGGCGGCGGAGCGCGTCGGCCCGGTCGGCGTCCGTCGTACCGGCGCCGAAGCTCTTGTCGAGCAGGGTCGGCACCATTGCTTGCGTCATGACACCGCTCCTCGCACGCGGGGGTCGATCCAGGCCTGGAGCAGGTCGACGACCAGGTTGACCAGCACGAAGGTGACCGCGATGACCAAGGTCGCGCCCTGGACCACCAGCAGGTCCCGGGCCGAGATCGCGGTGAACACCAGCAGGCCCATCCCCGGCCAGCGGAAGATCGTCTCCACCAGCACCGAGCCCCCGAGCAGGGCGCCGATCTGGACGCCCGAGGTGGTCAGCACCGGCGAGATCGCGTTCCGCAGGATGTGCCGACGGACCTCCCACTCGCTCAATCCCTTGGCCCGCAGGGTTTCGACGAAGTCCGCGCCGGCCACGTCGACGATGCTCGCCCGGGTCACCCGGGCCGTGATCGCCATCGTGATCAGCGATCCGGACAGCACCGGTAGCACCAGACTTCGCAGCGCCATCAGCAGACCCGAGTCGAGGTTCGCGCCGCCTGACGGCAGCAGCCGGAGCCAGCCGGCGAACACCGCGAGCAGGATGATCGCCAGGAAGAACGACGGGATGCTCAACCCGGACAGGCTGAGGACGCCGGTGAACCGGTCGATCAGGGAGCCTCGGCGGGTGCCGGCGACGTACCCGAGCCACAGGCCCAGGCTGATCCCGAACACGGCCGACACGATCGCCAGGACGGCGGTGTTGCCCCACGCCTGCAGGAGCAGGTCGGAGACGTCCCGGCGACGCTGGGCCGAGTACCCGAGGTTGCCCTGGAGGGCGTCGCCCAGCCAGTGCAGGTACCGCAGCGGCAGCGGGTCGTTCAGCCCGAGCTCGTCGCGGATCGCTTGCCGTTCGGCTGCGGACATGTCGTCGCTGACCAGCGAGGCCTCGGCCGACCCGGGCAGGACATTCATCAACAGGAACACGATGACGGAGACGCCGAACAGGATCGGCACGGCCATCGCTATACGGAGTACCGCGACTCGCAGCATGGGTCAGTCCTCCTCGACCGAGATCTGGGTGAAGTCCACCCACCACGACTGCGCCTGGACGTAGCCGTGCACTTTCGGGCTCAGCACCCGCAGGTTGAGGTCGTGCATCCAGAAGAGGAAGTAGGCGTTCTTCAGGGCGACGTCCATCATTTGCTGGAGATACCGGTACTGCGAGGCGACGTCGGGCTGCTGACTGGCAGCGGTGAGCGCGGCGTCGATCTGCGGGTCGCAGAGTCCGGTGGCGTTGGGCAGTCCGCCGGGGCGGTTGCAGAAGTAGGTCGCGCTGTAACCGGTCGGCATCATCCCGGCCGCGGGGGAGGCCCAGAGGATGTCGATATCGCTCCACTGCTTGGCGTTCAGGCCGTCCAGACCGATCGAGATGATCGTGTTCCACTCCAGCGGCCGCAGATTGGTGCGGACCCCGATGGCCGCGAAGTCGGCCTGCAGCTTCTGCATCATCGTGTCCGGGTACATGTTCCCGGAACCACCGGTCGGATAGGCCATCGTGATCGTCAACTGACCGGGTTGATACCCCGCCTCGGCGAGCAGTTGCTTCGCCTTCGCCACGTCGTAGCCGTAGCCCTGCGTCGCCTTCGTGTACGACGGGTTGCCGTCGTACACGTACTCACTGGCCGGATAGCCGACGTTGTTCAGCAACGCGGCGGTGCCTTGCCGGTCCAGGGCGTAGTTGAGTGCCTGGCGCAACTTCAGGTTGTCCTTGAAGGGCGCACGGAACAGGTTGAACCGCGGCATGATCCCGTGCGGGTACTTGCCCATCTCGATCTGGTAGTGCTCGTTGCGCAACTGCTGGACCGAGTCGGGTGACGGGACCTCGGCCCAGTCGACCTCACCGGACTGCAGCATCGACAGTCGCGAGGCGGGTTCGGGTTGCGGATAGAGCACGATCCGGCCGAGCTTGACCGGACCACGCCAGTAGTCGTCGTTGCGGGTGAGCTCCATCTCCTCGCCGTCGACGTACTTCGTCATCCGGAACGGACCGGTGCCGGAGGCATGCTTGTTGTAGTCGTTGTTCCCGTACTTCTTCACCACCGTCGGGCTGGGGAAGAAGATGCCGGCGAGGTCCCACGGCAGCCACGCATACGGCTTGGTGGTGGTGATCTGGACGGTCCGAGCGTCCACCTTGCGCCACGACTTGAAGTACCGGAACGCCGCGGCCGCGCTGGCCGCCGACTTCGAGTCGTAGTACTGGAACGTCTTGGTGCGCAGGCGGTCGAACTGGAAGATCACCGCGTCCGCGTCGAACGTGGTGCCGTCCTGGAAGTGCACGCCCTGGCGGAGCTTGAACGTCCAGGTGGTCAGGTCCTTCGACGTCGTCCAGGACTCGGCCAGTGACGGCTGCGGTGTCGGCAGAGTGGCGGACTGGTCCAGGTTCAACCGCGTCAGACCGTCGTAGATGTTGTTGCCGACGAAGCGGTAGCCCTCGTAACCCTCGTTCGGCGGAGTGGACGGGAACGGGATGTTGCCGGCCGACATGGCGATCCGGAGCTCGCCACCCGAAGGCGGCGGACCACTCGCGGCCGCCGACGTACACCCGGTCAGTACGACGAGGAGCAGCGCGAGGAGCGCGTGTTTGAGGCGTGGGCTGGATTGTGGGCGGGGTTGCATGTCAGGAGGCCAGTGCGGTCTCACCGTGGGCGAGCAGGCAGCTGCTCCAGTGCCCGTCGTGCACAGTCGTGGCGGTGGGCCGGCTCTCCCAGCAGGCGCCGACGGCGTAACCGCAGCGCGGCGCGAAGGCGCAGCCCGGCGGGAGCTGGTCGAGGCTCGGCGGTGCACCCGGGATCGCGTTCGGCCGACGGTCCTGGCCGGCCCGGACATTCGCCTCGATCAGGCCCTCGGTGTACGGATGCGATGGTGCGGTGAGCACCTGCACGGCTGATCCGTACTCGACGAACCGTCCGGCGTACATCACCGCCACCTCGTCGGCGAGCTCGGCGGCGACGCCGAGGTCGTGCGTGACGATCACCAGACCCATGTCGATCTCGCGCTGGATCTGCCGGAACAACCGCATCATCCGGGCCTGCACGGTGACGTCGAGCGCGGTGGTCGGCTCGTCGGCGAGCAGCACCGTCGGCCGGCCGGCGATCGCCATCGCGATCACGACTCGTTGCCTCATGCCACCACTCAGCTCCGACGGATACGCCTTCAGCCGGGCGGCGGCCGAAGGGATCTGGACGAGCTCGAGCAGTTCTAGCGCCCGCTTCCTGGCGTGGGACCTGTCCAGGCCCTCGTGGTGCTTGCGGATCGCCTCGACCAGTTGCTGCTCGATCGTGTACACCGGGTCCAGCGCGGTCAGGGGATCCTGGAACACCATCGACACGTCGCTGCCGCGGGCCTTGCGCCGATCCCGCGGCGACATCGTCTGCAGGTCGCGGCCACCGACGGAGATCTCACCGGTGATCAGGGTGGTCGGCGGGTTGATCCCGATGATCGAGCGCAGCATCGCGCTCTTGCCGCTGCCGGACTCGCCGATCACCGCCAGCACACCGCCACGCGGCACCGTGAACGACACCCCGTCGACCGCGCGGACCGCGCCGTACCGGCTGCGGAACTCGGTCACCAACTGGCCCACCTGTAACGCGGGCGTGATCGCCGGCGTTGTTTTCCCGACCTGTCGGGTCTCGGTCATCATCGACATTGTCGTGTTCCTTCCAGGGGATTTCTCGAGCGACTCCGGTGCATATTCGGCGGAGGGGGGACAGGGGACTGAAGCCCTGTCGTACAAGGAGTTCTGGCTTCGAGATTATGGCCGCGATGTTTCAGTGGTCGACCGCTTCGGTATCTCGCTCGTAAACGATGACCGGAATCCCGCGGGTGGAATTCGCCGGTATTACCGGATGATGCCGGACGACGGCCAGAGCGGTCGCGCCGGCCCCGGCCGCGAGCAGCCCGAGCGTGCCGGCCAGACCGATCGCCCGCATCGGGCCGACACGCTCGGCCAGCATCCCGAGCACCGGAGCACCGAGCGCACCGCCGCCGAGGAAGAAGGTGAGGTAGACCGCCATCACCCGGCCGCGCAGCGCCGGCTCCGCGGCCAGTTGGACGGACGTGTTCGCGAGTACGGCGAAGGACATGAACATCGCGCCGCAGCAGACCAGCGCGATGCCGAAGGCAACCAGTACCGGCATCAAGGAGGCGACCACCAGGCTGCCTCCCAGCGCCGTCGCGGCCCCGATGACCCAGCGATCCTTCGGCATCCCGCTGGTTGACGCGGCCAACAACGCACCGCTGAGACCGCCGATCGCGAGGCATGACGTGACGAGGCCGAAGCCCACGGCGCCGATGCCGAACACCTCGGTCGCGACCAGCGGAAGCACCACCTGCAGGCTGTTGGCGCCGACGATGCCGATCACGCCGGCCAGCACGATCAGGGTCGCCAGCACCGGATCGCCGGCTACTTGCCGCAGGCCCGCGACCAGTTGCCCTCGGCCAGCAGTTGCCCGCGGCACCTTCCGCAGCTCGGACCGGTTGATGCGTGCCAGCGCGATCAGGATGCCGGCCGAACTGATCGCGTGTAACGCGAAGATCAACGGCGTACCGGCGACGCCGATCAGGAGGCCCGCGAGGGCCGGCCCGATCAGCCGCGCGACATTGAACGACGCCGAGTTGAGTCCGATCGCATTGACCACCCGATCCGGTCCGACCAGCTCGGACACGACCGCCTGCCGGGCCGGGACGTCGAACGCGGTGACGATGCCCATCGCACCGGCCAGCACCCAGACCTGAACCAGCGTGAGGATTCCGAGCCCGTCGAGCACAGCCATCACCACACTTCCCAGCCCGACCAGAGCCTGGGTCACGATCAGCACCCGGACCTTGTCCACCCGGTCGACCAGGGCCCCGGTCGCCAGGCCGAGTAGCACGGTCGGGAAGAACTGCAGGAAGGTCGCGATACCGAGGGCCAGGCCGTCGCCGTGACTGAGCACGACGACGGCCCACGCCTGCGCGGTCCGCTGCATCCAGAGCCCGATGTTGCTGACCGTGCCACCCCAGAAGAAGCTCCGGTAGTTGCGCACGTCCAGCGAACGGAACATCGCCGTCATGCGGCGTCGACCGCGAGCCACTCCGTGAACGGGACGGCCTGGGTGAACGCCTGCGCGGCCCGCAGCAGCAACGCATCGTCGAACATCCGGCCGACCAGCTGGATGCTGACCGGCAGTCCGTCGCGTTTCTCGCAGGGGACCGCCAGCGCCGGGTGGCCGGTGAAGTTGAACGGCCGAGTGTTCGCGACCGCGCTCTGCGAGACCGGGCTCTGCAACGCGAAGTCCAGCGCGGTGGCCGGGTCGTCGACCGGCTCGAACCGCGGTGCCTGGGTGATCGTCGTCGGCATCACCAGTACGTCGACCTCGGACAGCACCCGGTCGTACGCCGCGATGAACGTCGGGCGCACGTTCTGCGCCTTCGCATACAGCCGACCGGCCCAGTAGCGCCGGCTGAACTCGCCGGCCATCAACGTGAGCAGACCGCGCGGGTCGAGCAGCTCCTGGTTGTGTTGCCAGGCCTTGGTGATCGCGGCGATCGTGTCCTCGGGGTAATAGGTCCGCGTGAACGCGCCGTAGAAGCCGGAACCGCGGACCGCCAGTGCTGCCTCGGCCGACAACGCCATCTGTGCCGCGCCGATCGTCAGGTGCTCGGGAACAGATACCTCGGTGACAACCGCACCGAGCTTCTCGTACACCTCGATCGCTTGCTGGACCGAGTCGGTCACCGCCTCGGTCGCGCCGTCGAACCCTTCCCGCAGTACGCCGATCCGCAGTCCCTCGATGTCGTCGGTCAACCCGCTCGTGGCGTCGTACCGCTCGGGTACGTCGCGAGTCTGGCGCGGGTCGAGTCCGTCGTACCCGCCGACGGCCTCGAGGGCGAGGGCGGCATCGCGGACCGACATCGTCATCGGGCCGGTGTAGTCGATGCTCTGGTCCGAGCCGAAGCCGATGCCGAAGTGCGAGATCAGGCCGAAGGTGGGCTTGTGCCCGACCGTCCCGGTCCACGCGGCCGGGATCCGGATCGACCCGCCCTGGTCGCCACCGAACGAGATGTCCACCTCGCCGTCCACCAGTGCGGCGGCGGATCCGGACGACGACCCACCGGTGAGGTGCAGTGGGTTGTGCGGGTTCAGCGGGCGGCCGTAGTCCCCGACGCCTCCGCCGAAGCCGTAGCCGCCGGCCAGGCCGTTCATGACGTTCTTGCCGACCACGGTTGCGCCGGCTTCCAGTGCGCGCTGGACGACGGTCGCGTCGAAGTCGGGTACGTGACCGGCCAAGACGTGAGCGCCGAACGCCATCGGCATCCCGGCCACCGCGGTGTGGTCCTTGTAGCTGACGGTCTTGCCGGTGAGGATGCCCTCGCCGGAGCCCTCGACAGAACACTTCCAGGTCCAGGCGTTGTGCGGGTCCTCGTCCGCGCCGGGACGGTACCCGGGCTCGCGGGCGCCGGGGAACCGCGGCGGCCGGACGTCGGCGGTGCGGGCCTGGACGAACTCGTCGAACTCGGCGAGCATCCGGGTCAGGTGACGGCGGTAGACCTCCGCCTCCTCGGTGCTGAGACCGACGCCGAGCCGCTCGGCGGTGGCCTGCAGTTCGGGCAGATCGGGAACTCGGTGCATGAGGGCCTCCTCGATCGTTGGTGGATCGACGGTCGCGAGCGCCGGTTACGGTGCAGGCGCAATCGCGTTCGTACCGTGTTAAGCGGGTTCGGCAGGCCCGCAAACCGCGTCTGACCTGCGCAAACACGGCGGTCTCTCAGCCGCAACGCGGGTACTCCGCCAGGGTTGCGCCGGACCGCCAGGTGATCACCCGAGGTTCACCCGGCCGTCACCGGTGCGGAGCAAGCTGACGCCATGAACTTGAGCCGCCGCCAGCTTCTGGCCGCATCCACGGTCGCCGGCGCGACCCTCGCCGTACCTGCAGTCGCCAACGCCAACGCCAACGTCGTTCGGCGGGACCGGCCCGCGCTGCCCTCCGGGATCATGTCCGGCGACGTCAGCACGAACTCCGCAGTGGTCTGGTCCAGGACCGACCGTCGCGCCCGGATGGTCGTCGACCTGACCAGCAACGGCCGCTCCGACCGGGCCGTCCGTCTGCGCGGTCCGGTCACCGGACCGGACCAGGACTACACCGCACAGCTGCCGCTGCGAGGTCTGCGCCCCGGACAGCGCTACGACTACCGGATCGCGTTCGAGGACGCCTACGGCCGCCGCGGCGAGTCCCTCGAGGGTTCGTTCGGTACGCCGGGACGCAATCGTGGACTGTCGTTCGTCTGGACGGGTGACACGGCCGGCCAGGGCTACGGGATCAACCCCGAGCTCGGCGGGATGGCGGCGTACAAGGCGATGCACGAGACCCGGCCGGACTTCTTCCTGCACTCGGGAGACAACATCTACGCCGACGGCCCGATCGAGGCCGAGGTGAAGATCCCGGACGGCACGGTCTGGAAGAACGTCGTGACCGAGGAGGTCTCGAAGGTCGCCGAGACGCTGGCCGAGTTCCGCGGCCGGTACAAGTACAACCTGCTCGACGGCAACGTCCGGGACCTGTACGCCGACGTGCCGATCGTCAGCCAGTGGGACGACCACGAGACGCTGAACAACTGGTACCCGGGCGAGATCCTCACCGACGCCCGGTACACCGAGAAGCGTGTCGACGTGCTGGCGCAGCGGTCCCGGCAGGCGTTCCTGGAGTACCTGCCGATGGTCCACTCGGCCGGGCGGAACCGGATCTACCGCAAGGTGAGCTACGGCTCGCTGCTGGACGTGTTCTGCCTGGACATGCGGACCTACCGCGGTGCCAACCCGGTGCCGTCAACGGTCGGGCCGGTCGCGATGCTCGGCGCCGAGCAGGCCGAGTGGCTGGTCCGTGAGGCCGCCGCGTCGAAGGCGACCTGGAAGGTGATCGCCAGCGACATGCCGCTCGGCATCCTGGTCCCGGACGGCGACCTGATCGAGGCGGTCGCGAACGGTCTGCCCGGTGCGCCCGGCGGTCGCGAGCACGAGATCGCCTGGGTGCTCAGCCAGTTCAAGAAGCGCAAGGTGCGCAACACGGTCTGGCTGACCGCGGACGTGCACTACACCTCGGCGAACTACTACGACCCGTCGCGGGCGACCTTCACCGACTTCGACCCGTTCTGGGAGTTCGTCGCCGGACCGGTCAACGCCGGCACGTTCGGGCCGAACGCACTCGACGCGACGTTCGGCCCGGAGGCCGTGTTCGTCAAGGCCGCCGACTTCCCGAACCAGCCGCCGAGCGGTGGCAACCAGTTCTTCGGGTACGTCGACATCGACCCGCGCACCGGGGTGTTCACCGTCTCGCTGCGCAACCTGTTCGGCACCGTTCTCTGGACCAAGGACCTCACCCCGGCCCACCACTAGGGCCCACGTCGTACTCAACCGGCTCCGGCGCCTGTGCGGGATGCCGCCCACCGGAGTCGGTGAGTACGACGCCGTTCACCGCTTGAAGAACTCGAGGGCGTGCTGGGCCACCTCGTCCGGCCGGTCGTCGACGAGGAAGTGTCCGGCCCCGGCAATCTCGATGGCGCCCTCGAAGTCGGCCTTGACCACATGGTCGTCCGCACCGATCAAGACCCGGGTCGGCGTGGTTGGTTCGAGCTGCTTTCCGCGCATCGCCTTCAGGCCTTCGGGCTGGATGAACTTGCGGTACAACGCCGAGCCCGCCCGAGCCCTGGCGGGTTCGCGGAGTTGACCCGTGAAGAGCTCGGTCGTTTCGTCGGAGAGCGACGTCGAGTTCGCCCGCATCATGTGTCGCGGCAGGCCGGTCGCCCGCAGACTCCACGGTCCGAGACCTGGCCACGGGAGCACGAGGTTGAACCAGCCATGGCGCAGCGCGCGGACCATCATGCCCCGATCCAGCGTCGCGCCCGGCGGCGGGACCGACATCGCCAGATGATCCAGGACTCGATCGGGATGGCTCCGGCAGAGCAGGAAGCCGAGGATGGACGACCAGTCATGCGTGAGCAGATGGACCCGGCCGAGCTCGAGCGTGTCCAGCAGCGCCAGTACATCGGCTTGGAGTTGGTCGGCCGTGTAGCCGTCGTGCGGTGCGTCGGTTTGGCCGGCGCCGCGCAGGTCCGGGCAGATCACACGGTAGTGCTGAGCGACGGTGGGGATGACGTCACGCCACTCCCACCAGTGCTGCGGAAAACCGTGGAGCATCAGAACAGGTTCGCCACTGCCGGCCTCGGCCACCTGCATCCGCAGTCCGGGCAGCTCAACGAAGCGGTGCGTCACCCCATCTGTCATGGTTTGACGCTACTACGAACGTAGTGAGCTGTCACTACGATTATAGTGATCGGGTGATTCCTACCCGCACTCGTGCCCTGGACGCGGCGATCGAACTGCTCGGGACGGAGGGTTTGCGTGCGCTCACCCACGCCCGCGTCGACGAACGCGCCGGCCTGCCGAAGGGCTCGACCTCCAATTACTTCCGGACGCGACAGGCGCTGCTGACCGGGGTGGTCGACTGGCTGGCCGAGGCCGACGCACAGTCCGTCGGTACGACGTTCAAGCCGGCCACGGCAGCGGAGTTCGTCGACATGATGTGCGGAGCATTCGACTACCTCACTCGGGTCAACCGGGTCCGGACGACCGCGCGGCTGGTCTTGTTCCTCGAGGGCAGTCACGATCCCGTCCTGCGGGAGGCGTTGTCGCGCGGTCGCGAGGTGCTGGAGACGTTGGCAACCGCGGCCTTGGCCGACCTGGGTGCTCCGCAGCCGCGGGAGGCGGCGCGGGCTCTCGCGGCGGCGTCGGAAGGGTTGATCCTGCATCGGATCGCTCGCCACGACGAGGTTGACCCGCGTCCGACGTACGCCCTTCTGCTGAAGGCCGCACTGTCCGGTTAAGTTACCTGCATGACCTATCCGGAGAGCCGCCGCGACGATGTGGTCGAGACCCTGCACGGGCACGAGATCGCCGATCCCTACCGCTGGCTGGAAGACCCTGACGCGCCCGACACCCAGGACTGGGTCCGCCGGCAGAACGAGTTCACCCAGGCAGAGCTCTCGGGCTATCCGGAGCGTCCGTGGTTCCAGGCGACGATGTCCGCGATCCTCGCGCGTCCTCGGGCCGGCGTCCCCGCGCGCAAGTCGGGCTGGTACTTCGTCGGCCGGAACGACGGCACACAGGCGCAGGACGTGGTCTACGTCGCAGAGTCCCTCGACGACTTGCTCGACGGCGGCCGGATCCTGATCGACCCGAACGCGCTCTCCGCGGACGGCACTGACTCGCTTGGCTCGTTCACGGTGAGCCCGGACGGCAAGTACTTCGCGTACGGCGTCAACGAGAGCGGGAGCGACTGGACGACGTTCCGGCTGCTCGACATCGCCACCGGGACACCTGCGGACGACGTCGTCACCGGTGCGAAGTTCTGTGAGGCTGTGTGGATGCCGGACAGCTCGGCGTACCTCTATCTGCATTTTCCGGCTGGTGGGCGCAGCGAGGGCACCGAGACGCAGGCCCAGGCCGGTGGCCGGCTGATGCTGCACAAGGTCGGTGCACCGCAGTCCGACGACGAGCTTGTGCTCAGCTTCCCGGACAACGACCAATACTTCATCGCTCCTGAGGTTTCGGACGATGATCGGTACCTCGTCGTTCAGATCACCGAGGGCACCGACCCTGGCACGCGGCTCTGGGTCTATCCGATCACGTCGGACGGGTTCGGCGAGCCGGTGAAGCTGGTGGACACCTTTGCGGACGAGATCGCGTTCGTGCGGATGTCCGGCGACCAGCTGGTGCTGCGGACCGACCGTGACGCCGCGCGTGGTCGAGTGGTGCTTGCGTCGTTCGACGGTTCTTTTGAGGACCTGATCCCCGAAGGCTCGGGGACTCTGCAGGCGGTCCGCGGTACTTCGGCCGGCCTGGCCACTCTGGCTCTGGCCGACGCGCAGCCGGTGCTGACGCTCTATGCCCTCGACGGCTCCAACGCACGCGTCATCGACGTACCAGGCGGGGGAGTGGTGGGTCTCAACGCCAGCCCTGAGTACGACGAACTCTTCATCGGCCTGTCGACGACGACGGACCCCACGGTGTCGTACGTCGTCGCGACCGAGTCCGGCGCCGTCCGTGCCCTGCCCGAGCTCGTCCGCGGCTCGGGTGGCTTCACCTCGCCGTCGGTCACAGTGACGCGCGGCCTCGACCCGGTCCGCGAAGTGCCGTACTTCCTCGTCACTCGCTCCGATCTGGACTTCTCCACACCACGACCCACCCTGCTCTACGGGTACGGCGGCTTCCGTATCCCAACGCTGGCCGAGTACCGGCCGGGCTGGCCGGCCTGGCTCGCGGCCGGCGGAGTGCTGGTGATCGCGAACCTCCGTGGCGGTGGCGAGTACGGCAGCGAGTGGCACGACGCGGGACGCCTGAAGAACAAGCAGAACGTCTTCGACGACCTCATCGCGATCGCTGAGCACCTCCGCGACACCGGAATCACCACGCCCGCGCAGCTCGCGATCCACGGCCGCAGCAACGGCGGTCTGCTCGTGGGTGCGGCCATGACTCAGCGGCCGGACCTCTTCGCGGTCGCACTGCCCGGTGTGGGTGTCTTGGACATGCTGCGGTTCCACCTGTTCACAGTGGGCGCGGCATGGGCGTCGGACTTCGGGCATCCCGACGATGCGTCGCAGTTCGAGGATTTGCTGGCGTATTCGCCATTGCATCGAGTCAAGGACGGGACGGCGTACCCGGCGACGCTCGTGGTCACAGGTGATCACGACGACCGGGTGGTGCCGTTGCACAGTCACAAATTCATCGCTGCTCTGCAGCACGCCCAGTCCGCGTCCGCACCTGTCTTGACCCGAGTGGAGGTCAACACCGGGCACGGCTTCGGGAAACCCGCCGCGATGATCGCGTCGGAGTGGGCAGACCTACTGGCGTTCGCTGCTCACCATGTAGGTCTCGTACCTCCTGAGCAGTAGGAGGGCTGCTGGCGGCGACTACCAGATCTGTGGGGCCTGGAGGTCCCGCGGGTCTTCGGTCGGCTGACAGCCGCGGTCGGTGTCCTCGTACTCCGACCGCGGTCCGCTGGTGGACAGCGTCCGTACGGCGTTCACGAGGCGGTCCACGTGCTCACGCGTCGTCCCGAGGCCGAGGCTCGCGCGCACCGCGGTGCCGTGCTCGGGGGAGTCGGCGAGCAGGTGTCCGACCAGCGGGTGCGCACAGAACTTGCCGTCCCTGACGCCGATGCCGTACTCGGCGCTCAGCGCCGCGGACACGAGCGTCGAGCTCAGACCCTTGATGGTGAAGCACACCGTGCCGACTCGGTCGGCTTCCTCGCCGAAGATCGAGTACGTCGTGACGCCGGGAAGCTGAGCGAGTCCGGTGCGCAGGCGCGCCAGCAGGCTGCGTTCGTGCTGCTCGATCGCGTCGCGGTACTTGCTGATCGTGGCACACGCACTCGCCAGCGCAATGGCTCCGATGACATTGGGGGAACCGCCTTCGTGCCGCGCCGGGCCGGTGGCCCAGACCACGCCGTCGCTGGTGACCGCAGTGGTCGCGCCACCGCCGTACAGGTACGGGTCGGCGGCGTCGAGCCAGTCCGCCCGGCCGATCAGCGCACCGGCGCCGTAGGGCGCGTAGAGCTTGTGGCCGGACAGAGCGACCCAGTCGATGTCCAGCGCGGCGATGTCGACCAGGCGGTGCGGCGCGAGCTGTGCAGCGTCGAGGCAGACCCGCGCACCGTGCGCCTTGGCGACTGCGGCGATCTCTGCGATCGGGAAGATCTCTCCGGTCACGTTGGACGCGCCGGTGACGACGACCAGCCGCGGACCTTCCGGTGCGGCGCGCAGTGCGTCGGCGACGTTCGTCACGGCCTCGCTTGCCGAGCTCGGCGCGGCCAGCCGCACCGTCTGGTCGGCAGGCCAGGGGAGGAGCGCGGCGTGGTGCTCGGACTCGAAGACGATGACGGTCGCGTCGGCCGGCACGGCGTGGGCGAGCAGGTTGAGTGCGTCCGTGGTCTGCCGGGTGAAGATCACCTGGTCGTCAGCACGCGCTCCGACGAACGTGTGCACCTCGGCGCGGGCACGCTCGTACCACTGCGTGGTGATGCGGGAGGCATAGCCGTTGCCGCGGTGCACCGACGCGTACGACGGCAGTGCGGCCTCGACGCTGGCCCGCACCGACTCCAGACATGGCGCACTGGCGCCGTGGTCGAAGTTCGCGTAGTCCGTGACCCGGCCGTCGGCCAGCGGGACCAGCAGGTCCGAACCGACCGTGCTGGGGATGGTGCCGGTGACGAGCCGGGTGACCGTCGGCCGCGGCGTCGTCGTACTGGCCGGCTCGAGGATGGAGAGAATCGACATGCTGGTGCTCCCAGGAAATCCGCGCTTGCCGAGCGGCGTATCCGCACGGCCTGGTCTTCATCCGGGGCACCCCACCGCGGAGGAGGGTTGCCGGCCAGCGAGCCGGGGCTTGACGCTGGCACTCATGACCTGCCGAGAACGGTAACGAACGGGCCACGGTCAACGCCAGTCCGATCTCATTTACTGAGATATGCAGACGCATGATGAGATCGCAACCAATCGGGGGAGTGCCGCGTCCGATCGGGCATGTGGTGGAAGAAGGCTGACTGCCCGGTCGGTGAGACCGAGCGGCTGTGGATCGACGAGTCGCTCGACTGGTTCGTCACGGAGTTCGGGGACAAGGCTCTGCGGCGGCCGGTCGTCGTACCCGAGGCGTCGTGGTTCCCGGCCGGCTACAGCGGCTCGGAGGACGACGTACGGGCCGTGTTTCTGAAGCTGTGCGACGACCTGGAGGTTCCTGCGGGCCGTGTGCGGCTGGAGCTCGAGCCGGTGGAGCTCCTCGACAACCTGCCGATGGTCAACCGTGCGTCCAGCGGCGCGATCGCGCATTGGCGGCAGCGCGACGGCGTGACCGTGGTGGCGGTCGACATGAAACAGGCCTTGCGGCCGGTCGCGCTCGTTGCCACATTGGCGCACGAACTGGGCCACGAACGCCTGCTGGGGGAGGGCCGGATCGACAAGGACCGCCGCGACGGCGAACCCTTGACCGACCTCTTCACGGTCTTCTTCGGATACGGCATCTTCAGTGCGAACGCCGCCTTCGACGTCTATCGCAACGAGACTCACTACGGGACCAGCCGCCTCGGCTACCTGACCGAGGCGATCTACGGCTACGCCCTGGGTCGGTATGCCTGGCTGCGAGGCGAGAAGGACCCGTCCTGGGCGGGTCGCCTGGACGTCAATCCGCGGGAGTGGGCGAAACAGAGCCTTCGCTACTTGGCCGCAGTCGGCGCCAACCAGTGGTGAGGTGCCATCCGGCCGCGTAGAGCAGCAGGGCGATCGCGAACGAGGCGCCTGCCCGTTTCGCTGCTCCGGTGAGTACTCCTTCGGCGACGGCACCCCACGAGGCTTTGAGCGTCGTCTCGGGGTACGTCGTACTGGTGACTCCGTTGCCCTCGTCAACCGTGGTCGGGTGGCTGTAGTCAACGACGGTCGTGGTCCGGTAGGCGTTGTAGTCGTGGTGGACCAGGGCGAGTCCTCCTAGCACCGGCACCGCAAGCAGCAGTGTGACCACGACACGCTGCAGCCCTCTCGAAGGTTTGCGGTGCTTCCAGAGGTACCAGCCGACAACGACGAGACCGAACGCCGTACTCGCGTACTGCAGCAACCGGCTCGGCAGGAAGTCGAGGTCGGTCAGCGCATCCCAGAGCAGATGCGTGGCGATGCCGATCAGAGCGGACACGATCAGCCAGCCGACGTACTGGATGTTCTTCGGGCGGTCCGGCGTTTGGGGGCTGATGCCCACCGCTTTGGCGACTGGCGCCTGGACGAACCACCATGCGGACGCCAGCAGGACGGCGTACAGCAGGTCGATCGGCACGCCGCTGAGTGAGTGGGTGTGGGTGGCGTTGACGAACGGTTCGTACCAATCACCCGCGCTGGTGGCGGAGACGCCGGCGAAGTACGGCACATCCGGCGCCATTGCGCCCGCGACCAGGGCTGCCGGGACGAACGGCCGACGCATGAGCGGCAGCACTGCGGCCGGGTGGGCCAGGGTGAAGGGCATCTGAGGATCTTCTCTGCGCGCGGATAGTACGTAGCAGAGAATACTCACTTCAACGGACTATTGCGAACCAGCCATTCGTCAGGGCGTGCGCCAGCAACAACGGCGATGCCACAGCCACAGCCACCGCTACCAGCGCCGCCCGCTCGCGCAGTGCAAGAACGCAGCCGGTGACGGCAGCGACCAGCAGGGGCCAGGTGCCGTAGTCCGTGCTCACCACGAAACCCCTGGTCAGCACCAGCGCGGCGGGGAACCAGGCGATGGCCGCCATGGCTCCGGCGACCACCTTCCGGTCGCCACGGCGATCGGGAGGGCCGGCAACGAGCACGGCCGCGGTCAGGACGGCCGCGATCGCCTGGAACGGGCCGTCGTCGTACAACGCCGGCTTTGCTGTCCACTCGACGGCGAAGCCCAGCAATCCGATCACAGCCACGACCATGCCCTGCCGCCACCACCTGATCAGCGCCATCGATGCGCCCACGGCCGCCATCGCCAGGAACAGCACGTTGAGCGCCTGCGGAGCGTCAATCGTGATCAGTTGGCTCCAGGTCGGTCCCGGTGAGATCGCGACTCCGGCGTACCAGCGCATCAGGTGGATTCCGCCGTACGACGCCGTTGCGGCCAGCGCGAACGGCGCTGCGAGTGCGAAGAACCGCCCTGCGGTTGAGGCGGAATCCAGTCCGAGCCGGACGCGCAGAGCGTGGGCGATCAGGTCCACGTCCGCCAGCAGCCTCCCGATGCGTGGCAGATCCGTCGTGAGCTCGCGGTGGACGTCGAGGATCTCGCGGCCGTGCGCGGCTCGGTAGCCGGCCGGATACAGCCGGAGAAGGGGATCGGTCACGTGGCAGGCGCCGTCCCGGTGGCCAGCCGCCGCCGGACCTCGCGGGCGGTCGCGGCCAGCCGCTCGGCCTCCGCCTCGAGACGCACTCGCCCGGTAGCGGTCAGTGCGAAGATCCGGCGCGCCCGGCCGTCCACGATCTCCTCACGCTCCACCTCGATCAGGCCGTCGGCCATCAGCCGGTCCAACGCGCCGTACAGCGCGCCGGTCCGCGGCGTCACCCGGCCGTCCGTGATCGACTTGACCTCCTGGGCGATCGCATAGCCGTGCCGCGACTCGTTCGCGAGTGCCGTCAGCAACAGCAACGCCAGCTCCTGCATCCCTCGGTCAGTCATGCGAACAGAATATTCCGTCCAACGGACAGTGGGGAGTTCGCGCTCCGGTTGAGGCGGTTGGGGCCTGTGATGCTACGGATGGGGCAGCGTGATCGGCGTGTGACACGTGGGACTCGAGTGGTAGTCGGGGTAGCCTGGTGGATATGGCGACCCGCACGTCTTCCCCGGCGCGGGCGCAGAAGTCGGCAGCCAAACGGCCGAGCACGGCCCGTTCGGCGGCTGGTGGACGCTCCCGGCCGTCCGGCGCCCAGAAGCGTGGGCAGAGCTCGAAGCGCTCCGGAGGTTCCTCCGCCGCGCGGACCAGCACGCCCAAATCCACCGGGGCGGGCCCGTTCGCGGCCGCCATGATCGCTGTCGGCCGCGGCGTGGTGAAGGTCTGGATAGGCATCGCGCACCTGATCGGCAGCATGGTCCGCGGCATCGGCAACGGCGCGCGTGACCTCGACCCGGAGCACCGCCGCGACGGTGGCGGCCTGTTCCTGATCGGTCTGGCCGTCGTGGTGGCCGCCGCGATCTGGTGGCACCTCCCCGGCGCCGTCGGTAACGGCATCCGCACCGTCGTCGGTGGCAGCGTCGGCATGCTCGGCTGGGCCGTCCCACTGATGCTGCTGTTCGTCGCGATCCGCACCCTGCGCCACCCGGACCGCAACGGCCCGGCCGGACGCCAGGTGATCGGCTGGACCGCAGTCTCCCTCGGCGTGCTCGGCCTGGTGCACATCGCCAACGGCCTGCCCCGACCGAGCAACCCGGCCGACGCCCCACTGCAGGACGCCGGCGGCGCGATCGGGTACGTCGTCTCGTCCCTGCTGTCGGACCTGCTCACGCAGTACGTCGCCGCCCCGCTGCTGGTGCTGCTCTCGATCTTCGGTGCGCTCGTCATCACGGGCACCCCGGTGTACGCGATCCCGCTGCGGTTCCGCGCGGCGTTCGACGTACTGATGGGACGTACGGCGCTGCCGGAGGACGCACCGTCGGTCGTGGCAGCACCGACCGATGACACCGTTCGCCTGACCCGCAAGGAGCGTCGGGCCAAGGCGGCCGCGGGCGGCTCTGCTTCCGACGAGGAGGACGGCGAGCCGACCGTCAAGCCGTACGACTCGCCAGTGCTCGAGGGACGCGAGATCTCCAAGCGCGGGCGCAAGACCAAGGCTGCAGTAGCTCCAGACGAGGACGCCTACGACGTCGACGCGGACGCGGACGCCGGTGCGGCTGCCGCGTCTGTTGTAGCCCTGCCGGCGAAGCAGGACTCGCCGCCTGAGCCACCGCCGCACACGCCGCTGCCACAGCGGGTGGAGCAGCTCAGCCTCTCCGGCGACATCACCTACACACTTCCGGACGGGCAGATCCTCAAGCCCGGTTCGGTGCACAAGGCACGGACCAAGGCGTCCGACCAGGTCGTCGACCGGCTGACCGAGGTGTTCGACCAGTTCGGGATCGACGCGCAGGTCACCGGCTACACGCGTGGCCCGACAGTCACCCGGTACGAGGTCGAGCTCGGCTCGGCGGTGAAGGTCGAGAAGGTCACCGCGCTCTCGAAGAACATCGCCTACGCGGTCGCGTCGGCCGACGTGCGGATCCTGTCGCCGATCCCGGGGAAGTCCGCGATCGGTATCGAGATCCCCAACACCGACAAGGAGATCGTCAGCCTCGGCGACGTGATCCGCTCGGCCACCGCGCGCAACGATCACCACCCGATGGTGGCCGGACTCGGCAAGGACGTCGAGGGCGGCTTCGTGGTCGCGAACATGGCGAAGATGCCGCACCTGCTGGTCGCGGGCGCGACCGGCTCGGGTAAGTCGTCGTTCGTCAACTCGCTCATCACCTCGGTGCTGATGCGGTCGACGCCGGACGAGGTGCGGATGATCCTGGTCGACCCCAAGCGGGTCGAGCTGAACAACTACGAGGGCATCCCGCACCTGATCACGCCGATCATCACCAACGCGAAGAAGGCGGCCGAGGCGCTGCAGTGGGTCGTCCGCGAGATGGACATGCGGTACGACGACCTCGCTGCCTTCGGGTTCCGGCACGTCGACGACTTCAACAAGGCGGTCCGAACCGGCAAGGTGAAGCCGCCACCAGGGTCCGAGCGCGTGCTCACGCCGTACCCGTATCTGCTGGTGATCGTCGACGAGCTCGCCGACCTGATGATGGTCGCACCGCGCGACGTCGAGGACTCGATCGTCCGCATCACGCAGCTCGCCCGCGCCGCCGGTATCCACCTGGTCCTTGCGACTCAGCGGCCGTCGGTGGACGTCGTGACCGGTCTGATCAAGGCGAACGTGCCGTCGCGGCTGGCCTTCGCGACCTCGTCGCTGGCCGACAGCCGCGTCATCCTCGACCAGCCCGGCGCGGAGAAACTGGTCGGCCAGGGTGACGGTCTGTTCCTGCCGATGGGCGCGAGCAAGCCGATGCGTATCCAGGGCGCCTGGGTGACGGAGTCCGAGATCCGGGGCGTCGTCGAGCACTGCAAGACGCAGCTCGAGCCGACGTACCGCGAGGACGTCACCGTCGTGGCCGGACCGAGCAAGGACCTCGACGACGAGATCGGCGACGACCTCGACCTGGTCGTACAGGCCGCCGAGCTGATCGTCTCCACCCAGTTCGGCTCGACGTCGATGCTGCAGCGCAAGCTCCGCGTCGGCTTCGCGAAGGCCGGCCGGCTGATGGACATCCTGGAGAGCCGTGGCGTCGTCGGTCCCAGCGAAGGTTCGAAGGCCCGCGACGTGCTGGTGAAACCGGATGATCTAGAGGACTTCATCTCCACCCTCCGAGGAGAGTGACCCGTGACCGCGGCGAGCGCACTGCCCAGGCAGGACCATTTCGACCTCGACCCCAA
This sequence comes from Kribbella sp. NPDC055071, assembly GCF_053608045.1. Lineage (NCBI taxonomy): Bacteria > Bacillati > Actinomycetota > Actinomycetes > Propionibacteriales > Kribbellaceae > Kribbella > Kribbella sp. NPDC055071. Next base: position 208,780 of record NZ_JBSGUS010000005.1, read on the forward strand.
GCCCGTGCCCTTCACCGTGCGCGCCTCCCAGCGGGTGCATGGTGGACTGGCCGTCGGCGCGGCCCTGGTTGCGATCGGGTTCGCCGCTTCGGCATCCACCAGTCCGACCGGCGTACTGCGATGGATCGTGGCGGCGGCGTTCGCCGTACTGGCCGTGATTTGTGCCCGGGCACTGACGGTCGGGGACATGCTGGTCGCCGACGACGTGGGCATCCGGTTGCGAATCGGCAACGAATGGGTCGGTACTCGGTGGGAAGACATCGAGGAGGTGACGGTGCTGCAACGCCGTCATCCGCTGGACGACGGCCGGATTGCCGTTCATTTGGTGGATCCCGGGCCGGTTCTGAGTGCGATGCCGAGTTCTACCCGCAAGACGACCGATGCCAACCGTCGACTGACCGGGTCCTCGCTCGCGGTACCGTTCGGGTTGACGGCTCGGCCGTCGAACGGGGAAGTGGTACAGGCGCTGCACATGCTGGCGGATGCCAGATGTCCAGTCAGGGAACAAATCTGACCTTTCCGTGACCCCGTCGCACCTGAGACGTTGAATTGCCGTTGACGTGATGTCGGCGGTCCCGCTTGTCGGCTCGACGATGTCGACGCCGCCGGCGGTTCGGGGAGTTCGGTCGGGCGATGGAGAGGACGGTGGGGACGTGAGCATCGGCAGCGAGCTCACGACGGCCCGTGAACGGGCCGACATGACGATCGAGCAGCTGAGCGCGGCGACGCGGATCAGAACCGGGCTGCTCGTCGCCATGGAGGCCGACGACTTCTCCCGCTGTGGCGGCAACTTCTACGCGCGTGGTCACATCCGCGCGATCGCCCGGGTGATCAAGGCCGACCCCGCTCCACTGATCGCGAGCTTCGACGCCGAGCAGGCCGTCGAGGAGGAGAAGTCGCGCCGCGAGGAGCGCGCCGCCGCCAAGGGCCCGAACCTGCGCCCGGCCCGTCCGCGCTGGGCCGTCGTGGTCGGCGCGATCCTGGTCATCCTGATGGGCTGGGGGGTGGTTCGCCTCTTCACACTGCCCAGCGACATCGAGGCCAACGCCTCGAAGTCCGCGACCACCACCGCGACCGTCACCACACCGGCGCCCAAGCCGACCCCCAAACCCACGGTCAAGCCGACCACCAAACCGTCGAAGAAGCCGCCGGTCCTGAAGACGGTGCTCACGCTGACGGCCAAGGGCAACGGCACCTACCTGACCGTCCGCGACAAGAAGGGCAACCGCCTCTTCCAGGGCCACCTCGGCTCCGGAATCGCCCAGTCCGTGACGAGCGCGAGCGACATCCGCATCACCGTCGGCAACCCCGCCAACCTCATCGTCACCCTCAACGGCCAACGCCGCACCACAACCTTCTACCGCTTCACCGCCCACCCCAACGGCACCCTAACCAAAAACCCCACCACCTAACCCACCCCACCAGCCACCCGCAAATCACCTGCGCGAGGCTGCAAAGACCACCTCCCCGAGGCCGCACAGATCACCTCCGGAGGCTCGCAGAAGTCACCTCCCGAGTTTGGTGCCCGACGAACTTCCACCGCCTCACCGCTCACCTCCCAGGACCCTGACCTGGAACCTCAGCGCGTGAATCACCTTCACCGGGCTAACCGACCGGCGACCTTCTGCGCTTTGACCGCCCACCCGAACAGGACCCGACCAAGACCTCAGCGTGGAAGTTCGCCCGGGCTAGCCGCGGGCGAACTTCTGCCGCTCGCCCACACACCCCACCTGGGCCTGACCAAGGACCTCAGCGTGGGGATTCACCTTCACCGGGTTAGCCGGCCGGCTAACTTGTGCTGCTTGACGGCCTGGCCCGGAAGGATGCCGTCGAAGGACCTCAGCGGGTGGATCACGGTTGTCGGGTTAGGTGGGGGGCTGGGCGGCGCGTCATACTCGGAGGGATGACTACGCCACCCACCACCGTCGCCCTGGTCACGCTGGGCTGTGCCCGCAACGATGTCGACTCCGAGGAACTGGCCGGCCGGCTCGAGGCCGGCGGGTTCAAGCTCGTCGAGGATGCCGCCGAGGCGGACACCGTGGTGGTGAACACCTGCGGATTCGTCGAGGCCGCGAAGAAGGACTCCGTCGACACACTGCTCGCCGCAGCCGACTACAAGGAATCCGGCCGCACCCAGGCCGTTGTAGCGGTGGGCTGCCTGGCCGAGCGCTACGGCAACCAACTCGCCGACGCACTCCCGGAGACCGACGCCGTCCTGAGCTTCGACGACTACGCGGACATCTCCGACCGCCTCCGCTCGATCCTCGCCGGCACCAAGCACCAACCCCACGTCCCGCGCGACCGCCGCAAACTCCTTCCCCTGGCCCCCGCCGACCGAGCCACCACCCAAGGCGTCTCCCTCCCCGGCCACGGCGACCAAACCCCCGCCCCCACACACCCCGACCACAGCGCGGGCCAGAGCGCCCCGGCTCTCAGCCGCAGCGAGCGCATCTCCGCCCACGGCGACAACAACTCAAACGCCGGCAACCCTGCGCTGACCGGAGCCGACCCCGGCGCCAGCTCAACTCGCGGCAAGTACAGCTCCGGCGACGGCATCGTTGGTGATTACATCCCGTCGCAGTTGCGGCACGTGGCCGAGGGTGCTCTCGCAGTCGACGGTGCTCTCGCGGCAGACGGATCAGGGGCAGTTGCAGGCTCGGCCGCGGCCGATGCGCCTCGGGGGTTGAAGGGTCGGTTCGTCACGGGCAAGCCGGAGGAGCTGACCATCGACGCTCCAGACCTCGCGGCCGCGCCTGCGAGTGGGCCGCGGGTCGTGCGTCGCCGGCTCGACGGTGGCCCGATGGCTCCGCTGAAGCTCGCGTCCGGTTGTGACCGCCGCTGTGCGTTCTGCGCGATCCCGATGTTCCGCGGTGCCTTCGTCTCCCGCCGCCCCGCCGAGGTGCTGCGTGAGGCCGAGTGGCTCGCCGAGAACGGCGTACGCGAACTGTTCCTCGTCTCCGAGAACTCCACCTCCTACGGCAAGGACCTTGGCGACCTGCGTCTGCTGGAAACCCTGGCCGGCGAGATCGCCGCCGTCCCCGGCATCATCCGCACCCGCATCTCCTACCTCCAGCCCGCAGAGATGCGTCCCACGCTCGTTACCGCGATGACCTCGACCCCCGGCGTCGTCCCGTACTTCGACCTCTCGTTCCAGCACGCCTCCGGTCCGCTGCTCCGCCGGATGCGCCGCTTCGGTGACGCCGAACGGTTCCTCGAGCTCATCGCCCAGGTCCGCGCCCAGGCCCCGACGGCAGGCATCCGCAGCAACGTCATCGTCGGCTTCCCCGGCGAGACCGAGGACGACGTCGACATCCTCTGCGACTTCCTGTCCCGCGCCGGCCTCGACGCGATCGGTGTCTTCGGCTACTCCGACGAGGACGGCACCGAAGCCGAGACGTACGACGCGAAACTCGACGAAGACACCATCGCCGAACGCCTCGACCGCGTCACCCGCCTCGCCGAAGATGTCACCTCCGCCCGCGCCGAATCGCGCATCGGTGAACTCCTCGAGGTGCTGATCGAATCCCTGGACACCGACGACGACGCATCTCACGTGGACGCCCGCGTCGCGGAAGGTCGCGCCGCACACCAAGGCCCCGAGGTCGACGGCTCGACGACAGTGACGGGGCTCCCCGAAGGCACCCGGGTCGGTGATCTGGTGTCGGCGAAGGTGGTCGGGAGCGACGGCGTCGACCTGATCGCCGAGTTCGCGGCACTCGTGAGCCCCCAGGGCAGCCGTCCGGCGGCTAATCTGACCGCGTGACCAACCCTCCGACGAATCCGGCCCGGAATGTTCCAGGCGCCGGGCACCTCCACGCGCCCAGCGCCTGGAACGTGCCGAACGCGCTGACCGTCCTCCGGCTCGTCCTGGTCCCGCTGTTCGTCTGGCTGCTGCTGCGCGATGCCGGCGCCGGTGACGGCAACCGACTCCTCGCCACCGCAGCATTCGTGGTCGCGATCGTGACCGACCGCTTCGACGGAGACATCGCGCGCCGCTGGAACCTGGTCACCAACTTCGGCAAGATCGCCGACCCGATCGCCGACAAGGCACTCACCGGCGCCGCCTTCATCGGCCTGTCGTATCTCGGTGAACTCCCGTGGTGGGTCACCGTGGTCGTGCTGGTCCGCGAGTGGGGTGTGACCGCCCTCCGCTTCTGGGTGATCCGGCACGGTGTGATGCCGGCCAGCCGCGGTGGCAAGCTGAAGACGGTCCTCCAAGCGATCGCGCTCGGCCTGTACCTCCTCCCGTGGCAATCGGTCGCGATCCTGCACTGGACAGCCGTCGCGATCATGGCCGCCGCCGTCATCGTCACCATCGTCACCGGCCTCGACTACGTCGGGAGAGCCGTCCGCCTCCGCGCCGCGGCCAAACGGCCGCTGCCGTAGAGGTGCGACTCTGATGGCGGACGCGGTCGACGGGGATCTCAAGGCGGTATTAGAGCGACTCGTCGCGGTTTTGAAGCAGCGTGGCGAGACGGTCGCCACTGCTGAGTCTCTGACCGGTGGAATGGTCGGAGGCGCTCTGACTGACGTGCCGGGCGTGTCGGCGGTCTACCGAGGCGGTGTGGTCGTCTACGCGACTGACCTGAAGGCCAAGCTTGCGGGCGTGCCTGAGGACCTACTGGCCGCTGTGGGGCCAGTCCATCCGGACACGGCCGCTGCACTGGCCACAGGGGTCCGAGAGCGGCTAGAGGCCACCTACGGGCTCGCAACGACCGGCGTGGCAGGCCCAGACCCCCAAGCCGGTATCCAGGCCGGCACTGTGTACGTAGCGGCGGCCGGACCGGGGTCTGTGCAGGTGCGGAAGCTACAACTGACCGGCGACCGGGCAAATGTCCGCCGGGGGAGCGTAGCGGCTGTTCTGGAACTCGGACTGGCGCTGGTGACGGAAGAACTCGACTGATCGGCGTGTTGAGACCAGCATGGGAACAGGTAGGGCAGACTGGCGCAACGCACCGAAGGTGGACATTGCGAGGAGTAGTGACCCAGCAACGGGTACCGTTGGTTCCTACGGTCGAGCTACCGTGCGTGTAGAAACGACTGGACAGGCGGAAGGGAGAAACCTCATGGTGCTGGTTCGTGGCCTGCTGGGCGACGTCCTGCGGCGTAAGCGGCTGCGCCAGGGGCGCACCCTCCGCGAGGTATCCGCCGACGCCCGCGTCAGCCTTGGATACCTGTCCGAGGTCGAGCGTGGTCAGAAGGAAGCCTCCAGTGAGCTGCTGGCGGCAATCTGCACGGCTCTGGACGTGCCGCTTTCCACGGTCTTCGCCGAAGTGAGCGAGGACCTGGCCCGTGAAGAGGCCCTTGTCCTGGCTCACCCGACGATCGAGCCCGAGGTCGTCGCCTCCGCCGCCTGACCGCCCGCACTCCGTGTAGGCCAGGTGAATCGCACCGACCGGGCATTGGTGAACGTTTGCGAGCCCGGCGTCGGCGCGATGAATGCTGGCGCGTCGTGCTGGCTGGACATATCGCGCGTGTCGCTTGTTGAGAGTGGCGAGCTGACACATCATCGAGAGCCTCCGTCCGGGGTATGGCTGGTCGTTGCCGGCTGAATCAGACCTACGCGGCTCGGCCAGATGAGCTGTAGCGCCGGAATCGGAGGATGGCCCGACTGGCGGAACAGGTAGTTCGCCGTGTAGAGATGCGTCGCCGAATCGGGGAAGCGGAGCAGCTCGGCCGGATCCGGCGGCGGGAAGAACTCGGACAGGTCGTCGCCCTCGTCGAAGACCGCCCCCTCCATCACCGCCCAGGCCAGCGGTTTGATCCCCCGATAGGACCAGTCCGCGTCCGTATCGAAGACGATGATCTCCGGATGCCTCTGCAGGCTGAGCCCGAGGGAGTACGCGAACGCCGGATTACGCCCGCCGTCGCCTTCGACGTACTGCATCGACCAGCCGTAGGTCTGGATGTTCTTCTCGATCTGCCGGATGTAGCCCTCATGGGTCACGCCGCCGCACCTGTCGCACATCGGACTCTCCTCTCACTCGAACAAATGTTCGATACGCCAGAGAAGATATCCGTGTTCCGCCCCGTGGCGGCGTTGTCCACAGGCCAGTTTCGGCGGCCGGAGAGTGAGTCAACGGCCAAGAGGTCAGTCGCCGGCGAAGAGGGGAGCCAACGGCCAACGGTGAGTCGCCGGCAAAGGCCAACAGTGGGGAGTTCAGCTCTCGGGTTGGCAGGCGGGGCACCAGTACGTGACCCGATCCCGGGGTGGCTCGCCGAGCATAGCGGTCAGGATCGTCGTACGGCACCGGCGGCAGGGCTTGCCGGGGCGCTCGAAGACCCAGGACCGCTGGCCGGGCCGGTCGACGCCGGTGCTCACCTGTGCCGCGTTGCGCAGGTTGGCCTTCATCAGCCGTCGGCTGAGGTCGACCGCCGCGGGCACGTCCACTGTGGAGACAGCCCGCCACGGATGCAGACCGAGCAGGAAGCAGACCTCGTTGCGGTAGAAGTTGCCGATCCCGGCCAGATTCCGTTGATCCAGTAATGCCTCGCTGACCGTCCGCTCCGGGTCCGCCTCGACGTTGGCGATCGCCAGGTCGCGATCGAACGACGGCGACAGCAGATCCGGCCCGAGATGGCCGACCACGGTGTCCTCGGCATCGGTCGCGATGAGATCGAGCACTGGCAGCCGATAGCCCACCGCAGTCCACGGTGCCGTCTCGAGAACGGCGCGGATCTGGTGATCAGGTCCACCGTGCCGGCGCTCGCCGGGTCGATACAGATGCCAGCTCCCGTCCATCCGGAAATGACTGTGCAGGGTCAGTCCGCCAGATATCCGCATCAGCAGATGCTTGCCGCGGGCAACAACCTCCAGCATCGTCCGGCCGCTGAGATCGGTCGTGGCCAGCGCGGGCACGCGGAAGTCCGTCCGGATCAGCTCCTGGCCGCCGAGCGCCTGGTTCAGGCGCTTGCAGGCTCTCCAGACGGTGTCTCCCTCAGGCATCGCTCGCGTCCGTCGTCAGGCTCGCAGCCGCAGGCCTCGCGGCGTCGCGTGGAAGCCGGCCTTCGCCAGCGCATCGCCGAACGCCGTGTGCCGAACCTGCTCACCATCAGCGGTCTCCACACTCAGCTTCCCGAGCTGATCGTCCCGGATCGACAAGGCAAGCGCGTCGACCGCAGGCTGCAGCAAGTCCGGATCTTCGGTGAAGCTCAGCACGGTCCGCCCACCACGCTCGACGTACACGATCAGTTGCCCGTCGACCATCACGACCAACGCACCGGCCTTCCGCCCAGGTCGGTGACCACCCGTGCTGTCGCGCTCCGGCCACGGGAGGGCAGCCCCATAAGGGTTGGCAGGATCGGACGCCGCGAGCACGACGGCGCGCACCGTCACGTCCCCCTGACGCCCCGAACCACTCCCGGGCAGCTCAGCCAAGGCCCGCAGCCGATCCACGGCACCGGGCAAGGCGAACTGCGCGGCACCCAAGCCCGCCACGAAGTATCCGCGCCGGCACCGCCCGGACTCCTCGAATGCACTCAGCACCTTGTAGACCGCCGCGAACCCGCCCGGCGTCCGCTCGGTGATCACCGAACCCCGCGTGACGATCCCGTACCGATCGAGCAGCGTCTCCGCGGCCGCATGCGCCCGCCGGGTCGTGTCGGCACTACGGGCCGGAAGCAACGACCATCGTCCACCGGCATTCGGCGGGCCGCTGCGTGATGGCATCGCCGGACGCCCCGGGCGTGACGGACGACCCGGCCGCGCGCGAGGCGTCGTACGACGAACTCGGTGACTGCCACGGCCTCCGCCTACGAGTGAGCGGACCGGCGCGAGGGTGTCATTGGTCAGATGGCCTGCCCAGACGAGATCCCAGAGCACGCCGACCAGCGTCTCGTCATCGACCACACCTGAGGTAGCCCCGACGACATCGCTCAGCTGGCGGAAGAAGAACGCGCCACCACCGGCCAAGGCGTCGAGGACGGCTTGATGGGTCTCGCCGAGCTCGAACGCCGGGTCTGGATCCGGCAACGTCAGGTCGCAGTTGTCCGCGAGGTGCAGCGAGACCCAACCATCGGTCCCCGGCAGCGAACCCGATCCGGCCCAAACCACCTCACCGGTCGCCGTCAGCTCGTCCAGCATCGACGGTTGATATCCCGGCACCCGTGCGGGCAGCACGATCGATTCCAGCGCCGACGCCGGCACCGCGCATCCGGCCAACTGCTCGACCGCACCGAGGAGCACGTCGTACCCCCGGCCGCGGCTGCTCGTGATGCCCTGCCATGCGGGCAGGAAGCGAGCGAGCGCCGACGGATCGACCGGCTCGACCTCCTTCCGCAACGCAGCCAGCGACCTGCGCCGAAGCAATCGCAAGACCTCGCTGTCGCACCACTCCAACGCGATCCCGCCTGGCAGGAACTCACCCTCGACCACGCGTCCCGCCGCGCCGAGCCGCCGCAGTGCATCCGTGACGACAGCGACGCCGATCCCGAGATTCGTCGCGAGATCGATGGCCCGGAAGGGACCGTGGGTCCGCGCGTACCGGGAAACCAGATCGCCGAGCGGGTCAGCGACGGGCTCGGCATGCGCCTCCGCGACCCCGGGCGGGAGTGGCACACCGAGTGCGTCGCGCAGCCGAGCCACGTCCTCGACGACTGCCCAACGATGCTCACCGGCGATCCGGACCCGCACGACCCGGCGAGCCGACGCCAAGGACGTCAACCACGACTCAGCATCGGACCCGTCCACACAACGCTGTGATGCCTCTGACAAGGACAGCGGGCCGACCATCCGCAGTACGTCGAACAACCCTTCGGCATCCCGCGCCCGACGATCCTCCGCGAGCCTCTGCAGCTCGGCCTCGGTCCGCAGCACGACCTCCGCGTCGAGGAGCTCGCGCAGCTCGGTCCGCCCGAGCAGCTCCGCGAGCAGACTCTGGTCCAACGACAAGGCCGCTGCGCGTTTCTCCGCGAGCGGACTGTCGCCCTCGTACATGAACGCGCCCACATACCCGAACAGCAAGGACTTCGCGAACGGCGAGGCCTCCGACGTCTCCACCTCGACCACCGAGATCCGCCGTTCGCTGATCCCGGTGAGCAGATCCTTCAACGCCGGCAGGTCGTAGACGTCCTGCAACACCTCGCGCAGGGTCTCGAGCACGATCGGGAACGAGCCGTACTTACTTGCCACGCTCAACAGTTGCGCCGATCGCTGACGCTGCTGCCACAACGGTGACCGGCGACCCGGATTCCGCCGCGGCAAGAGCAGGGCTCGCGCGGCGCACTCGCGGAATCGCGCGGCGAACAGGGCTGATCCGCCGACCTCGGTGGTCACCAGATCCTCGATGTCCGCCGGATCGAACAGCACCAGCTCCGCGCCGGGCGGCGCCTCGTCGGTCTCCGGCAACCGCAGCACGATCCCGTCATCGCCGGAAACAGATTGCGCATCCATCCCGTACCGATCGCGCAGCCGCGCGGCGATCGCCAGTGCCCACGGCCCGTGCACCTGACCGCCGTACGGCGAGTGCACGCAGACCCGCCAATCACCTAGCTCGTCGCGGAACCGCTCCACCAGGATCGTCACGTCATCAGGGACTCGGCTGGTCGCCTCGCGTTGCTCGGCGAGATACGAGACCAGGTTGTTCGCGGCGTACTCGTCGAGGCCCGCGGTCCGCGCGCGCTCGATCGCCTTGCCCGCAGGAAGCGACGCCATCTTCCGCACGAACGCGCCGGTCGCCGCGCCGAGCTCGGCCGGTCGACCGACCGCATCGCCCTTCCAGAAGGGCAAACGTCCCGGCTGTCCGGGCGCGGGGGAGACCAGGACCCGGTCGTGCGTGATGTCCTCGATCCGCCAGCTCGATGCGCCCAGCGTGAACACATCCCCGACGCGCGACTCGTACACCATCTCCTCGTCGAGCTCGCCGACCCGGTGGTTGGTCGACTCGCCGACGAGGAAGACGCCGAACAGTCCGCGGTCCGGAATCGTCCCGCCGCTCGTCACCGCCAGGCGTTGTGCTCCTGGCCGTCCGGAGATCTCGCCACTGACCCGATCGAACACGATGCGCGGTCTCAACTCGGCGAACTCGTCCGAGGGATACCGACCGGACAGCATGTCCAGGACTCCGTCGTACGCAGATCGCGGCAGGGTCGCGAACGGCGCACACCGCCGGACCAAGGCGAACAGCTCGTCGACGTCGATCGAATCCAGCGCGACGATCGACACGATCTGTTGCGCCAGGACATCGAGTGGATTGGCCGGGATGTGCAGGCTCTCGATCAGCCCGTCGCGCATCCGCTGGACGACCACGGCCGTGTCGATCAGATCGCCACGGAACTTGGGAAACAGCACGCCGCGCGACACCGCACCGACCTGGTGACCGGCGCGGCCGACGCGCTGCAGACCGCTCGCAACAGACGGCGGTGCCTCGACCTGGATGACCAGGTCGACCGCGCCCATGTCGATGCCGAGCTCGAGGCTGCTCGTCGCGACCACGCAAGGCAGCCGGCCGGACTTCAGATCAGCCTCGATCAGCGCTCGCTGCTCCTTGCTCACCGAACCGTGGTGCGCCCGCGCGATCAGCGGAGGCGCCGCCAGTGATGCGCCGGACTGAGCCATGACCTGCGCCGGTGAACCCTCGACGGCCAGCTCGAGCTCGGCGCGCTCGGCGGCAATCTCGTTCAGCCGGGCGGTGAGGCGCTCGGCCAGGCGGCGCGAGTTCGCGAAGACGATGGTCGACTTGTGCTGCTCGATCAGGTTGAAGACATGCTCCTCGACATGCGGCCAGATCGAGGCGTGCCGCGGCGGCCCCGCGGCGGATCCGGATGTCTCGATCTCCGTGCTCGCCAGCTCGGCCATGTCCTCGACCGGCACGACAACGCTCAGGTCCCACTGTTTGGTGAACTTCGGCTGCACGACAGTCACCGGCCGCTCGCCACCCAGGAAGCGCGCCACCTCCTCGACCGGCCGCACGGTCGCCGACAGGCCGATCCGCTGCGCCGGCTTCGGCAGCAGCGAGTCGAGCCGCTCGAGTGTGAGCGCCAGATGCGCACCCCGCTTGGTCCCCGCGACCGCGTGCACCTCGTCCACGATCACGGTCTCGACGCCGCGCAACGACTCTCGCCCCTGCGAGGTCAGCAACAGAAAGAGTGATTCAGGAGTAGTGATGAGTACGTCGGAAGGCCGCGTCGCGAACCTTCGGCGTTCGTTGGCAGGTGTATCGCCCGATCGCACCGCGACCTCGACGTCGATCGGCGCCTCGCCGAGTCGCCGCGCGGTCTCCCGGATCCCGATCAGCGGAGCCCGGAGGTTGCGCTCGACATCGACCGCGAGCGCCTTCAGCGGCGACACGTACAACACCCGGCAGCGCAGCTTCGGATCGTCCGGTGGCGGGACCGTGGCCAGCCGGTCGAGTGCCCAGAGGAAGGCCGCCAGCGTCTTGCCCGAACCGGTCGGGGCGACCACCAGCGCGTCCCGGCCGGCGGTGATCGCGTCCCACGCCTCGAGCTGGGCCGGGGTGGCCGCCTCGAAAACGTCGCCGAACCACGCCCGGGTCGCGGGCGAGAACCGGCTCAACGCGCTGGTCTTCTTCACGCTCTCCATCTTGCCGGGTCGCGCCGACAGTTTTCATCGACCCTTGATCGCGTACGTCGATCGCCCGCTGTGAGCAGGCGCTTTCCGTCCGATGCCGAGGTTGTCCCCGTCGTCTGGAATGATCGGCGCCATGATGAACCGCGTACGAGCAGCGCTCGTCGTCGTGGCGTGCCTGGTCGCCCTGACCGGGTGTGTCGAGGTCGACGCCGATCTCAAGATCGGGTCGAACGAGACGGTCTCGGGCAACATGAAGATCGGCGTCGACAAGCAACTGCTGCAGTCCAGTGGCGAGTCGCTCGACAAGGTCCGGAGCCAGATCGAGCAGGGGATCAAGCAGACCACCACCGACGGGGTGACCTGCAAGCCGTTCGAGGACGACAGGTTCGTCGGTTCCGACTGCAGCTTCGAGGGCGTCCCGTTCGACAAGTTGGCAGGGACAAGCGCCGGCGGTGTGACGGTCCACAAGGACGGTGACAAGTTCGTCGTAGCGGTCAAGGGCTCCAATCTCGGCAGTGCGCCGGCCGGCACCCAGCCACAGGTGAACTTCAAGATCACGATGCCGGGCAAGATCCTCGAGCACGACGACGGTGCCGCGATCAGCGGGCGGACCGCGACGTACGACAGCCTCGACAAACTGGGGAAGATTTCGTTGACGTCCGAAGCGGGCAGCAGTTTCCCGGTCTGGTTGCTCGTCCTCATCATCGTGTTGGTGCTGCTGGTGGCGGGTGGCGTCGTGTTCTACGTGCTCCGCAGTCGCAAGGCCAAGGCCCAGCAGGGATACGGGCAGTACCCGGGTCAGTATGGGCAGCCGGGGTATGGGCCGCAGCCTGGTTACGGTCCTCCGGGCGGTCAGTACCCGGGACAGCCCGGGCAGTACGGCGGACAACCCGGTCAGTACGGCGGACAGCCGGGCCAGTACCCGGGTCAGCCTGGGCAGGCGCCGTACCCGGGTGGTCCGGGTGGACAGCCGCAGTACCCTGGGCAGCCTCAGCCACAGCAGGGTCCGGACCAGTGGGGTCCGCAGGGCCAGCCGCCGCAGCAGGGGCACGGTGGCTGGGGTCCGCAGCCGGGCCAAGGTCAGGGACAGGGCCAGCAGCCTGGGCAGCCGCCGCACGGATCACCGTACGGTCAGCAGCCACCGCAGCAGGGCGGTTGGGGACAGCCACCACAAGGCGGGCCGGCGGCGCCTCAGCAGGGGCAACCGCCGCAGCAGCCGGGTGGTCAGCAGGGACAGAGCGGCCAGCAGAATCAGGGCGGGCAGCAAGGACAGGGTGGTTGGGGACAGCCTCCGAAGGACGACAACGGGTAGGCATGAGACTGACGGAGTTCTGGGACCGGATGGATCGACATCTCGGTACCGCCTATGCACGCACCTGGGCCGAGACCCAGGTCGTGCAGGGCCTGAATGGCCGCACGGTGAACGAGGCTCTGGCCGATGGCGAATACCCCAAGACCGTCTGGCGCGCCGTCTGGGCGCACCTCCAACTTCCACCCAACGAACGCTGAAGCCGGCTCAGGCGATCCAGCCGGTTCTGGTGGCCCACTCCTCGGCCGGAAGGTAGATGAGGTCGCAGACCGGATCCTTCAGATCGGTGTAGTCGCCGATGTCGAGCTTCAGGCTCGCGGCCTGCCGCTTGAAGCTGCCGTACGCCTGAGCGGTCTCGGGATGACTGCGCAGATAGTCCCGAAACAGCAATGCGTAGCGGTGGTTGGCGCGACCGGCCACCCGGATGTGCAGGTTCACCTTGCGGCGGTACATCGGCTCGACCACCAACCGCTTCACCCACTGCGAGTTGTCGGCAGGTAGCCCGGGGACCGGGTGATCTCGTCTGGGTGGGCGGACGTCCCACTCCGCGGCGACCATGCGCTCCACGACCTCGTCCAACTCGGGTTCCGTTGCGACGGTCACCTGCATATCGATGATGTCCTTGGCCGGCAGGCCCGGTACCGAGGTCGATCCGATGTGGTCGACCCGCTGCGCCGACTCACCCAGCAGGCCGCGGACCACCTGCGCGGTCTTCTCGTACTGTGCCGGCCAACTGTCGTCCGGTCGGGCGATGACGATCCCACTCATGCCGAGATCATCCCAGGACCGCGCCTCGAGACCCAGCGCTTCGTCAGACCGGCTTGATCCGGAACGCGCCGGTGGTCAGTAGGTCTGCGGCCTCGTACGCGGCTTTACGGATGGCTTTGCGCTCGTCGAAGAACCCACCGACCACGCCGATCGCCGGAAGCTTGCCGAGGAGTCGTGCGCCGATACTGCCGCGCGGCCTGTCCTCGAAGACCTCACCGAGCCCTCCGAACAGCTTGCTGATCCGCCACACCAACCGGACGCCCTTACGCAGGCCGGCCTCCTCGGACTCGTCTCCGAACCCCAACTGTTGCGCGACATCCTGGCCGGCCGCGGTCGGGTCGTCGTACTTGAGTACGTCGTCCGGCGTGATCGGACGGTCGGTGAGTACCCGTGCGATGACCGCCGTACGGTCGGCATGCGCTTCTACGCCGTACTCGCGGCACACGGCGCCGATCACCATCGCCTGGACGGTCGCGCCGAGGGTGTCCTTGATCGGCAGCCGGTCGGCCGCCGCACCGCTGATGCGGGGGAGACCCGCGACGACGGCGGCGAATCCGCCGAGGCGTTCGACCCACCAGTCGCAGCGCTTGGCCAGCGGTAGCGTCGGCCACTCGGTGTGCCCAGGCACCTTCATCTGCAGCACCCGGTCGATCGCCAGGATCAGGCCCTTCTCGGCGAGGTTGGGTTGCTCCTGTGCGGAGTACTCGGTCAAGATGCTGCGGATACCGAACGGGTCCTGGGTGCGCAGTGCGTCGAGTACGGCGTCGAGGCCGAACTCGACCCGGCTGAGGGCGAGGACGACGGCGGAGTCGGGGACGTCGGGACGCTCTGTCACGCCCGTCAGCGTAGGTAGTCGGCGGTCCAGGACGGCTGACGGGGCAGGTTCGGCGTGTCACTTGCGATTCGAACACGTGTTCGGGATAGTTTGGCTCCTGAAGGTGCGCCGCACGGCGGAGTTGTCCACAGATTCGAAGTGGCTGCGAAAACTGTCCGACGTGATGGATACCTTCTCTGGCGACACGAGAAGTCCTCCGGGCGGCTGGGACAGCGGCCCCGATTATGAGATGGGTCAGGTGGCAGTCACATGGCTGGTGCAGCGGCGAGTACGGCGAGTACGGCGAGTGCTGAGCGCGCGGCGAGTGATCGCGAGAAGGCGCTGGCGACCGCGCTGACGCAGATCGAGCGGCAGTGCGGCAAGGGTGCGGTGATGCGCCTGGGCGAGCAGGGCAAGGCGCCGGTCGAGGTCATCCCGACCGGGTCGATCGCGCTCGACATCGCGCTCGGGATCGGCGGGTACCCCCGCGGCCGCGTGGTGGAGATCTACGGTCCGGAATCCTCCGGTAAGACCACGGTCACCCTGCATGCGATCGCGAACGCCCAGCGCGCGGGTGGCATCGCCGCCTTCATCGACGCCGAGCACGCCCTCGACCCGGAGTACGCGCGGAACCTGGGCGTCGACACCGACGCGCTGCTGGTCTCGCAGCCGGACTCCGGTGAGCAGGCGCTGGAGATCGCCGACATGCTGATCCGCTCCGGCGCGGTCGACATCGTCGTGATCGACTCGGTGGCCGCGCTGGTGCCGCGCGCCGAGATCGAGGGCGAGATGGGTGACAGCCACGTCGGTCTGCAGGCCCGGCTGATGAGCCAGGCGCTGCGGAAGATGACCGGTGCGGTCAGCGGGACGAACACGACCGTGATCTTCATCAACCAGCTGCGCGAGAAGATCGGCGTGATGTTCGGCTCCCCGGAGACCACGACCGGTGGTAAGGCGCTGAAGTTCTACGCGTCGGTGCGGCTGGACGTCCGCCGGATCGAGTCGCTGAAGGACGGCACCGACGTGGTCGGCAACCGGACCCGCATCAAGGTCGTGAAGAACAAGGTGGCCCCGCCGTTCAAGCAGGCCGAGTTCGACATCATCTACGGCCAGGGCATCAGCCGCGAGGGCAGCCTGCTCGACCTCGGTGTGGAGCAGGGCTTCGTCCGTAAGGCCGGCGCCTGGTTCACCTACGAGAGCGACCAGCTCGGTCAGGGCCGGGAGAACGCGCGGAACTTCCTGCGCGACAACCCTGATCTGGCCAACGAGCTGGAGAAGAAGATCCAGGAGAAGATGGGCATCGGCGCGACCCTCGACCAGCCGGCTGCCGATGCAGCCAAGGCCAAGGCCGAGGTCGACGTCGACTTCTGATCGACTCCCCGTGAGCTCCGATCGACCCTCCGCGGACGGCAGCGTCCCCCGGCCACCGGCCGACGACGCTGCCCCCGCGGCACTCTCCCTACCCCACGCCGACCGCCTCGCCCTGGCCCGAAAACTCCTCGCCCAGGGCATGGCCGAGTCCGCGTCCACACCTCCCACACAACGTAAACCCAAAGCCACCGCGCCCGCCCCCACGCCGGAAGCTGATGCAACGCGCGGCCGTGGACCTCGCACGTCTGACAACCGCCGTACTCGCGGTGCCGACACGGCAACCGACAACAGCCGTGACCACGGTCGCGGCGTTGGCGACGCTGCCAACAGCAGCAGTGCTCGTGATGCTGGAGTTGGCGTTGCAGCTGACAACCGCCGTGGCCACGGTCGCGGTGATGGTGCTGCGGCTGATGACGGCGATGCTCGTGGAGTTGGTGCTGCAGGTGACAGCGGGCGTGCTCGTGATGGTGGAGTTGGCGCTGAGTGGGGTGGTGATGGCGGCTCTGAGCGTGGGAGTCGTCGTACTCGTGGGCGGAGTTCGAGTGCGAGGTCTGCTGACCCTTGGGGTGATGCGGACGACGCCCTGCCTGATGATGCGGCGGCGTCACGTCCGCGGGCGGGCAGAATCCGGCGAACTGCCGGTGCGGAGGATCCGTGGGGTGATCTGGCCGAGTCATCGACGACGCGATCCGCGTCTGCCGCACGTACCGCCGAGCGTCTCGCGCAAGCACAAGCGTTCGCCGAGGACTCACCTGAACCGACCACACCCCAACTAGTTGATCCCTGGGGAGACGCGGCCGCCGCACCGGCCGACAATCCGTCAGACAGGAGGGCGGCCGAAGGACATCGGGCTGACGTCCGCCCAACCGTAGACGAGCGGGCAGACGCGCCTACCGGGGTGTCTCCCAGTTCGGATGAACGGGCGGGCGCACGCCAGGCAGACGAGCACGCGGACGCGGATGCGTCGCACTCGGCAGCCCGCCAGGCAGCTGCGGGTGAACAGGTCGGAGCGCCGGCTGGGTCACGTTCGGTGGTGCGTCGGTCCGCGCATGAGCAGGCGGGCGCGCCGACTGCGTCGGATCCGGCGGTGGGTCGGGCGGCGGATAGGCAGGCGGGTGGTTCGGTTGCGTCCGAGCCGGCGGTTGGGCGGGCGGCGGTGCGTCGTGGGCAGGCGGGTGCGTCGGGAGATGAAGGCTTGGGGGATCAGGCCGTTGGGGCTGGGGGGCCGGGGCGGTCTGCTGACGGTGTTACGCGGCGGGGTGGGAGTGGCAGCGCTGGTCGGGGTGGGAGTGCCGCGTCGGGTGGGAGTGGGAGTGCTGGGCGGAGTGGGAGTGCTGGGCGGGGTGGGGTTCGGCGGCGGGGGTTTGGGGATGGGGGGCGGGGACGGCGGGATACGCCGGAGGAGGTGGGGGATCCGGCGGCGGTGGCTCGGACGATTTTGTTGGACAAGTTGAGTGGGCAGCCTCGGACGCGGGCTGAGTTGGCGGATCTGCTGGCTGAGCGGGAGATTCCCGACGAGGTGGCCGATGAGGTGCTCGACCGGTTTACCGAGGTCGGGCTGATTGACGATGCGGCGTTCGCCAACGCATGGGTTGAGTCGCGGCATCGCGGGCGAGGGTTGGGTAAGCGCGCTCTGGCTCAGGAGCTTCGGCGTCGTGGGGTGGACGACGAGCTGGCGCGGGATGCGTTGGACGAGTTGGATCCTGAGCAGGAAGAAGACACGGCCCGCGCGCTTGTCCGCCGCAAACTGAAGTCGATGCGGTCACTCGATCGTCAGGTCGCCATGCGCCGGCTGCTCGGCATGCTCGCGCGCAAGGGGTATCCCGGCGGTCTGGCCATGACGATCATCAAACAAGAACTGGACACCAACCACGAGGAGTTCCCCCTCCTCGACCCCTCAGGCATCGAACCCGACTAACTCGCGACCTCCGGGATGTTGGATAGGTGACGGCCTCGCAGCCCCAGCCGGCTGAGCGAGCTGTCGGATCACGTGGCTGGCGGGTTATTCGGTGTCTGGGGGTGTGCCGGGTGGCTCGTGAGCCCGGAGTGTGTCGAGACTGGCCGATCAGTTTCGACGTTAGCTCTGACAGGCGGTTGCGGCGATCGGCACGTTGGGATGGGGACCTTGGAGACATGGAGATGAGTGAGGTACAGGAGCGGATTCAGCGCCATATCGATGCACTGGTCGCTGCCGGTACCGAGACCGGCGTGCAGGTTGCGGTGTATCGAGAAGGCGCGCTGATTGTCGACGCCGTTGCCGGCATGGCCGACGCGGCGACCGGGCGAGCGCTTACGTCTCGGACACCGATCTTCAGTTTCTCGACGGGCAAGAACGTGGCGGCCACGCTTGCGCATGTGCTCGTCGCGAAGGGACTTCTCGACTACGACCGACTGGTGACGGACCTCTGGCCCGAGTTCGGTGTCAGCGGCAAGGGGACGGCCACATTGCGGCACGTGCTGACCCACACGGTGGGTCTGCCGGCGATGCCGCGTGAAATTACCCCGAGTGAAATTCCCGACTGGGCAAGGGTTTGTAAGTCACTGGCCGGCGCAGCGCCGCGCTGGCGGCCGGGCGCTGCCACGGGGTATCACTCCTACACGTTTGGCTTCCTGGTCGGCGAGCTGGCCCGCCGGGCGACCGGACAATCCATGAGCGAACTGTTGCGCGAGTGGATCACGACGCCGCTCGATATCGAAGGCGAACTTTACTTCGCCGCTCCACGGGAGTCGCTGCCGGAGTTGGCACGCCTCGAGCAACAAGCCAGCGACTGGTCCGCCGACGCGGACGCGGACGATGATGCGATTCTCGCTCCGTGGGAAAGGCAGCCGAGTGCCGATTTCGGGAACGCGGAGCAGATCCTGCGTGCCGACATACCCTCGGTGGGAATTGCTACGGCCCACGGGCTGGCGGCGATGTACAACGCCGTACTGCGGGGTGATCTCTTCGACTCGGAGCGGTTGGCAGAGCTGTCCGGGCTTGCGTTCGAGGGTACGGACCAGGTCTTCGGCAACCCGGCACGGATGGCATTGGGCTTCCCGATCGGCAGGATCGGCGCACCGGCCGAGGAACATTCCGTGGCGTTCGGCTGGCCGGGCGGCGGCGGGAGCTATGCCTACGCGGACCCCGCCCGCGGAATCGCCTTCGCACTCACGAAGAACCGGCTCGTCCCGACGTTCGACACCGTGCTGTCGGTCAGCGCGCTGCTCGCCGACTCTCTCGCCGAGACCCGCTGAGCCTCACCGCGAGCACCCTGGCCAGATTCGCAACGATCGGAGGAACAACATGCCGACTGGTAGCCCGACCGCGCTCAACCTCACCCTCACGTTTTCTTCGCCAGGCGCCACGCCGACACCGTGGGAAGCGACGGACTGGGCTCTGCGCAGGATCCGGAAATTCCAGCTGTGCACCGTACGTCGAGACGGTCGCCCCCATGTGACACCGGTGGTCGCGATCTGGGCATCCGGCGCAATGTGGTTCACCACCGGAGCCGACGAGCAGAAGGCCAAGAACCTCGACGCCAATCAGAGTTGCGCGCTGACAGCTGGAACAGGCACCCTGACCGGCACCGACTACACCATCGAAGGTACTGCGAGTGCAGTCGTCGATCAGGAGACCAGAGAGGCTGCAGCGACCGCGTTCGAAGACACCTATGGCTGGGAATTCACCGGCGAGGACGGGACCTGGAATCAACTGGGGCAGGCCATTCGCACCGGAGGCGCCCGGCTGTACCGTGTCCAGCCCGACAAGGTGTTTGCCTTTGTCATCGGGAACGAGTCGTCCCAGACCCGCTACCGGTGGGCCTGAGCTCGGCAGGCGCGTGGTTGACGGCGCCGAGGTGGCTTTTCGGCGTGGGGGCGCGGATTTCCTGGATGCTTGCCGGGTCAGGGCGTTCTGGCGGGGTCTGCATCGTTGGTAAGGGCTGTCGGCAACGGGATTAGGGGAGGCTTGGCTTGTTCATCTGGGGGGAAGGTTGTGCTTGGAAACTCGTTCAGCGGCGTTGGGGTGCGGGGCGGGTGGAGGACACCTTCGAGGCGGAATGTCGGTGGTCGGAATCACCGCCTACCCTCCCGAGAGGTTCCGCCCGATGTCCGACTTTTCCCGCCGCCGCTTCCTTGGTGGCGCTGCCGCGTCCGCCAGCCTCGGCGCTGCCGCTGCCCTCATGCCCGCGAGTGTGCAGAAGGCGCTCGCGACCCCGCCGCCGCGGCCGGCCCGGCTGCACGACATCAAGCATGTCGTGATGCTGATGCAGGAGAACCGTAGCTTCGACCACTACTTCGGGACCTTGTCCGGAGTGGCCGGCTTCGACGACCCGCAGGTGATCAAGCTGTCCACCGGCCGCAACGTGTTCCATCAGCCCGATGTCGAGAATCCGGACGGCTACCTGCTGCCGTTCCACCTCGACACCCACTCGACCAACTCGCAGGCGATCCCGTCCACCAGCCACGCGTACTCGGTGCAGCACCAGGCGTGGAACGGCGGCAAGATGGACGCCTGGTTGCCGGCCCACCGCGCGGCCGACAAGGCCAACGGGCCGTACGTCATGGGCTACTACACCCGCGACGACATCCCGTTCCAGTACGCGCTCGCCGACGCCTTCACGATCTGCGACCAGTACTTCTGCTCGGTCCAAGGCCCGACCTGGCCGAACCGGCTGTACTGGCAGACCGGCACCGTCGATCCGGGCGGAACACTCGGCGGCCCGATCACCTCGAACTCGCTGCCGAACGGCGCCTACCGGTGGACGACGTACGCCGAACGCCTCGAGGCGGCCGGCGTCAGCTGGAAGGTGTACCAGGACTCGGTCGGTCTGGGCAGCTACAACATGCTGCCGCACTTCAAGCAGTTCCAGGATGCCGCTCCCGGGACTCCGCTGTACGACAAAGGTATGAAGGTGTCGTCGCTCGGACAGTTCGAGTACGACGCTCTGCACGACCAACTGCCCGCAGTGTCCTGGCTGATGACGGCAGGCGGTGTGTCCGAGCACCCGAAGGAGATGCCGGCCGCCGGAGCGGACTTCGTTGCCTCGAAGATCGGTGCGATCGCGGCCAACCCGGATGTGTGGAAGAAGACCGTCTTCATCCTGAACTACGACGAGAACGACGGACTGTTCGACCACGTCGTTCCGCCGACCGCCCCGGCGGGGACGCCGGACGAGTACGCGCTCGATCTGCCGATCGGCGGCGGGTTCCGGGTGCCGTGCATCATCGTGTCGCCGTGGACGGCCGGTGGTTGGGTGAGCAGCCAGAAGTTCGACCACACGTCGGTGGTGCAGTTCCTGGAGAAGCTGACCGGCGTTCGCGAGACCAACATCAGCCAGTGGCGTCGCCGGACCTTCGGTGACCTCACGTCCGTCTTCCGTCAGAACCACACGGCCAAGCCGCCGCTCCTCCCGGAGACCGGTTCCCGGCTGAACCTGGCGACCTACGAGACCGCGCAGTTCCCGGCGCCGACGTTCCCGGGTGCCGCTCAGGTTGTACCGCACCAGGAGCGCGGCACCCGCCACCGCCTCTGACAGACGGGTAGCAAGTGACCAGGCGATCGCCCCATCGCCTGGTCACGGCACGCTCTCCGCGGAGTAGCGTGCTGGGGCATGGCGACCCTGGAGGACGTGGAGCGGCTCGTCGCGGCCCTCCCCGAGACCGTTGAGGCGACGCGGTGGGGCAGTCGGACCTGGATGGTCGGCGGCAAGGCGTATGCGTGGGAGCGTCCGTTCAGCAAGGCCGATCTGAAGCGTTTCGGTGCCGAGACTCCGCCGGACGAGCCGATCCTGGCCATCCGGGTAGAAGATCTCGCCGAGAAGGAAGCGGTCCTGGCCGAGCGGGCGAACGACGGCTTCTTCACGATCGCGCATTTCGACAACTATGCCGCCGTACTGCTCGAGCTGGAGCGGGTGCCGGTCGACGTTTTGCGTGAGGCGTTGCTGGACGGCTGGCTGGTCTTCGCACCGCCGAAACTGGCCGAATCCCACCTCGTCGCGACGGAGAGTGACCGGACTCGGAGGGGTGCGCGCGGCGAGGGGCGTTGACGGGTGAGTCGTGACGGTGTGTTATCCGAAGTAGGGCCGGTGTTGTGACCGGTCCGTAGGCTGGGCATTTCCGTCGATCCGCCCCTGACACCGCGGAGGGTGCACATGAACGATTTCCAGGAACAGGCGAAGAACTGGCTCCGGAATGTCGTCAAGCAGAACCCGGACAAGATCAAGGCCGGCGTGGAGAAAGCCGGCGACCTGATCGACAAGCAGACCGGGGGGAAGTACGCGGAGAAGGTCGACAGCGTCCAGCAGAAGGTCGGCAACTTCGTGGACTCCCAAACCTCCGAGACCCCGGACGGCCAAACCCCAGAGCCGCAAACCTCGGAGGCACCGACCCCCGGGGCAGAGCCCGAGTCGGCGGCCGGTACGGCGTCCGCCCCGTCCGATGGTCCAAGTGAGGCCGAGTCGGCCGGCGCGACCACGCCGACCGGAGACGGAGCCGTGGTCGGCGGCGAAGCCCCCGACCCGTCGTCCAGCCCGGCGAACTCGGCCGGCTCCGGCACCGAAGGCGCCGCCACGGGCAGCACCGCCACCGGCAGCACTGCAAGCCAAACCGAAGCCGGCACCGGCAGCGCCGAGACCGGCAGCACGACAGGCCAAACCGAAGCCGGCACCGGCAGCGCCGAGACCGGCAGCACGACAGGCCAAACCGAACCCGCCACCGGCAGCGCCGAGACCGGCAGCACTGCTGGCCGAACCGAAGCCGACGCCGAGTCGGACGGCGGATTGCCAGGCCCGCGTCCGTAGTCTGCAGCTCACTGCCCGTCAGCGTCGCCCTGGGCTGTTGCCTGCCCGGGGCGATGTCTTTGTGGAGTAGACCACTCGACGCGCTGGTCACGATGTCCAAGAGCGGCGGGGTGTGGACGAGTGTCCGTCTTGACCGGGTGGTAGGGCGCGCCTAGCCTCGGGATCAAAGGGATCTCTCCACCTGACGGTGGCGGACATAGCACCGGCGGGCCGGTAGTTTCCGGCCACCGGCCGGAAAGAAGACACGAAACCAACGCTCGACCGAGCTGAAGGCAGGACGACGGCGGCTCGTAGCGTCGTCGGATAGGCGGCATCGCGACGGATGGATCCGGCGGTGGCGGCGATCGTGCGCAGCGTTCGTGGGTGCTGCATACCCAGGACGAAGCACGATCGGTCCGACCGACGCATCCACGCCGCAGCGCATGCATCGGCTGCACCGGAACGCAGGTGAAGCCGTCTCCTCGACCGTAAGAGTGGCGAGTCCCTTCGACCGACGCCAAAGTCGCGCCTGGGTGCGGGACTCGAGAAGAGGGGAGACGCCGATGTCACTGGTGGCCATGGCTGCAGCGACGTCCCTAGGGCTGTCCCTGATCGGACTGCTGATCGCCGGCTTGCTGGCCTGGATCGGCTTGACCCTCTCCCGCCGCAAAGCCGCGGACAGTTCCGCGGCGGCCGCGTCCGCGCAGCTCGAGGCCGCTCACGTGGCCGCCGGCGCCAAGTCCGCGGCCGAGCTCGTCCGGCGGCAAGCCGAGGAATCGGCCGCCGTCCTGCAGGTTCGGGCCGAGGCAGCCGAACAGCGCGCCGAGGAGATCCGCCGGGCCGCGGAGGATCGAGCCTCGGAGGTACGGCGCGAAGCCGAGCAGCGAGCCTCCGACGTACGGCGCGAAGTCGAGGCCGAGGCGCAGTCGATCCGCGACGATCTGCGGGAGCAGCGGCTCGAGATGGAACGGCGTGAGCATCGCCTGACCGAGCGTGAGGAACGGCTGGACGAGCAGCACCGCTCGATCGAGGAACGCCACACCGAGCTCACCACCCAGATCGGCGAGCTGGAGCAGCGCAAACAGGAGATCAAGGACCTCGAGGACGAGCGGAGAAGGATCCTCGAAGGCGTCGCGAACCTGACCACCGAGCAGGCCAAGGCCGAGCTGGTCGCCTCGATCGAGACCGAGGCCAAGCGGCACGCCCACACGATCGTCCGCGAGATCGAGCGGCAGGCCCAGGACGAGGGCGAGATCAAGGCCCGCAAGATCATCACCGGCGCGGTCCAGCGGCTGGCGTCGGAGCAGACCAGCGAGTCGGTCGTCTCGGTCGTCCACCTGCCGAGCGACGACATGAAGGGCCGGATCATCGGCCGCGAGGGCCGCAACATCCGGTCGTTCGAGCAGACCACCGGCGTCAATCTGATCATCGACGACACTCCGGAAGCGGTGCTGTTGTCCTGCTTCGATCCGGTCCGGCGGGAGACGGCGCGACTCACCCTGGATTCGCTCGTCCTGGACGGCCGGATCCATCCGAGCCGGATCGAGGAGATCTACGAACGCAGCAAGGCCGAGGTGGCCGAGCTGTGTCAACGCGCCGCCGAGGACGCGATGGCGGAGGTCGGGATCACCGACCTGCACCCCGAGCTGATCCGGACCATGGGCCTGTTGCGCTACCGGACGTCGTACGGGCAGAACGTGTTGAAGCACCTGATCGAGTCGGCGCACATCGCCGCGATGATGGCGGCCGAGCTCGGGCTGGATCCCAAGCTGTGCAAGCGCGGCGCGTTTCTGCACGATATCGGGAAGGCGCTCACGCACGAGTCCGAGGGCAGCCACGCGATCGTGGGGGCCGAGCTGGCCCGCAAGTACGGCGAGAACTTCGACGTCGTGCATTGCATCGAGGCGCACCACAACGAGGTCGAGGTGCGTACGGTCGAGGCGGTGCTGACACAGGCCGCGGATGCCGTGAGTGGTGGTCGGCCGGGCGCGCGGCGCGAGTCGCTGGAGGCCTACGTACAACGGCTCGAGCGGCTCGAGGAGATCGCGATGCACCACGACGGCGTGGAGAAGGTGTTCGCGATGCAGGCCGGGCGAGAGATCCGGGTGATGGTGCTGCCGGACGCGGTCGACGACATCGCCGCGCAGGTGATGGCGCGCGACATCGCCAAGCAGGTCGAGGAAGAGCTGACCTACCCAGGGCAGATCCGCGTGACCGTCGTGCGCGAGTCGCGGGCTACTGAGGTGGCGAAGTAGCGTACTTCGCCCGCCACGGCGGCGGATCGAACGGAGCACCGTAGATGCGGGTCTCCCGCGCGATCCGCCCGTCGCGGAACTCGACGACGTTCGCGACGTAGTAGACGTCACCGCCGTAGTCCGACCGCCCCATGACGACGAAGTGATCGCCCGCGCCGGTGATGCGCAGGATCTGGATGTCCGGCGGCGACGGGTACTCCCGCTGCATTTCCCGCATCACGTCCCGCCCGACGATGCGCTCACCCGACTGCGGCATCTCCAGTACGTAGTCGTCGGCACGCAGTTCGTGCTCAGCCTCGGCCGACAATGCCAACTGGCCGTCGGCCGGCCACAACCGCTGCAGTAGTTCACGATTCCGGTCCATGATTTACAGTCGCGCCAAGTCTTCAACCAGCCTTAAAGTCGCCGGATGGAGATCAGACCTGCCACCGCCGCCGATGTCGACCGGTTGATCGCCTCGTTCGCCGAACACCCCGGATCCCAGCATCACGTCCGTGGTCGTTGGGACACCCAACGCAACGGCGACGGCCTCTACCTGATCGCCGATCGCGACGGCGAGATCGTCGGCCAGACGATGGTCCTGCGCGCGTCGAAGTACGCCGAGGTCCGCGCCGCCGACGACCCGGCCGAGATCAACGGTCTGCATGCCTACGTCCAGAACCAAGGCGTCGGTACGGCGCTCATCCGCGCCTGCGAGCGGGTTGCCACCGACTGGAACCGCGCAGCCATCGGCCTAGGCGTCGGCCACGACAACCCCGAAGCCCGCCGACTCTACGAACGCCTCGGCTACCAACTCTGGTCCGGTCCAGCCGTCACCGACACCTGGACCGAACAAGACGCCGCCGGCACCGTCGTACGCACCCATAACGACCTCTGCGACTACCTCGTCAAGGCGCTCTAGCGGTCCTCGCGCAGGTGGCTCGGGGTGACATCGATGGTTTGGTTGGCCACCCGCTCGGGCGGGGTGGTGTTGTACTGGTGTTCGACCTCCGGCTTGATGACGCTGATCTCCTCGCGGCGGCGCGGGTTGGCCAAACGGTACGAAAGCCAGATCCCGGCCGCGCCGGCCAGCATGATGATGATCCCGAGGGCGGTCAGGTTCAGCGTGTCGGACGTATCCCGGACAGCGAAGGCGATGACCGCCCCCAGCGCCATCAGCGCGATTCCGGCCCCGATCCGCATACCTGCTCCTCTCCGAACTACTCGCAGTAGCTGATTTCACCCCCTGTGCCCAGAGTGAGCCGGCTGTATGCGCTCAGCGGAAAGCAGGATGGCCGGTCAGAGCCTGGCCGATGACGAGCTGATGCACCTCGGAGGTGCCCTCGTAGGTGAGGACGGACTCGAGGTTGTTGGCGTGCCGCATGATCGGGTACTCGCCGCTGATGCCGTTCGCGGCCAGGATCGTCCGGCATTCGCGCGCGATCGCGATCGCCTCGCGGACGTTGTTCAGCTTGCCGACCGAGACCTGCTCAGGGCGGATGGTGCCCTTCTCCTTGAGCCGGCCGAGGTGGACGGCAAGCAGGATGCCCTTGTTCAGCTCGACGGCCATGTCTGCGAGCTTCGCCTGCGTCAGCTGGTACGCAGCCAACGGCTTGTCGAACACGAGCCGCTCACCGGCGTACGAGATCGCCGTCTCCAGACAGTCCCGCGCCGCGCCCATTGCGCCGAAGATGATGCCGAACCGCGCCTCGTTCAGACACCCCAGCGGCCCCGACAAACCCTGTGCCTCAGGCAGCAGAGCCGATCCCGGCAACCGCACGTCCTCGAACACCAACTCCGACGTCACCGAAGCCCGCAACGACATCTTCTGCTTGATCTCGGGCGCCGAGAACCCAGGAGCAGACGTCGGTACGACGAAGCCGCGCACCCCCTCGTCCGTGCGCGCCCAGACCACGGCCACGTCGGCCACCGAGCCGTTCGTGATCCACATCTTCGAGCCGTTCAGCACCCAGTCGTCACCGTCGCGGCGAGCGTTGGTGCGCATGCCGCCCGGGTTCGAACCGAAGTCGGGCTCGGTCAGCCCGAAACAGCCGATCGCCTCGCCGGCCGACATCCGGGGGAGCCACTCGTTCTTCTGCTCGTCGCTGCCGTACTTCCAGATCGCGTACATCGCCAGCGACCCCTGCACCGAGACCAGCGACCGCATCCCCGAGTCGGCCGCCTCGATCTCCAGACACGCCATCCCGTAGGCGACCGGACCGACGCCGGCACACCCGTACCCGGTGAGGTGCATCCCGAGGAACCCGAGCGCCCCCAGCTCCTTGGCCAACTCGCGGGCCGGAATCGTCGCCGTCTCGAACCACTCCGGCAGCGACGGCCGCAACCGTTCGTCCGCGAACCGCCGCGCGGCCGTCCGGATGTCGACCTCCTCTTCGGTCAGCAGCGAGTCGACATCCACGAGGTCCAGCGAAACGGTCATAGGGCAACTAGATCATTTCGAGTACCAAGGCCACCACCAGCGCCGCTTGCGCGGGTGGCGGACGACGATGCTGCCGTGGCGAGCCTCTCCGGTGACGTGCAGCCGGACTCCACCAGGACGAGGGGCGACAGCCTTGTTCTTCGCCTGGCTGTGGATCATGTCGACCTGATCGATGTCGACGCTCCAGCCCTCGGGGATGATCATCACCACCGAGCTGTGCTTGGCGTGCGCGTCGATGTGGATCTGCTGCCACTGCACAACCGCATCGGTGAAGTCGAGCTTGACCGACGAGTGTTCGGCGATCGCCGTCAGCTTCTCCGGGACCGTCCAGGCGCCCTCACGCTTCTGTGCGCTGTGCTTCGCCCGGAGCGTCAGCTCCTGCGAGCTGCCGCCGCCGTGCGCGATCGGGACCAGATCGGCCGTCACATTTCGCAGCTCGAGCTGCGTCTTCGCGGTGTAGATCTGGCTCAGGCGCTCGTCCAACTCCTCGAAGTCCAACCGGCCGTCGCCGTGCGCTTCCTGCACCACAGCGGCGGCCCGCTCGCGGTCGTGGTCAGATGCCCGGCGCTCCGGCGGCTGCTGCTCCAGACTCATGCGCCAACGGTAGCCCTGCGACAGGTCCCAGCAGAACCGACACGGGACCGCACCCAGCGGCCGGCCCGGGCACAGCCGCGGCACACCGGGTTGCGTCGTACCGGAGTCGTCGTTCCGGGATACTGATTGGCCGGGGGTGATGATGGAGCCGACGACTGGATTTATCCGCGCCGTGGTGGGGGACGTTGCCTTCATCTTCGGCAAGGGGATGGTGAACGGGTTCTTCCTGGCTCGTCGCAAGGACAGGTCGGGGGAGCCGCAGCTCAACGTCCTGGTTCGCTCACACGGTCAGTACATCCCGTTGTCTGTCCCCACCGGCACAGTCCCAGCGGTCGACCGGCTGCTTGGTCTCGACGAGGTGCGTCCGGCGCCACTGCTGACTGTGGAGTTCACTCCGGGCGATACCGGCGCCGAGGCGCATCTGACTGCCCACAACCCGGTGCTGGTCACGATCACCGATGTGAGCCACGAGTACGACGCACTCGTGCTGACCACCTCTCTGGGCGGTGCGGCGTACGCACAACTGCCTCCCGGCTACTACCACGTCTCCGCTGTGGTCATCGACGAGTTCGACGACCTCCTGCTTGCGTACGGCACTCAGCACAACCTGCATGTGGACAAGGGCGACGACCTCATCGTCTCGCTGCCGATCCGGACCGCGGGAGTGACGGAGATCGCAGCTGCGCTCGAGGCTGGGTCGCAGCCCGTCCTCGTGGGTCCGGAGGGGGACGTCGTACCGCTGCTCGATCTGGTCCGGATCGGGCGGGCGCCGGACTCTGACCTGATTCTGGAGAGTCCTGAGGTGAGCCGGCACCACGCGGAGCTGCTGCGGATCGATGCGGACAGCTACGAGGTGCGGGATCTCGGATCGACCAACGGGACCCACGTGAACGGCGTACAGGTCGAGACGGCGATGGTCCGGGACGGGGACGAGATCCGGCTCGGGACCCTCGCCCTGCGGCTTTACATTGCGTGAAGGCACCAGATCGTCACAAGCGGTGCACACCTGGAACAATGGCGCCGTGAATCCGCGCACCGTCGTCATCCTCGGCTCGACCGGCTCGGTCGGTACTCAGGCCCTCGAGCTGATCGGGCGCAATCGGGACCGGTTCCACGTGCTCGCGCTGAGTGCCGGCGGCGACAACGTCGGGCTGCTCGCCGAGCAGGCGCTGGAGTTCGCGGTCGAGGTGGTGGCGGTGGCGAAGGCCACGGCGGCTCAGGACCTGCAGTTGGCGTTCTATGCCGAGGCGCAGCGGAAGGGCTATGCGCAGGGCGAGTTCAAGATCCCGAAGATCATCACCGGACCGGATGCGTCCAGCGAGGTCGCGGCGATGCCGTGTGACGTGGTTCTCAACGGCATCACCGGTTCGGTCGGTCTGCGGCCGACGCTCGCGGCCCTGGATGCGGGGAACACGCTTGCCCTCGCGAACAAGGAGTCGCTGGTCATCGGCGGCCCGATCGTCACCCGCCGGACGAAGCCCGGGCAGATCGTGCCGGTCGACTCCGAGCACAGCGCGATCGCCCAGTGTCTGCGGGGCGGATCGGCCGACGAGGTACGCAAGCTGGTGCTGACCGCGAGCGGGGGACCGTTCCTCGGCCGGCCCCGGAGCGAGCTCGCCGACGTCACGATCGAGCAGGCGCTCGCGCACCCCAACTTCGCGATGGGGCCGGTGGTCACGATCAACTCCGCGACCCTGGTCAACAAAGGACTCGAGCTGATCGAGGCGCACCTGCTGTTCGGGATCCCGATGGACCGGATCGAGGCCGTCGTCCACCCGCAGCAGGCGATCCACTCGATGGTCGAGTTCACCGACGGAGCCACCATCGCCCAGGTCGGCGTACCGACGATGACGGTGCCGATCGCGCTCGGACTCGGCTGGCCCGACCGGATACCGGACGCGTCGCCGCCGTGGAGCTGGGCCGAGGCGAGTACGTGGCAGTTCCTGCCGCTCGACGACGAGGCGTTCCCGTCCGTGCAGCTCGCGCGCGAGGCCGGGAGCCGGGGCGGGACCGCTCCGGCGGTGCTCAACGCCGCGAACGAGGTCTGTGTGCAGGCGTTCCGGGAGGGCCGGCTGCCGTTCCTCGGGATCGTCGACACCGTGGCCCGGGTGGTGACCGAACACGACGTACCCTCGTATGAGGAACTGTCCGTCGACGACGTACTCGCGGCGGACAGCTGGGCTCGCGCGCGGGCCCGCGAACTGACCGCGACCGACCAGCGCCAGGAGACCACGAAGGCATGACCGCGCTTCTCACCGTCCTCGGGATCGTTCTCTTCGTGGCCGGCATCCTCATCTCGGTCGCGCTGCACGAGCTCGGCCACATGCTGCCCGCCAAAGCCTTCGGGATGAAGGTCACCCAGTTCTTCGTCGGCTTCGGCCGTACCGTCTGGTCCACCAAGCGCGGCGAGACCGAGTACGGCTTCAAGGCGATCCCGGCCGGTGGTTTCGTCCGGATCATCGGGATGATGCCGCCCGCGAAGGGACAGGACCCGACGAAGGTTCGCAAGGCCAACACCGGGCCGATCCAGTCGATGGTCGAGAACGCGCGCAGCGCCGAGTTCGAGACGATCGCGCCCGAGGACGACGGCCGGCTCTTCTTCCAGAAGGTGTGGTGGAAGAAGCTGATCGTGATGGCCTCCGGCCCGCTGGTCAACGTCGTGATCGCGTTCGTGCTCTTCGGCGGTCTGTTCATGCTGTACGGCGCCAACGTCGCGCAGACGACCGTGGCGACCGTGACCGACTGTGTGATTCCTGCCTCACAGGCGACGACGGATCGCAAGTGCGTGGACACCGACAAGGTCTCACCGGCCAAGGAGGCCGGGTTCCAGGTCGGCGACAAGATCGTCTCGTTCAACGGCACGTCGATCAGCAGCTGGGACCAGCTCACGCCGCTGATCCGGGCCAACACCGACAAGCCCGCCACGATCGTTGTCGAGCGCAACGGTGAGCAGCAGACCCTGCAGACCCACACGATCGTGAACCAGGTCCAGGACGAGGCCGGGTCGGACAAGTTCGTCTCGGTCGGCTTCCTCGGGGTGTCGCCGCAGATGAAGGTCGAGCGGCAGAACTTCGGGTTCGTCGTCGACAAGATGGGCGAGCTGACGGTCGCGACGGTGAAGGCCATCGGCAACTTCCCGCAGAAGCTGGTCGGCGTGGCCAAGTCGATCGGCGGCGGTACTCGCGACGAGGACAGCCCGATGAGCGTGGTCGGCGCCAGCCGGGTCGCCGGCGAGATCGCCTCGAACCAGTCGCTCACCGGCGGCGAGCGGGTCGCGTTCCTGGTCTCGCTGCTCGCCTCGCTGAACCTCTTCCTTGCCCTGTTCAACTTCATCCCGCTGCTGCCACTGGACGGCGGGCACATGATCGGCGCGATCTGGGAAGGGATCCGGCGCGGCCTGGCCAAGCTGTTCGGCCGGCCCGATCCCGGGTACGTCGACGTCGCCAAGCTGCTCCCGATCGCGTACGTCGCGGCCAGTGTGATCGTGGTGATGGGCGTCCTGCTCGTCATCGCCGACATCGTCAACCCCATCAAGCTCTTCAACGGCTGACCCTCACCAACGGTTAAGGACTCATGAGCATCAACCTGGGCATGCCCGCGCTGCCTCCGCCGACCCTCGCCCCGCGCCGCAAGACCCGCCAGATCAAGGTGGGCAAGGTGCTGGTGGGTGGGGACGCGCCGGTCTCGGTGCAGTCGATGACGACCACGAAGACGCACGAGGTCAACACGACGCTGCAGCAGATCGCGGAGCTGACGGCGGCCGGCTGCGACATCGTCCGGGTCGCCTGCCCGCGGCAGGAGGACGCGGACGCGCTGCCCGAGATCGCGAGGCACTCGCAGATCCCGGTGATCGCGGACATCCACTTCCAGCCGAGCTACGTCTTCGCCGCGATCGAGGCGGGGTGTGCGGCGGTCCGGGTGAACCCGGGCAACATCCGCAAGTTCGACGACCAGGTCAAGGAGATCGCGCAGGCCGCGAAGGATCACGGGACGTCGCTGCGGATCGGGGTGAACGCGGGCTCGCTGGATCCGCGGCTGCTGCAGAAGTACGGCAAGGCGACGCCGGAGGCGCTGGCCGAGTCGGCCGTCTGGGAGGCGTCGCTGTTCGAGGAGCACGACTTCCACGACTTCAAGATCTCGGTGAAGCACAACGACCCGGTCGTGATGGTCCGTGCGTACGAGATCCTGGCCGAGCAGGGTGACTGGCCGCTGCACCTCGGCGTGACCGAGGCCGGACCCGCCTTCCAGGGCACCATCAAGTCGTCGGTCGCGTTCGGCGCGCTGCTGTCCAAGGGCATCGGGGACACCATCCGGGTCTCGCTGTCCGCGCCGCCGGTCGAGGAGGTCAAGGTCGGCCTGCAGATCCTGCAGTCGCTGAACCTGCGCGAACGCAAGCTCGAGATCGTCTCCTGCCCGTCCTGCGGCCGCGCCCAGGTCGACGTCTACACGCTGGCCGACCAGGTCTCCGCCGGCCTTGAAGGCATGGAGGTCCCGCTCCGCGTCGCGGTCATGGGCTGCGTCGTCAACGGCCCCGGCGAGGCCCGCGAGGCCGACCTCGGAGTGGCCTCCGGCAACGGCAAGGGCCAGATCTTCGTCAAGGGCGAGGTCATCAAAACCGTCCCGGAATCAGCCATCGTAGAAACCCTCATCGAAGAAGCCATGCGCATCGCCGAATCCATGGAGTCAACCGGCGAGTCCGGCGAACCCACCATCAGCGTCGGCTGACCAACCGGATCCGGTATATGGCGAGCGGCGACGTACAGAGCTGGGAGCACGCGAGCGACCAGGAACGACGTGAGCCAGCTGGTGGACAGGGCACGACGCGCATCCACTGAGGTGGACGGACGTGTGCCACTCATGAAGTCGGTCGAGGGGTCTCCTGGCACGCTTGAGTGTCGGCACACATCGCCCGGGGCTGGTGGTTCTTGAGTGGCGGGGGTCCGGTCGCCGGATAATCTTTGCGGGTGACTGAGTATCTGGTGGTGAGTGCTGTTCGGGGCGAGGCTCGGTATGTGCCGGACGGGCTGCCGGTGGTGATCACCGGGGTAGGGAAGACTGCGGCGGCGGTGGCAGTTGCCCGGGCGCTGGCTGGTCGGGACACGACTGATCTGACGGTGCTGAACATCGGGACCACCGGGGCGTTGCGGGATGGCCTGGCTGGGGTGTTTCTGCCGAGCAGTGTGATCAATCACGATCTGAATGTGGATGCGATCCGGGCGATCGGGTTGGATCCGCAGGACGAGTTGGCGATCGAGGGTGGGGACGGGACGGTGCTCGCGTCGGGAGACGTGTTCGTGGCCGATCCCGACGTACGGGCGCGGTTGGCCGAGCGGGCGCAGCTCGTCGACATGGAGGCGTACGGCGTGGTCTACGCCTGCCGCGAGTACGGCGTACCCGTGCGGGTCGTGAAGCACGTCTCGGACTCCGCCGACCAGGCCGCGCTCGACTGGCCGAGCCTCGTCGACACCAGCGCCAAGGCGTTGGGGGAGTGGGTCACCAAGTACGTCGCCTGACCCGTACGCTGGGCTTGACCTTGACCCTGGGGGCAAGGTTTAGGTTCGGGTGAAGGAGGCGGGATGCGGATCAGCGATCTGGCGGCCGAGGCCGGTGTGACGGTCAAGGCGGTGCGGTACTACGAGGCGCAGGGCTTGCTGAAGCCACGCCGGGAGTCGAACGGATACCGCGCGTACGACGCCGGCGACGTCGACGTCGTCCGCGAGGTGAAGGCGCTGCTGAGCCTCGGGCTGACCGCGGAGCAGACGTATCCGTTCATCGAGTGTCTGCGGGCCGGCAACGAACGGGCGGATGTCTGCCCGGCGTCGCTGACGGCCTACCGGACCCGGATCGCGGACGTGGATCGGCGGATCGCCGAGCTCACCGACCTGCGGGCCCGGCTGACCGACCTCCTGACCGATGCCGAGACCTGGAGGACAAGACATGACTGAACTGCAGAGCGTCGACGAGACCACGTTCGACGAGCTGGTGCTGCGGTCGGACAAGCCCGTGCTGGTGGACTTCTGGGCCGAGTGGTGCCCGCCGTGCCACCAGATCGCCCCGGTGCTCGCCCAGATCGGTGCCGAGCGCAACGATCAGCTGACGGTCGTGAAACTCAACGCCGACGAGAACCCGACGATCGCCGCGCGCTACCGGGTGATGGCGATGCCGACGCTGATCCTCTTCCACCACGGCGAGATGATTTGGGCCGTCGTCGGAGCCCGGCCCAAGGCCAGGCTCCTCAAGGAACTCGACGACGCCCTACTCGCCGCCGTCTGACGCGGGGCGAGCCCGCCGGCATTCGGCCGGCGGGCTCATCCGATCGCCGACTGCTGGTGGAAGACGATCAGCCACTCGCCGCTCTCGTCGTTCCACACACTCGTCGCGTACGACGGAAGCTCGACCTCGTTACCGTTGACCAGCGCCACCACGTCGACCCGGTAGCTCACGATCGCCGTGTGCTCGTCGACCTGGATCACCCGCTCCTCGGAGCGATCGGTCGTCACGTACGGGTTGTGGTTCGCCTGGATCCCCGGGACGATCGCGGCCTTGTCCATCACGCCGTACTTGCTCACCACCACGGCGTCCTCGCGCAGCCGCTGCGCATAGAAGTCCCCGTTCCCCTTCCGGTTGGCCTCCCACATCCGCTCCTCGAGCCCCTGCAACTCCTCCACCACTGACACCTCAGCCCCTCCCTACGACTGGTCACCGCCCTGCGCCGAACATAGCCCCCACCCCTGCCACCAACCTGTCAGGTGGTTGACGATTAGGTATCTAGGATGCTAGCAATATAGCCATGGTGGGTGATGGTGACAAGAAGGTGCAGTTCAACGTGTATCTGCCGGCTGGGTTGGTGCGGCGGGTGAAGCACAAGGCGATCGACGAGGCGGCGAGTTTGTCGGCGCTGGTCGAGCAGGCCCTGACCGAGTATCTGGACAAGCATGGGGAGGCCCGCGGATGAGTGTGGTGATTCGGCCGTTGCGGTTCACGGCGGATGTGGAGGCGATGCGCGCGTTCCTGGAGACGCTCGGACTGCGGTCGCGGATCGAGTCCGAGCGCGGCGGCTGGGTGGAGCTGTTGACCGGTCACGGCATGGTCGCGCTGCATGACGCGGCCAGTAGTTCGACGGGTGGGCAGCCTGGGCAGACCACGCTGGCCTTCGAGGCAAGCAAGCTCGACGAGCTGAAGGATCGGCTCGAGCGGGCCGGGTTCACCGATGGCACGGTCTTCGACGAGGCGTACGGCCGGGTCTTGTCGGTGACAGCGCCGAACGGCGTCGTGATCTGGATGGACGAACACACCGACGACCGCTACGGCTACACGCTGCACGACGCGAGCCCGGACCCCCGCTGGTCGGTCACGCCGTACCTGACCGGCGCGGACGAAGCGGCCTGGCGTCGTTTCCTCGACGCGATCGGAGCACCGGACGTCGTACAGTTCGGCCCGCCCGACGGCCCGTTCACGGTCCGCCTCGATCTGACCACCACCGAGGGACTCGACGAGATCCAGAGCCGCGTTCCCGGGCAGCGATCCGCCGACACCCTGGAATTCACGGATCCCGACGGTCAGCCCCTGGTCGTGCACGGATGATCCGGAGGGCTGAGCTGACAGAAATCGAGGCGGTCCGGCAGATCGGCCTGACGACGTGGCCGGTCGCGTACGCCGGTCTCGCCTCGGACGAGTTCATCGCCGACGGCCTCGCGCAGTGGTGGTCGGCGGAGGTCGTGGAGCGAAGCATCCGCACCGGCATCACGTTGGTCGCGGACGCCGGTGACGAGCTCGTCGGCATGGTCGGACTCGGTCGCGAGGGCGACAGTTGGGTGATGTGGAAGCTCTACGTGCTCCCCGATCACCAGCGCTCCGGCATCGGCAAAGCCCTGCTCGACGCCGCGATCAAGGCCCTTCCGGCCGGTACGACGGAACTCCTGCTGGACGTCCTGATCACGAACGAAGCCGCGATCGCCTTCTACCGCGCCAACGGATTCGTCGAGGCCGCCAACACGCCAGACCGCGAGCTGGGCGACGAATTGATGTGGATGGCCATTGACCTCGAGGCGGGCTGAGGTTGCAGGATGCAGGTCATGACGACGCGGCTGCGTGACGACCCGGACTTTCGGCGGTACTGGTTGGCGCGGGCGTTGTCGATCACCGGGTCGATGGTGACGGCGATCGCGTTGCCGGTGCTGGTGTATCGGCTGAGTGGGTCGACCGTGCTGACGGCGTTGGTGACGGCGCTCGAGGCCGCGCCGTACCTGGTGGCCGGATTGTTCGCCGGGGCGCTGGCCGATCGCTGGAACCGGCGCCGGACCATGGTGACCGCGGACCTGGTGAACGCGGTGCTGATCGGATCGATCCCGGTCGCGCACCTGCTCGGCGTACTGACCGTCGCGCACGTGCTCGTGATCGCGTTCACCGTGCAGGGCGTCTACACGTTCTTCGACGGCGCGAACTTCGGCGCCCTGCCGGTTCTCGTCGGCCGCGCCCGCGTCGCCCAGGCGAACTCGGCGGTCTATACGGCGTCGAGCCTGATCGAGCTTCTCGTCCCGCCCGCCACCGGCCTGCTCCTGGCGGTGCTGAGCCCGGCCAGCCTCCTGACGCTCGACGCGTTGAGTTTCGTCTCGTCCGCCCTGGCCGTCCGCGGGATCGTCCGCGCGATGTCCGAACAGCGCGACGGCCAGCCGCCGCTGCGGCCGAAGGTGATCTTCGCCGACATCGCCGAAGGGGTCCGCTATCTGGTCCGTCATCCCGGTGTCCGGACGATGACGATCGTAGGGAGCCTGCAGTCCTTCGGTGGCGGTGGGTTCATGGCCCTGATCGTGGTGTGGTGCGACCGCGTCCTGCACATCGGTACGTCGGGACTCCGGTTCGGGCTCGTGTGGGGGGTGTGGGGGATCGGTGGCCTGATCGCCGCGGTCGGCCTGCCGCGCCTGTTGAAGCGGTTCCCGCCGGCGGCGATCACGCTCTACGCGTTGCCGGTGTCCGCGCTGCTCGGCGTGCTCACACCACTCGCGCCGAACTGGGTCATGGCCGCGATCGCCTTGCTGGTCTGGGGTTCGGCGTACGTGCTGGTGATCGTCAACGCCGTGTCCTATCGCCAGCAGGTCACGCCGGAGAAGCTCCAAGGCCGAGTCAACACGGCCGGACGGATGCTGTCGTGGGGTGTGGGGTGGACGCTCGGCGCGGTCGCCGGCGGTGTCCTCGGCAAGGCGGTCGGTATCCGGTCCGGCATGGTGCTGATGGGGCTGACCATCTTCGGCGGAGTCGCGGTCGCGTGGACCTCACCCTTGCGCCGGACCGCGGCCGGTCACGACCCGGAGGCGGACCCGGCGACGGTTTGACCGCCCCTTACATGCCGAACCGATAATCATCCGCTAGGTTCTGCCCGTGGGCGTACGGGTTCTCGGTCCTCGTGACCTCGCGGCGGCGCGTGCGGTCATCGCTCGCGATCCGGTCGTGAACGTGTTCGTTGACAGCCTCGTGCAGGCCTCCGGGCTCGACCCGCGCCGCGGCGCGGAGGTCTGGGGGTACGTCGAGGACGGCGCCGTCGAGGCACTGTGCCACGCCGGCGGAAACATGGTGCCGGTCGGCGCGGATGACTCGGCGCTGCGCGCGTTCGCGGCGTACGCGCTGCGCCGTGGCCGCAACTGTTTCCAGATCCTCGGCCCGGCCCGCGAGGTCGACCAGCTGTGGACGGTCCTCGAACCGCACTGGGGTCCGGCCCGCGAGGTGCGCGACAACCAGCCGTTCATGGTGATCGAGGGCTCGCCGCTGATCGCACCGGACCCGCTGGTCCGCGAGGTGGAGCCGGTGGAGCTGCCGATCCTGTATCCGGCGTGCGTGGCGATGTACACCGAGGAGGTCGGCGTACCGCCGCAGACCGGACCGGACGGAACGTTCTACCGCTCGCGGGTGGCCGAGCTGATCCGGGCCGGGCGCGCGTTCGCGCGGATCGAGGACGGCCGCGTGGTCTTCAAGGCCGAGGTCGGTTCGGTCGGTACGGGCGTGTGCCAAATCCAGGGGGTCTGGGTCGACCCGGAGTTCCGCGGCCGCGGGTTGGCCGGATCGGGGATGGCCGCGGTCGTCGAGCTGGCCCGTCAGATCGCGCCGGTCGTGACGCTGTACGTGAATGCCTTCAACCTGCCGGCCAGAGCGGCGTACGAACGCGTCGGCTTCCGCACCATCGAAACCTTCGCCACGATCTTGTTCTAAGCTCCACCGCATGGCATCGCGAAGCACCAAAGGCCTGGCCGTGCTCTTCGGCGTGCTCGGGACCTTGCATTTCGTCAAACCCGAGCCGTTCGAGCGGATCGTGCCGAAGCTGCTGCCGCGGAAGAAAGAACTCGTCTATGCGTCCGGCGTGGCCGAATTGGCGTGTGCGGCCGGGCTGTTGCACCCGCGGACCCGCCGGGTGGCCGGGCTGGTCAGCGCCGGGCTGCTCGTCGCGGTCTTCCCGGCGAACGTGCAGATGGCGGCCGATGTGCGCGCCAAGGGCTCCCGGACCCAGCAAGCGATTGCCTATGCGCGTTTGCCGTTGCAGCTGCCGTTGATCCGCTGGGCGCTCAAGGCCGCCCGCGAGCCGCGTTGAACCCCTGTGGATAACGTGGTGAGAGCATCACCACCGGACCGATATTCTTGCTGATGTCCAGTTCCCGATTTTTGCCTGCTTGGAGACTCCCGTGATTTTGCGCATGTCGTCGCTGTTCCTTCGCACCCTTCGCGAGGATCCGGCGGACGCGGAGGTCCCGAGCCACAAACTGCTCGTCCGCGGCGGGTACATCCGCCGCGCCGCGCCCGGCATCTACACCTGGCTGCCGCTGGGCCTGAAGGTGCTGCGCAACGTCGAGAACATCGTCCGCGACGAGATGAACGCGATCGGCGCGCAGGAGCTGATCTTCCCGGCGCTGCTGCCCCGCGAGCCCTACGAGGCGACCGGCCGCTGGACCGAGTACGGGCCGAACATCTTCCGCCTCAAGGACCGCAAGGGCGCGGACATGCTGCTCGGGCCGACGCACGAGGAGATGTTCACGCTGGTCGTGAAGGAGCTCTACTCGTCGTACAAGGATTTGCCGCTGTCGATCTACCAGATCCAGAACAAGTACCGCGACGAGGCCCGCCCGCGCGCCGGTGTGCTGCGTGGGCGCGAGTTCGTGATGAAGGACTCGTACTCGTTCGACGTCGACGACGACGGTCTCGCGAAGTCCTACGAGCTGCACCGCCAGGCCTACATCAACATCTTCGACCGCCTCGGCTTCGACTACGTGATCGTGAAGGCGATGTCGGGCGCGATGGGTGGGTCGCGCTCGGAGGAGTTCCTCGCGATCGCGGCGAACGGCGAGGACACCTTCGTCCGTTCGCCGGGTGGGTACGCCGCCAACGTCGAGGCCGTCGTGGTCCCGCAGTCGGCGCCGGTCGACGCGTCCGCTGTGCCCGCGTCCGAGGTGGTCGACACTCCGGAGACGCCGACCATCGACACGCTGGTCGACGCTCTGAACGCGAAGCACCCCCGCACCGACGGGCGCGAGTGGACCGCCGCGGACACGCTGAAGAACGTGCTCGTCATGCTGGTGAACCCGGACGGCACGCGCGAGCCGCTGGCGATCGGCGTGCCGGGCGACCGGGCGATCGACGAGAAGCGGCTCGGCGCGCAGGTGGAGCCGGCCGAGGTCGTCGCGTTCGAGGAGGCCGACTTCGAGAAGCACCCGACACTGGCCAAGGGCTACATCGGCCCGGGCGTGCTCGGCTCGGAGAACGCGTCGGGCATCCGCTACCTGCTCGACCCCCGGATCGCCGAAGGGTCGGCGTGGGTGACGGGTGCGGACAAGTCCGGCTTCCACGTGATCAACCTCGTGTACGGGCGTGACTTCGGTGCCGACGGCACCATCCAGGCCGCCGAGGTGCGCGACGGTGACGAGGCGCCGGACGGTTCGGGTCCGCTGTCGAGCGCGCGCGGGATCGAGATGGGCCACATCTTCCAGCTCGGCCGCAAGTACGCCGAGGCCCTCGACCTCAAGGTGCTCGACCAGAACGGCAAGCTCGTGACGGTCACGATGGGTTCGTACGGCGTCGGTGTCACCCGTGCGGTGGCCGCGATCGCCGAGGGCAACCACGACGAGCTCGGCCTGGTCTGGCCGCGCGAGGTGGCGCCGGCCGATGTCCATCTCGTTGCCACCGGCAAGGATTCCGCGGTCTTCGAGAAGGCCGCCGAGATCGCCACGGAGCTCGAGGCGCGCGGTCTGACCGTTCTGTACGACGACCGCGAGAAGGTCTCTCCGGGGGTGAAGTTCAAGGATGCCGAACTCCTCGGTGTCCCGACCATCGCCGTGGTGGGCAAGGGCCTGGCCGACGGCACCATCGAGGTCAAGGACCGCCGCTCGGGCGACCGCACCGACGTCCCGGTCGCCGACGTCGTCGATCACCTGTTCCACACTGTCCGCGACTGATCAGTGAGGTCCCTCTCATTCAGGCATGTAAGGGTTGAATGGGAGTATGGCCTTACCTGATCATCGGGGCCGTGCCTGATGTGTCGCTGTTGACCCTGCTGTTCCTGGTGATCGCGGCGTTCGCGGCCGGCTGGATCGATGCGGTGGTGGGTGGCGGCGGGTTGCTGCAGTTGCCGGCGATGCTGCTCGGCCTGCCGAACGCGTCGCCCGCCCAGATCCTGTCGACCAACAAGATCTCGTCGTTGTTCGGGACGACGACGAGCGCGGTCACGTTCGGGGTGAAGGTTCGGCCGGACCGCAAAACCGTGCTGCCGTTGGCGATTCTGGCCGGGATGGGAGCCGCGGTCGGTGCGCTGGTGGCGACCAGGATCCCGATGACGTGGTTCAAGCCGATCGTGTTGGTGCTGCTGGTCGCAGTGGGGATCTACACCGCGTTCAAGCCGTCGCTGGGTGCGCGGACCGCGTTGCGTTTCGACGGGCGCGATCACTACGTCGCCGCGAGTGCGATCGGCGTACTGATCGGGTTCTACGACGGCGCAGTCGGGCCGGGCACCGGGTCGTTCCTGATCTTCGCGCTGGTCGGCTTGCTCGGGTACAACTTCCTGCAGGCCAGTGCCAAGGCGAAGATCGCCAACGTGGCCACGAACCTGGGCGCCATCATCATCTTCGCGCTACACGGCGCTCCACTCTGGGGCCTCGGCTTGATCATGGGCGCCGCCAACATGCTCGGCGGTCTCCTCGGCGCCCGTACGGCGGTGGCCCGCGGCAGCCGCTTCGTTCGCATCATCTTCCTGGTCGTCGTGTCGGCCCTGATTGTTCGTCTCGCGTACGACGTCTTCCACGGCTAAGGTCCGTGCATGGTGGACTATGACGGTCGGATGGGCAGTGTTTACACCTCCGGGCGCGGGATGGCCCCCGATGAGGTTCGACGGTGGACTGCGGCGCTCGCGGCGTACCTGCCGGCGGAGAGGCCGCTGCGCATCCTCGATCTCGGCAGCGGCAGCGGGCGCCTGACTCCCGGTCTGGCTGAGGAGTTCCAAGGACCCGTGTACGGCGTGGAGCCGTCGGATCGGATGCGTGGGCTGGCCGAGACGAGCGCCGCGCATCCGCGGGTGACCTACCTGAAGGGCGCGGCGGAGGAGATTCCGTTGCCTGAGGCATCGGTTGACGCCGTACTCATGTTTCTGTCGTTCCATCATTTCCCCGATCAGCTGAAGGCGCTGTCCGAGGTCAGGCGGGTGCTCGTGCCCGGGGGAGTGGCGTTCCTGCGGAGCCAGTTCGCGGACGTGATGCCGGATCTGTTCTGGTACGACTATTTCCCGTCCGCGCGCGAAGTCGACGCCGGGATGTACCTGTCCGTCGCCGATGCGGCGGACCTCGCCCGCACCGCCCGACTACTGGCGGCCGATGAACCGGTCTGGGTCAGCACAGAGCAACCGCGGACCCTGCGCGAGAGCTACGAGCGGCTGAAGCTCAGGGCGTTGTCGACGTTCGAGCACCTCCCGCCGGACGAACTCGACCCGGGCTTCGAGCAGTTCGCCGCGGACGCCGCGGCCGACCCCGACCGCCTTATGCCGGTCCACCCGGCGGCAACGCTGCTGCTCAGGCGTCCCAGCTGACGGCCCGATGAAGTGCGCCGTGAAATGCCTGGGAAATGCCGTTGCCGCAGACTCGGGCTGACCAGGACAGAGGGGGAGTCGATGAGCACCGAAGCGAACAAGGCGCTGATACGGCGGTTCATGGACGAGGGACTCGCGGGTCGTACGGAGGTCTTCGACGAGATCTGCGCGCCGGACTTCGTGAATCACGCCGCACCGGCGCGGCGGCAGGGGATCCAGGGAGTCAAGGACGTGGTCGCCTTCTCGTTGCGGCTGCAGCCCGATCAACGGTGGGTCGAGCAGCACCTGATCGCCGAGGGCGATCTGGTGGTCCTGTACGGCGTGCGCGCCGCCACCTGGAAGGGGACGGAGTTCCGGGGCATCCCGACGCCGGAGGGGCCGGTGTCGGTCGAGTTGGCGCACATGTTCCGGGTGAAGGACGGCCTGATCTCCGAG
Organism: Kribbella sp. NPDC055071; assembly: GCF_053608045.1. NCBI lineage: Bacteria > Bacillati > Actinomycetota > Actinomycetes > Propionibacteriales > Kribbellaceae > Kribbella > Kribbella sp. NPDC055071. The sequence continues at coordinate 251,083 of NZ_JBSGUS010000005.1, forward strand.
CACTGGGCCGTCCGGGACGACCTCGGCATGATGCAGCAGCTCGGCGCGCTGTCCTGAGGGTCAGGCGTCCCAGCTGACGTTGAGGGCCTGCGGTTTGCGGAAGACCAGGCCTCGGGGTGGTGGGGAGTCCGGGTTGAGGCGGAGGCCGGGGAGGCGGAGGACGGCGGCGACTGCGGTCAGGGTTTCCAGGCGGGTCAGGTGCATACCTAGACAGATGTGCGGGCCGCTGGCGAAGGCGAGATGGCGGCGGGCGTTCGGGCGTCGTACGTCGAAGTCGTCCGGCGACTCGAAGACGGCCGGATCGCGGCCGGCGCCGGCCAGGGAGACGGTGACGAGGTCGCCCCGGTGGATGGTGGCGCCGGCGAGCTCGATGTCGCGGGTGGCGTAGCGGTCGACGACGGCGGCGGCCGGTTCGAGGCGGAGGGATTCCTCGATCGCGTTGGGGAGCAGTGCGTCGTCGGCCAGGACGAGGTCGAGTTGGTCCGGGTGGGTCAGCAGGTGCCAGAGCGCGTTGGTGATCATCCCCTCGGTGGTCTCGATCCCGCCGAACATGAGTACGGCGGCGTTCGCCACCACCTCGTCCACCCCAAGTCCGGCCTGCGCGGCCGCCGCGACCAGCGAGTCCGACGAGTCGATGCCCGAGGCAACATGGTGGTGCAGCAGCCGGAACGCCGCGGCGCCCTCGGCCGTCACCTCCCGCCCGGCCGCCACTCCGGTGACCGAGTCGGAGATGGCGGTGTACCACTCCAGCACCGTCGCGGCCGAGGCCGGCGGGAGCCCGAGCGACAACGCCACCACCGCAACAGACAACGGCCCGGCCACCGTGGTCCGCAGGTCAGCCTCCGCTTGACCGGACGACGCCGGCTGGATCGCCGCCATCAGCTCGTCGACCGTCTGGCGAACAGGCTCGACGAACCGGCGACGAGTCTCGGCGAGCGTGAACGGCGACTCGAACGGATCGCGATGCGCGGCATGCGCGGCACCGTCCAAGGAGAGCATCGACGGCCCGACCACTCGAGCCGTCGAGAACCGCGGATCGTCGACGGTGAAGGTCTCCGGATCCCGCAGTACCTCCATCGCCAAGGCCCGCGACGCCACCACCCACCCGCCAAGCGCTTCCACCCACCCAATCGGCCGCAGCGCGGCCAAGGCAGGGTGAGGATCCCGCTCGAGCTCGGTCACAGTGATCACGAGCCCGAGCGTACGGACTAGAAGGCACCGACCACCTTGAAGGTGCTGTCGACGAAGATGTGGTGCGGCCAGTTCACGCCGATGTAGTGCACCTCGTACTCGCCGTTGCTCAGCTGCACCACGCGGTCGACGACACCTCCCGGATAGGCGAGCAACGCAGCCTCGGTGGCCTTGTTGGCGGCGGTTCCGCTAACGATCGTGCCCTCGCCCTCGGTGTAGTTCGCCGGGATCGCACCGACGTTCTTGGCCGCACTCGGTGCGCCCTGCTGGAACGGAACCACTCCGGCCGCCGTGGATGCCGTCGTACTCCCGCTGTCGGCCGCCTCCACGATCACCTGCGTTGCCGTGATCGTCGTCCCGCTCGCCGTTCCGAGGACGAGGACGGTCGTGCCTTTCGTGACAGCGCTCGCGGTGGTCGAGGTCGTCCCGTTGAGGTACGTCGTCGACGCCGAGGACGTGATGGTGACCTGTTGTCCGCCGGCGGTCGTCAGCGTGAAGCCCGAGCTGGACACGGTGTCGACCGTGCCGAGTGAACCTCCCGCGGCTGCGGCCGACCGGGCGTTGGATCCGCCACCAAGACCGCCACCACCCTCTGGCCCGGGCCGCTGTGCTGTCGAGGACGACGACGGCGAGGCAGCAGGCGTTGACGTGGTGGACGACGAGCAAGCGGCGGTGACGCCGAGCACAGCGGTCAGTAGACCGGCGACGGCGATCCAGCGTCGGGATCGTTGGGTTTTCACGATGAGACTCCTCTGTAGTGGGCGACAGAACCGAGCCTGCCGCGCGTTCTTGGGAGGTCTCTGCGGGTCACCTGGGAGCCAGCTGCGAGCGTGTTTTCGGGTAAGACCACTAAGCATGCTGGTATTGCTGAGACAGATTGGATCTCAGTGATTCAGCGGGGCAGCGGGTTACGAAACCGACAGGAACGCCCTCTAGGGTGTGCCCCATGTCAGAGATCCTGCTACTGCTGCCTGCCGTGGATGTGGCGGACGGACAGGCCGTTCGACTGGTGCAGGGAGAGGCCGGGAGCGAGACGTCGTACGGCGATCCGCTGGCGGCGGCGATGGCCTGGCAGGATGCCGGGGCGGACTGGATTCACCTCGTCGATCTCGACGCCGCGTTCGGCCGGGGCAGCAACCGTGAGCTGCTCGCCGAGGTGACGGGCAAGCTGGACGTCCAGGTCGAGCTGTCCGGCGGCATCCGCGACGACGACTCCCTCGCGGCCGCTCTCGCGACCGGCGCACGCCGCGTCAACATCGGGACGGCGGCGCTCGAGGACCCGGAGTGGTGCGACCGGATCATCCAGCAGTACGGCGACCGGATCGCGATCGGACTCGACGTCCGCGGCCGGACCCTGTCGGCGCGCGGCTGGACCAAGGACGGCGGCGACCTGTACGAGGTGCTCGAGCGGCTCGAAGCAGCCGGCTGCGAGCGGTACGTCGTCACCGACGTCACCAAGGACGGCATGCTGCAAGGTCCGAACCTCGACCTGTACCGCGATCTGTGCGCGCGCACCGACAAGCCGATCATCGCCTCGGGCGGCGTTTCCAGCCTGGACGACCTGAAGGCACTCGCCACGCTCGTCCAGGACGGCGTGGAAGGCGTCATCGTGGGTAAGGCCCTGTATGCCGGTGCCTTCACCCTGACCGAGGCACTCGAACTCACGCGTGGAGGCGACCAGTGAGTCTGGCCGACAAGCTCAAGGACAAGAAGGTCCTCGTCACCGGCGTGACCGGGTTCGTCGGCGAGGCCCTGCTGCACCGCATCATCGGTGACCTGCCCGGGACGACCGTGGTCGCGATCATCCGCCCCAAGGGCTCGCTGACCGGCACCGACCGGATGGCGCAGCTGCTGCGGAAGGACATCTTCAAGCCGTTCTACGGCGAGGGCACCGAGTACGCCGATGCCGACGCGCTGAGCAGCGCGCGGATCCAGGTGATCGACGGCGACATGGCCGACGTACCCGAACTGCCGACGGATCTCGACATCGTCGTGCACTGTGCCGGTGACGTCAGCTTCGACCCGCCGATCCACGAGGCGTTCACGACGAACGTGCTCGGCACCAAGAGCCTGCTCGAGCGGATCGACGAGAGCCGGCAGGGGACCGACCGCCGGATCCACTACGTGCACATCTCCACCGCCTACACCGCCGGCCGTCGCCGCGGCGCGATCCCCGAGGCACCCGTCGACCACACAGTCGACTGGCGGGTCGAATCCGAGGCCGGGATGGCGATGAAGGCCCGGATCGAGGAGCAGTCCCGCTCTGCGGCAATGCTGTCCAAGTTCCGCAAGGAGTCCGAGAAGCTGCACCGTCGCGCCGGTCACCTGACCGCGGCCGCCGACACCGAGCGCCGCCGCAACGAGTGGGTCGCGAAGAAGCTGGTGGAGACCGGCACCGAGCGCGCCCGCAGCCTCGGCTGGACCGACTGCTACACGTTCACCAAGGCGCTCGGTGAGCGCGTGGTGGAGGAGTTCTCCGGCAGGCTGCCGACCTCGATCGTCCGGCCGGCCATCATCGAGTCCGCGCTCCAGAGCCCGCACCCGGGCTGGATCGAGGGCTTCAAGATGGCCGAGCCGCTGATCCTGGCCTACGGTCGCGGCGAGCTCCCCGAGTTCCCCGCGAGTCCGGACTCGGTGATCGAGATCATCCCGGTCGACCACGTGGTCGGCGCGATCTGCGCGGTGATGGCGACCGAGCCGGAGCTGAGCAAGCCGGAGTACTACCACATCGGCTCCGGCTCCCGGAACCCGTTGACCTTCGAGCAGTTGTACGCCGGAGTCCGCGAGTACTTCTCCAAGCACCCGTTCGACCTGGGTGAGCGCGGCGCGGTCCGGCTGCCGGTCTGGAAGTTCCCCGGCGGCGACTCGGTCGAGACGATGCTCAGGTACGGCGAGAAGGCCCACAAGATCGCGGACCGGATCATCACGACCGTGCCGCGCAGCGAGCGGGTCCGCAAGTACGCCCGTGAGCTGGACGTGCAGAAGCGCCGGCTCGACTTCCTCCGCCGCTACATGGATCTGTATTCCGAGTATGCGCAGGCCGAGCTGCAGTTCATCGACGACAACGTGCTCGCGTTGCACAACGCGCTCGAGGGCGACGACAAGGAGAAGTTCGCCTGCGACACCGCGGTCGTCGACTGGCAGTACTACCTGCAGGAGTTGCACTGCCCGAGCGTCACGGAGTCGATGCGCCGCCTCGACGTCGTACGGAAGAAGCGGAACAAGGCGCTGGCCGAGTCCGCCGGTGTGCTGAAGAAGGTCGAGCCGAACCAGGATTCGGAGATCATCGCCGCGTTCGACATGGACGGCACGCTGCTGTCGTCGAACGTGATAGAGACCTACCTGTGGATGCGGCTGCCCGAGCTGGACAGTCACCAGCGGGTCGGCGAGGTCGGCCAGATGCTGCGCCGGCTGCCGAAGCTGATCTCGGCCGAACGCAAGGACCGCGGTACGTTCCTGCGCACGATCTACCGCCGGTACGAGGGCGCCGACCTTGAAGAACTGAACCGCATCGTCGACGAGATCCTCGCCGAGCACGTGCTCGAACGCCTGAGTGGCGCCGCGGTACGACGGATCCGTGAGCATCGCGCGGCCGGGCACAAGACGATCCTGATCACCGGCGCGGTCCGGCCGCTGACCCGGCCGCTCGAGCCGCTGTTCGACGAGATCATCGCCGCCGAGCTGGCGGTCGACGACCGCGGCCGCTGCACCGGCTACCTGTCCGGACCGCCGCTGGTCGGTGAGTCCCGCGCCGCGTGGATCAAGCATCGCGCCCGCGGGACGAACATCGATCTGTCCAAGTCCTACGCGTACGCCGACAGCCACTCGGACCTGCCGATGCTGGAGACGGTCGGCAATCCGGTCGCCGTCTCGCCGGACGTGTCGCTGTTCCGGGCCGCCCGGGCCGCGCGGTGGCAGATCGTCGACTGGAAGACCCCGTCCACCTCGTCCCGACTGGAGATTCCTGGGGTGAACGCTTAATGATGCTCGCGCTGGAGATGTACCGATCGCCCGCCAAGTTCCTTGCGGCGAAGGCGGTCGGTGGCCGGATCCCCGGCATCCTGACCGGACCGGCCGCGCCGTTGCGCCTCGTCACGATCAACGAGCCGAAGGCCGAGCGGGAGGGGTGGGCGCGGATCCGCCCGATCCTGTCCGGGATCTGCGGCTCCGACCTCGGCATGGTGACCGGCTCGACCAAGCTGTACTTCTCCGCGGTCGTGTCGATGCCGTTCGTCCCCGGCCACGAGGTCGTCGGCGAACTGCTCGACGACTGCGAGGACCTGCCGAAGGGCACCCGGGTGGTGATGGACAGCGTCCTGACCTGCGCGGCTCGCGGTGTCGAGCCCTGCGAGGGCTGCGCCTCCGGCCACACCAACCGATGCGACCGGATCACGGTCGGCCACGTTGCGCCGGGTCTGCAGACAGGATTCTGTCGCGACACCGGTGGCGGCTGGGGCAACGTGATGATCGCGCATCGCAGCCAGCTGTACGCCGTACCCGAGGCACTCACCAACGAGCGGGCCGTGCTGGTCGAGCCGTTGGCCGGAGCGGTGCACGCGGCGCTCCGGGCGAAGGTGGAGCCGGGCCAGTCGGTCTTGGTGAGTGGTGCAGGTGCGGTCGGCCTGTTCGCCACCCTCGCACTGCGCGAGCTGACCCAGGCCGGACGGATCACGGTTGTCGCCAAGCACCCGAAGCAGCGCGAGCTGGCGCGGGCGTTCGGTGCCAGCGACGTGGTCGCTCCGGATGAGGTGTTCCGTGGCGTCCGCCGCGCGACCGGGGCCTTCCGGCTCAAGCACGACTTCGGATCGGGCGAGTTCCTGCTCGGCGGCGTCGACGTGGCGGTCGATGCAGTCGGCAGCAAGGACTCGATCGACACCGTGCTGCGGGTCACCAAGGCTGGTGGCCGGGTGTTGCTGTCCGGGATGCCGGCCAGCGGCGCCGACCTGTCGCCGGTGTGGTTCCGCGAGCTCGAGGTGACCGGCACCTACGCCTCGGCCCGCGAGGAGCCGAACGGGCGCCCGGCGTTCGAGACCGCACTGGATCTGGCCGCCCGGGCTCCACTGGACGGCATCGTCGGTGCGACGTACCCGCTGTACCGCTGGCGCGAGGCGATCGACCACGCGCATTCGGCCGGCCGACTCGGCACGGTCAAGGTTGCTTTCGATGTGAGGGCCTCATGAGGGCGCTACAGAACGACGTACGACGAGAGAGGTTCTGACATGTCTCGGCCAGGGTTTGTGCTTGAGGTGGACGACCGCACTCCGCCGCTGCTCGTGCACAACGGTGAGGGTTTCCTGCTGGAGCGCTTCCCGCTCGGCACCCGGGTGGTGTACCCGCCGGAGGCGCTTCCGCCGGTGCGGGACGTCGAGGAGGCGATCCAGAACGCGCTGCTCAACCCGCTCGAGTCCGAGCCGCTGCCCGAGCTGCTGTTCGCCGGGATGCGGCTGACGATCGCGTTCGACGACATCTCGATCCCGCTGCCGCCGATGAAGAAGCCGGACATCCGGCAGCGCGTCATCGAGGCGGTGCTCGAGCTGGCCGCGGCCGCGGGAGTCGACGACGTCGAGCTGATCTCGGCGAACGCGCTGCACCGCCGGCTCACCCCGAACGAGCTGCGCGACATCGTCGGCGAGCGGGTGTTCCGCTCGTTCTACCCCGACGGCAAGCTCTACAACTTCGACGCCGAGGACGCCGCGGCCCTGACCCACCTGGGCCAGACCAGGCATGGCGAGGACGTCGAGATCTCCAAGCGGGCGGCCGAGTCCGACCTGCTGGTCTACGTGAACGTGAACCTGGTGGCGATGGACGGCGGCCACAAGTCGACGTCCATCGGGCTGGCGTCGTACAAGTCGCTGAAGCACCACCACAACAGCCACACGATGATCAACTCGCGCTCCTTCATGGACCACAAGCGGTCCAAGATGCACGAGTCGGCCTGGCGGATGGGCGAGGTGCTGACCGAGCACGTCAAGGTCTTCCAGATCGAGACGACGCTGAACAACGACATCTTCGGCGGGCCGCTGGAGTTCCTGCAGAAGCGCGAGTGGGAGTGGTCGCTCAAGGACCAGGCCTCGATGCTCGGCACCAAGCGCGCGCTCGCCGCGGCGCCGACCCGGGTCCGGCACAAGATCTTCACCGACGTCCGGTCGAACTACGGCCTGACCGGGATCAACGCCGGCAAGATCGAGCCGGTGCACGAGAAGACGATCGAGAACGTGCACCGCCAGCACATGGTCGAGGTCCAGGGCCAGTCCGACGTCGCGATCATGGGCGTGCCGTTCATCGGCCCCTACAACGTGAACTCGGTGATGAACCCGATCCTGGCCGCGTGCATGGGGCTCGGCTACTACTTCAACTCCTACCGGGGCAACCCGATCGTCCGCAAGGACGGCGCGGTGATCCTGTACCACCCGGTGGACTACGAGTTCAGCCAGCTGCACCACCCGTCGTACGTCGACTTCTTCGAGGAAGTGCTGTCGGAGTCGACCGACCCGGCCACGATCGAGGCGAAGTTCGAGAAGCAGTACGCCGAGGACCCCTGGTACATCCACCTATACCGGACCTCGAACGCGTACCACGGCGTGCACCCGTTCTACATGTGGTACTGGATCTCCCACGCCCTCGACCACTGCGGCGACATCGTCTGGGTCGGCGCGAACCGCAAGACGGTCGAGCGGATGGGCTTCCGGTCCGCGTCGACGCTGTCGGACGCGCTCGAGATGGTCAGCCACTCGGTCGGCCGGTCGCCGTCGATCACCTTCCTGCACAACCCGCCGCACCTGCTCGCGGACGTCCGCTGATGGGCACGAGCCTGGTGAAGTTCAGCCGGGAGACCGTCAAGGACGTCCGGCAGGTCGCGCGCGGGTGGCGGTGGGGCCGGCGCCCGCAGGTGCCGCGGTCGGCCGAGCCGTACGTGATCCCGAAGGAGGCCCCGGTCTTCCCGACGAAGTGGGCCCGGACGCCGGCCGCGATCGCGGTCCGCGACTTCCTCCAGAAGGGACCGCTGAACGCGATCCTGAACTTCGAGGTCAACCCGCAGGTCAGTGGGCTGGACTCGTTGCTCAAGCTGGACGGTCCGGCGATCATCGTCGCGAACCACTCGTCGCACCTCGACACCCCGTTGCTGCTGCTGTCGCTGCCGGACGCGATGCGGCGCAAGACCGCGTTCGCCGCCGCCGCGGACTACTTCTTCGACACCTGGTGGCGGGCCGCCGGCTCGGCGATCGTGTTCAACACGTTCCCGATCGAGCGGCGCGGCGGCAACATGAGCTCCACGCCCGGCGACCTCCTCGCGGAGGGCTGGAACGTCGTCGTCTTCCCGGAGGGGACGCGGTCACCGGACGGCTGGATCCAGCGGTTCCGGATGGGCGCGGCCTACCTCGCCGTCGAGCATGACGTGCCGGTGATCCCGGTCGGCATCAAGGGCTCGTTCGCCGCGATGCCCCGCGGTCGCGGCTGGCCGGTGCCGGGCCGTCCGACCGTCGCGGTCCGGTACGGCGATCCCGTCCGGCCGGCCGAGGGGGAGAGCGCCCGTGACTTCGCGCCGCGGATCGCCGCCGCGGTCTCGGCGCTCCTCGACGAGGAATCGACCACTTGGTACCAGGCCAGACGCCGCGCCGCCATCGGCAGCTCGCCCTCACAGTCCGGCCCCGACGCGGCCCGCTGGCGCCGGGTCTGGGAGTCGACCCGCCCGGTTCCACCGGCCGGCAGCAAACGCCGCGCCTGGAAGTGACAAAGGGGCTGTAGGCACCTAGATGGTTGCCTACAGCCCTTATTACGTGGCGGCCGGCTCGGTGACGGCGTACCAGCCGATCAACAGCTGCACGGGAATGCCGTCGGGGTCGTCGTCCTCGAGCGCGTCGAACTCGGCCTGCAGCGCGAGCAGCCGGCGCCGGAACTCGGCCGCCCGGTGGCGGCTCACGTTGGCTACCATGCCGCGCCCGACGAGCAGCCCGAGGGGTGTCTCTGCCTCCGCGCCGATCGGGACCCGCCCGGCACTCAGGTTGGCGACCAGCTCGGTGCGGAACTCGCCGAACAGTGCGGACAGCGTGCCGGCGAACTCCCCGGACCCCGCCTCGTCCGTGACCAGCTCGCGGCTGATGGCGAAGTCCAGCTGGGCGGTCTGATACCGCTGCTCCTGAATGCCGGACACCAGCCGGGTCCCCGCCACCCGGATCAGCTCGGCCGCCTCGAGTTGCTTGAGGTGGCGGTAGAGCTTCGTCTGCGGCTCGCCGAGGGCGGCCGCCAGCTCCTTGGCCGACATCACCGGCGGAGCCGAGCGGTCGCCGCTCATCAGCAGGCGCAGGATCCCGACCCGCGTCGGGTCCGACAACGCGCGCATCGTCTCCACGTCGGTGATGGCCCGGACCGGCTGCGGCTCCAGCATGATGACCTCTTTCCGTTTACGCCTTGCGCAATGTTCGCACATCTGTCAATGTTCACGCCAACGTGAATAGAGCGGAGTCGAGGATGAACAACGAACTGCTGGAGCGCTTCGCCGACCTGGTCGTTCGCGTCGGCGTGAACGTGCAACCGGGCCAAGGCGTGGTGATCACCGCCGACGTCGCCGAGGCCGAGGTGACCCGGCTGGTCGTCGACAGCGCCTACCGGGCCGGCGCGCGCTGGGTGGAGGTGCTCTGGTCGGATTCCGTCGTACGCCGGTCCGATCTCGCGTACGCCGACCTCGAGACGCTGACCGCCGACCGGCCGTGGGCGCTGGAACGGACCCGAGCTTGGACCGACGACGGGATCGCCTCGATCGCCGTGGTCGGTTCGACGGATCCCGAGCTGTACGCCGGGATCGACTCCGCCCGGCTGGCCGCCGTACGGAGACAAGAGCTGACGGCCCGGCAGCAGGCCGTGATGAGCGGGCGGTGGCGATGGACGGTCGTGGCCGCGCCGAACGCTCAGTGGGCCACCCAGGTGTACGGCGAGCCGGACGTCGACCGGCTGTGGGACGTGGTCGCCCGGGCGATGCGACTCGATGAGGCCGATCCGGTTGCGGCCTGGCGGGAGCGGTCGGCAGCTCTCGCGGCGCGTTGTGCGGCGCTCGACGCGCTGCAGATCAGCGAGCTCAGGTACGTCGGCGACGGGACGGATCTGACCGTCGGACTGCTGCCCGACTGTCGGTGGACCGGCGGTTCGCTGACCGACGAGGCCGGTGTCGTCTACCTGCCCAACATCCCGACCGAGGAGGTCTTCACCAGCCCGGACCGACGGCGGGCGGACGGTGTGGTTCGGCTGACGAAGCCGGTCGTGATCTCCGGTCAGCTGGTCGAGGGGCTGCGGCTCACGTTCGCGGGCGGCCGGATCACGGAGGTTTCAGCCACGACCGGCGAGGACCTCGTCCGCGCGCAGCTCGACACGGACTCGGGCGCCCGCAGTCTTGGTGAGGTGGCCCTCGTGGACAAGGAGTCCCGGATCGCGCAGACGGGCGTCGTCTTCCACAACACCTTGTTCGACGAGAACGCGGGCTGCCATGTCGCCTGGGGCCAGAGCTTTCCCTTCGCTGTCGAGAAGGGTCTGGAGCTGACCCCCGACGAGCGCTACACCCTCGGCCTCAACAACTCGACCGTCCACACCGACGTCGTCGTCGGCGGCGAAGGCCTGACGGTCACGGCCACGACCCCGAGTGGTCCCGTCGTCCTGCTGGACAACGACACCTGGCTCCCCGCCTCCTGACCTCAGCCGCCACCGGAAAGGGGGCTGCGGAAAGGGGGCTGCAGGCAACCAACCGCAGCCCCCTTCGTCATCAGCTGTCGTAGCGGTCGTTCTGTACGTTCACAGTCCGCAGAGCCTTGGCGGTCGGCGGGGTGATCGTCCAGTCCGGGTGGTTCGGCATCGGAGGCTCCTTGGTGCCGTAGAGCCAGTCCTCGAGGAAGGGCCGGACCGTCTTGTCGCCGCTGATCCTGGTGGCCAGCGCGATGTAGTCCTCGGTGGTGGCAGAGCGGTTCTTGTAGGTGCGCAACCAGGCCAGCTGGATCCGGTTGAACTTCTCCACGCCGATCTTCTCCGAGAGCGCGTAGAGGGTCAGAGTGCCACCGGTGTAGCGGATGTCGTCGAACAGGTGGGCCGCGTTCGGCCTCGCCACCGGCCCCGACTTGGCGCGCCAGATGTCGCCGTTCCCGTACGTCTCCTTCATCCGGTCGACCATGGTTGTCTTGCCGTGGCTGTCGGTCCAGCCGCGCTCGTACTGGTAGAGGAACGAGTAGTAGTTCGCGTTGCCTTCGTTCAGCCAGAGGCTGCCCCAGTCGCCCGGCGAGACGCTGTTGCCGAACCAGCTGTGTGTGAGCTCGTGCACCATGTGCGTGCCGATCTTGTTCTCCGGCTGCTTCAGATAGTTCGGCTTGTACAGCGTGAGGGTCTGCGTCTCCAATCCGGTGAAGTCGAAGGCGTCCGACGCGTCCGAGTTCGCCGGCAGCAGGCCGTACGCCTCGAACGGGTAATTCCCCAGGCGCGCCTCCAACCAGCCGAGCTGTCCTTTGGTCAGGTCCAACGCCGGTGTGAGATCCGCCAGCCGCGCTTTCGGTACGACGTCCCGCAGCCGCGCACCGCCCGCCGTCGTGCCGTGGTCGACGATGGCGAAGTCACCCACGGAGATCTGCACGAGCTCGGTCGGCATCGGCGACCGAGAGACGTACGTGAACGTCGTACTGCCGTCAGGGTTGGCGTGCTCGCCCACCTGGTCGCCGTTCGCGACACCGATCGTGCCTGGGGGAGCGGTGACCTTGAAGGTGTAGAAGGCCTTGTCGGACGGGTGGTCGTTGCACGGGAAGACGGTGTGGCCGACGTCTGGCTGCGGCGCCGTACTGAATCCGTCCGGGGTGGCCACGAACCCGCCCAGCGGTGGCTTGAGCCGGCGCGGATCCGCCTGGTAGTGAACCTTCACCGTGAACGACGTCCCGATCCGGCGAGCCGGCGTGATCGCCAACTCGTGGCCGTCCTGGGCATACGTCGCGGGACGGCCGTCGACGTCGACGGACTGGATGTCGAGCCCGTAGGAGTCCAGGTTGAACGCGGACAGGTGCTGGATCGGGCGGGCGGTCATGGTCATCGTCGCATCGATCAGCTTCGTCGAGGCGTCGTACGTCATCTCGATCAGGTAGCGCTCGGCCTGGTAGCCGCCGTTGCCGAGGCCGGGGAAGACGGTGTCCCCGACTCCCGGGGCTCCCGGCGTACCGGGCTCGGCGACGGCTGGGACCACGGCGGCGGTGGACAAGAGAGCCAGGCTCGCCGTGGCCACGACGAGCCGGCTGATGGTCGTGTGCATCGGACCTCCACTTCGGGCAAAGGGAGACGGACCCCCTCCTCTTACAGAGACACGGCAGTCGGGTCACGGGTTGTGAAGTTCGGAGGTATTCAGCCAGACGTAAATAGCGGCTTCGGTACCCTTGCCGCGTGAGCCTTGCCGTGCGTGTGATCCCCTGTCTGGACGTCGATGCCGGACGCGTGGTCAAGGGCGTCAACTTCGCCGACCTGCGCGACGCCGGTGATCCGGTCGAGATGGCCCAGGTGTACGACGCCGAGGGCGCCGACGAGCTGACGTTCCTCGACATCACCGCGTCCTCGGGTTCGCGCGAGACGACGTACGACGTGGTCGGGCGGACCGCTGAGCAGGTGTTCATCCCGCTCACCGTGGGCGGCGGGGTCCGCGAGGCCGCCGATGTGGACCGGCTGTTGCGGGCCGGCGCGGACAAGGTCGGTATCAACACCGGCGCGATCGCGCGGCCCGAGGTGATCCGGGAGATCGCCCACCGCTTCGGCAACCAGGTGCTCGTGCTGTCCCTCGACGTACGGCGGTCCGCGGAGCAGCCGAGTGGGTTCGAGGTGACCACGCACGGCGGCCGGAAGTCGGCCGGGCTGGACGCGATCGAGTGGGCCCAACGCGCGTGTGAGCTCGGCGCCGGCGAGATCCTGCTGAACTCGATGGATGCCGACGGCACCAAACAGGGCTTCGACCTGGAGCTGATCCGGGCGGTTCGGGCGGTGGTCGACGTACCGCTGATCGCGAGCGGGGGAGCGGGGGATCCGTCGCACTTCCCACCCGCGGTGGAGGCGGGGGCGGACGCCGTACTCGCCGCCAGCGTGTTCCACTTCGGTGACTTCCGGATCGCCGATGTCAAGAAGGCGTTGCGCGACGCCGGGGTCGTGGTTCGGTGAGCTCGCCGGTGCACGCCGAGCACTCCGAACAGATGGTCGCCGATGTCGAGCAGCAGCTGTCCGCGTTGTTCCGCCGGGCCCGGTCCGCGTCGCTGCGGCTGGCGCGTCGGGTCCATCCGGAGATGGATGCGGCCGGCTACGCGCTGATTTCGCAGATCGAGCTCGGTACGGCCGGTGGCGGCGCCGGCGTCCGGGCCTCCGACGTCGCGCAGGCGCTCGGCCTGGACAAGTCCACGGTCAGCCGCGGCATGACCCAACTGGAGAATCTCGGCCTGATCGAGCGCATCGGCGACCCGGACGACGGGCGTGCTCGCCTGCTCCGCCTGACCACGACCGGCGCCGAGCGGTACGACGCGATGCGGGCCCAGCGCCAGACCGAGTTCCGCGCGATCCTCGACCGCTGGAACCCGACCGACCTGGCCGACCTCGGCCGCCTGCTCTCCCGGCTCAACGACGACCTGAGCTGATCATCACGCAACGTCACCAGTAGGGCGCACTCCGAGCATATGGTTGCAGAAACCAACTATCTGGACGTATAGTTGGGTTATGCAACTAGCCCAGCAACCCCACGTCCCAGGGGTGGAACGGGACACCGTGACACAGGAGGTCATCGAAGGGGTCAGTTCGCTGATCCGGGCCGTCCGATGTGTCGAACACAGGCACCTGATGCCGGACGCCGGTCTGCGGCGTTCCGACGCGAGCGTGCTCAAGATCTTGATGAAGGACGGCGAGCAGCGCGGCGGTGAGATCGCCGTGAAACTCGGCGTCGATCCGTCGGTCGTGAGCCGGCAACTGACCGCCCTCGAGGCCGACGGACTGGTGAGCCGTCGGCCGGACCCGGCCGATGCCCGGGTCGGGCTGGTCAGCATGTCCGAGCACGGCCGAGCCCAGCTGGAGGGCATGTACGCGTCCTACACCCAGCATCTGCGCGCCGCCTTGGCGGACCTCGACGACGAGGCGATGCTCGCCGCGGCAGACACCATGCAGCGGGTCGCGCTCGCCATCACCGAGGTCAACAAGTCGGCCGTGAGGCGAAATCAATCGACTGGAGAACGATGACTGTCACCGAGACCCGGACGCAGGTGCCCACTGCGCCGGAACTCACCCACCGCGAGATCCTCGAGATATTGATCGGGCTGCTCGCCGCGCTGTTCACGGCGATGCTGAGCTCGACGATCGTCAGCAACGCCCTGCCGACGATCATCGCCGACCTCGAAGGCACCCAGACGCAGTACACCTGGGTCCTGACCGCGAGCCTGCTGGCCACCACCGTGTCCACCCCGATCTGGGGCAAGCTCGCCGACCTGATGAGCAAGAAGCTGCTCGTGCAGGTCGCGATCTCGGTGTTCGTGATCGGCTCCGCACTGGCCGGTCTGTCCCACACCGTGCCGTTCCTGATCGGTGCCCGCGTCCTGCAGGGTCTCGCGATGGGTGGCCTGATGGCGCTGGCGCAGGCCATCATCGGCGCGGCGATCCCGCCCCGCAACCGCGGCCGGTACTCCGGCTACATGGGTGCGGTGATGGCGGTCGCGACCGTGAGCGGCCCGCTCATCGGTGGCGTCATCGTCGACACGTCCTGGCTGGGCTGGCGCTGGTGCTTCTACGTCTGCGTCCCGCTGGCCGTGATCAGCTTGGTGATCCTGCAGAAGTACCTGCACCTGCCGACCTTCAAGCGCAAGGTCCAGATCGACTACCTCGGCGCGATCCTGATCAGCATCACCGCCAGCCTTCCGCTGCTGTGGGTGACCTTCGCCGGCACCGACTTCGACTGGGTCTCCTGGCAGTCGGCGCTGTTCGTCGGCGGCACGCTGGTCTTCGGTGCCCTCGCCGTACTGGTCGAGAGCCGGACGGCCGAGCCGCTCGTCCCGCTGAAGGTCGTGCGCAAGCGGACCACCTCGCTGGCGATCGTCGCCAGCGTCGCGGTCGGGGTCGCGATGTTCGGCAGCGCGCTGTTCCTCGGGCAGTACTTCCAGATCGCCCGCGGCTACAGCCCGACCGAGGCCGGCCTGCTGACGATTCCGATGATGCTCGGCTCGTTCATCGGGTCGATCGGCTCGGGCCAGATGATCACCCGCTACGGCAAGTGGAAGCGGTACCTGGTCAGTGGCGCGATCCTGCTCGTGATTGGTCTGGTCCTGCTCGGCACGATCGACCACACGACGCCGTACTGGTACGTCGGTCTCGGCATGCTGGCCATGGGTCTCGGCATGGGTATGACGATGCAGAACCTGGTCCTCGCCGTACAGAACACCGTCGACGTCCGGGAGATCGGCGCGTCGAGCGCGACGGTCTCGTTCTTCCGCAGCCTGGGCGGTGCGGTCGGCGTCGCGGTCCTGGGTGCTGTACTCGCGGCCCGGGTCAAGGACCTGATCATCTCCGGACTTCTCTCCGGACCTGGTGGAGCCGAGGCCGCGCGGAAGCTGCAGGAGGGCGGATCGGGCACCAGCCTGCTCGACGTCAACCACCTGCCGCCGCAACTGGCCGCGCTGGTGCGGATGTCGTACGGCGACGCGACCGGCCGGATCTTCCTGATCGCGGCGGCCTGCGCCGTGGTCAGCCTGGTCGCGGTCCTCTTCATCAAGGAGGTCCCGCTCCGCAAGACCGTCGCCAAGGTCGACGACATCGAGGACCTGGCCGACCGCGCGGTCCACGACTAGAACTCAGGCGGTTCCAGCCCATCGAGCCGATGGGTGCGCAGATTGGGTGAACCGATCAGCCAGAGCACGGACAACAGGCCGCCGGCGGCGGAGACGAGGAGGGTTTCGCGGACACCGATCCAGGTGCCGAGGAACCCACCGACGACCGCGCCGAGCGGCCTGATCCCGTAGTTGATGCTGCTGTACGCGCCGGAGACCCGGCTGCGCATGTGGTCGTGCGTGACCGCGGCCTGCATCGAGTTGTTCGGGATGTCGAAGCACATCACGGCGAAGGTCCCGACGAACATGCCGGCAGCCAGCACGGCCGCCCGGACCGGCTCCGGCCCGCGGGCGAGCAGTACCAGGGCCATCGCGCCGGGGAAGATTACGGCTCCCGCCGCGATCAGGCGCCCGGCCCCGAAGATCCGGCTCAGCCGTGCGGCGGAGATCGCGCCGAGCAGTCCGCCCGTCGAACCGATCCCGAAGGCAACGCCGATCGTGCCGGCCGAGAGCCCGAGGTCGCGGCTGGCGAACAGGACCAGCAACGCCATCCCGACAAAGTTGAAGAAGTTCACGGTGGTCGAGCACGCGAGACTGCGGCGCAGGTAGGGATGCTTCAGCAGATAGCGCATCCCCGCCCGAGCGCGGGCGAGCAGTGGCTCCTCGGTCTCGTCGGATCCGCCCGGTGTGACGTCGAGACGGCTGATCCGGGCGGCCGAGAACAGGAACGACAAGGCGTCGACGACGATGGCCACCGGCGCGGTCAACCACTGCATCAGCAGTCCGCCGATGGCGGGACCGCCCATGAACGAGATCGACCGGGTCGACGAGAGCTTGCTGTTGGCCTCGAGGAACTGATCCCGTCCGACCAGCCGCACGAAGAACGACGCGTAAGCAGTTCCGAACACGACGCCCGCGATACCGGTCAGGATCGCGATCACGTACAGCTGGCCGAGCGTGAGCACGCCCAGCCAGTACGCCACCGGAAGCGTCAGCAGCAGGACCGTCCGGGACAGGTCGGCTGCGATCATCAGGGGCTTCTTGTTCCGGCGCTGGTCCACCCACGTGCCGATGAACAGCGACACCAGGTTCGGTCCCCAGACGGCCGCGGTCAGGAAGCCGACCTGGCTGGGGGAGGCGTCGAGCATGGTGACGGCGATCAGTGGCAAGGCCAGCTCGGTGATGCGGTCGCCGAACTCGGACACGCCCTGCGCGGACCAGAAGGCCCGGAAGCGGCGGTCCCGCCAGAGACTGGTGGCGGACAAGGTACTCACAGGCGGTTCCCCCAGGGTTTCAGGTAGTTGCTTCGGGCAACGTGATGCGCAGGTAGCGGACGGACCGGGCCCCGTCCGGCGTCTCGCCGGCGTCGCGGCGCTGGACGTACGGCGTGAGCACCTGCTCGATCGCGGTCTCGATCGCCGCGGCCTCGGCCGGCGTGACCTCCAGCCGGGTGTTCGCCGACAGGGCCACCCGAGCCCACTCGGGATCGAGCTGAGGCTCGGTCTCGGCGATCCAGTGCTGCGCTGCCTCCAGGGCTTGTTTCATCATCTGGGCCTGCAACTGCCGACCCGCTTCCAGACCCTCGGCGGTGTCCGGCATGGCGATCCTGAACCCGCGGGCGACCGCGCTCCACCAGCGTTGGCGCCGATCGGTGCCGCTGGGCGGAGGCCCGTCGACGACCAGGCCGAAGCTCGCGAGGTGCCGCAGGTGCCAACTGGTCACCGACGGCGAGGCGCCCACGTGCTCCGAGAGCTGGGTGGCCGTGGCCGGGCCGTTCTTCTGCAGCCAGGACAGCGCGGCGAGCCGGACCGGGTGGGCCAGCGCCCGCATGGCTTGCGGGTCGGTGACCTCGAAATCGCCGTACGGATTTCTGAGAGACATGTTTCGAGAGTAATCTCTCAGATCTCTGGAACGCAACCTCTGTCGCTGGCGCGGGGACGGCGGGACACTGGCCCCGTGCGGGACGACAGCGACCCAGCGGCGGACATGGCTGCCCTCTACCGGCAGACCTGGCCGCGGCTGATCGGCGTGCTGGTGTCGATCGGGGGATCGCCCGACGACGCGGAGGCGGTGGCGCAGGACGCGTACGTGCAGCTGCTCGGCCGGTGGGACGCGATTCGCCGGTACGACGACCCGGAGGCGTGGGTCCGCGCGCTTGCCGTGCGGACGATGATCGGCCGGCTGGGCCGGCGGACGGTCACCCGGGCGGTCGTCGTACTGCACGACGTGCTGGAGTTGCCGGTCGAGCAGATCGCCGAGGAGCTGCAACTCGCGACCCGGACGGTCGAATCCCGGCTGGCCCGGGCCGAGCGATCGCCGGCGGAGTTGGCCGAGGATGTGGCCGCGTGCACGCCGGATGAGGCGCCTCCGGTCGAGGACGTCGTACAGGCCGTCAAAGAACGACGGCGGCGGCGGTACGTCGTGTCAGCCGCGGCTGCGGCGGTTGTGGTCGTGGCCGGCATCGCCGCTGGTCTGAGTCTCCCGAGGGCCGAGATCGAGCCGACGATCGGGCTCGAGATGTCGGCGTACCTGGTCGACGGGCCGGCGCCGCAGCAGTACAAGCTCGGTACGACGGTGGTGCTGTTGCGCGGCGAGATCGCGGTGACCTCCGCGCGAGTGGATCCGGAGCACTTGTCGGTGCTGACCGTCGGGGTCGAACCCGATGAGGTCGCCATCGAGCCGTGCCTGCCGAACACGGTCGTCCGGATCCTGTCCCAGGACGCGTACTCGGTCCGGATCGCGGCGTACCGGTACGGCATCGACGCGGACCAGAACGACGGTCACCAGTGCACGAGCCCGGGGCCGGCGCCGACCACTCTGCAGCTCGACCTGCAGAGCACGGTCGGGAACCGCACGGTGTACGCGGGCAGCAACGGTGAGCGGGTCGTACTGAAGGGACGAAGCTGTCTCAAGCCAGCTGGATCGTTCGCCGCCAGATGTCGCTGATCAGGTCGGGGCGCATGCCGACCGCGGTGTAGAGCGCGACGGCCGGCGTTGGGTTGCTGCTGTCCACGTGCAGGATCGTGCCGGACCGGCCGGCGGTCGCGTCGACCGCGAACGCGTTGTGTAGCAGGAACTTGGCGAGCCCACGGCCCCGAGCCGACGGTACGACGGCGAGCCGGCCGACGTACCCGCAGTTCTCGGTGCTGACGAAGTTGTCGTTGCACTCGGTCATGGCGACGCCCCGTCCGTCGAGCTCGACCGTCGTCAGCTGCGACCAGTCGAACGTCGACCGGCTCTCCCGCGACTCCACCCACTCCTCGAACGGTCGCGGCAGCGCCCCGGGCTGCTCGGCGAAGGCGTCCATCAGTACGCCGTGTGCCGCCCGCCGACTCGCCTCATCCGACGCCCCGCGCCGCAGCACCACGTCGTCCGGAACCGCGGGCGGCGGCACCGGCCCGTCGAAGGTGATCCGCATCCGCTGCACCGACGTACCAATCGCATATCCGCGCGCCGCAAGGAGATCCGGCAGCAGCCGATCCTGCCGAATCACGCCCACTTTCAGGACGACCTCGCCCCGACCCATCTCCCGAGCTCGGCGTTCGGCCTGGTCGAGCAGCCAGCCCACGATGTCTGGGTTGGTGCTCAGGATGTCAATGTCCACGTGGGTTCCGCCGGCGATCGCCACCGCAACCGCCGACCCGGCGAACCCGCCGTCCGGTCCAAGCACGACCCAGCCATCGGTGGCGAGGTTGACCCCGGGATCGCGCAGATAGTTGGCCACGTCCTCCGGACTGTGCTTCGCAAACCCGAGCAGCGCGGAGGTGTACGCCGCAGACTCCGCGGCAATCACCTCCGCATCCGCCAACACCATCGGTCGAAACGTGTGCCCGGCAGGCAGAGCGCTCATGCACCCCATCGTGCTGAACCACCGCCCTACTGTCGAACCGATTCGAGCCCTTCTGCTCGGTAGGTGGGTAGCGCGGGAGATCAGACACAGCTCCGCGGCGACCGCGTTGGTTGCCACCTACGGGACGTAGGGGCGCTTGGGTGTGATCACGTCGGCGGGTCGTGGGGTGCGGTTGCGGCCGCATACCGGTTCTTTCCGGAAGAAAACGGGCGCATATCGACCAGAAGTTTCCGCAGATACGGCGCCGAGGCGCTCGGGTGATTCGAGTCGTGGATATCGGCGCGGCTTCCCGGCCTGTCGCCAACCCCGATCCACGACTCGACGCCTTGTCCGCTGACCCATCGGGTGTCGGGTCAGTGGGACACGAGAGCCGGGTTTAGCAGGTTTTGGTTCGTTCCGGGTCGCAGGTGGTTTGGGTGGTCTTCAGGTTGTTGACGGCTGCGGGTGGGGTCTGGTCGGACCAAGAGGCGAGGGTTACGCCTACCGCGTCTTCGATCGAGACCGGGCTGGACAGGTAGTTGTTGCTGATCATCGAGAAGACCAGCTTGCGGCCGTCCTTGGTGGATACGTAGCCGGAGAGGGCGGTGACGCCGGTGAGTGAGCCGGTCTTGCCGTGCAGGTTGTTGGCGGCGGGTGTGTTCCGCATCCGGTTGCGCAGCGTGCCGCCGGTGAAGCGATCCGGGTTGCCGGCGATCGGCAGGGCGTTGTACCACTGCTGGAACCACGGCTCCTTCTGGGCGCCGATGAGTACGTCGGTCACCGCATCGGCGGTCACGTTGACCTTCCGGGACAGGCCGGAGCCGTCGGAGAGCCGGATCCGGCTGGTGTCGACGCCGAGGCTCTTCGCGTAGTCGGTGACTACGCCGAGTCCGGCCGGCCAGCTGCCGTCGGCGTCGACGACCGCGCCCATCGCCTTGACGAGCGTCTCGGCATGCATGTTGTTCGACAGCTTCAGGAACGGCGTGAGCAGTTCGCCGACCGTCATCGACTCGTCCCGCGCCAGCCGGGTCGCGCTGGTCGGCGTGGTCGCGTTCTTGATCCGGCCGTGGACCGAAATGCCCTGTGCGGTGAGCGCCCGGCGGAACACGTCGGCGGCGTACAGCTCGGGCTCCCAGACGGTGATCCAGTCCTGCTCGACCGAGGATCCGAGTGGCATCGAGCCGCTGACCCTGACGACGTTCGTGCCGTGGTCGCGGTCGACGTTGACCGTGTTCGACGTACCCACGGCGCCGGTCGTCGCGGTGTTGATCACCTTGAGTACGCCGTTCGCCGGGACCGTGTTCAGCTTCAGGGGAGCCCCGGCCTTGGCTCCGGGCAGGCTTTCGATGATCGCGGTGCCGGAGTCGTAGTCGGTGTTCGGGGCGAGCGTCAGCGCGGAGATCTGGGCGCTGTAGTAGAACGGCTCGTCGTCCCAGGACCAGGTGTCGCCGAGGCGGAGGTGGTCGAAGTAGGAGTCGTCCGCGATCAGGTCGCCGTCGACCCGCCGTACGCCGGCCGCTTTGAGCTGTTCGGCCAGGCCGGCGTAGTCGGATTCGAGTGCGGTCGGGTCGCCGTAGCCCTTCAGATAAAGGTCTCCGCGGAGCTTCCCGCCACGGACGGGTGCGGTGGCGAGCACATCGGTGTGGAAGCGGTACGACGGACCGAGCACGTGCATCGCGGCCGTGGAGGTGAACAGCTTGGTGTTCGACGCGGGCAGCAGCCGCTCGCCGCCATTCCGGTCGTACAGCGTCTCGCCGGTGGTCGCGTCGCGGACCACGAGCCCGACCTGCGTCCCGTCGTACCGGCTGTTGGTCAGCAGCCCGTCGAGGCGCTGCTGCAACGCGGTCTCTTGCACTGCCGCGGTAGGCGATTGCACCACCACACCACCGACCGTGGCGGCCAGAGCGGCTACCGCGGCGACCAACCCACGCCCCGACACTCTCGGTAAATGACTCACGAGACTCTCCCTAAACCCAGGCGGAAAACTACTAGCCCGGAGTCTCCACCTCGCCGGGCCCGGGGTCCAGGGATTGTGCCGGTCGGACCAGATAGCAGTACGGCGGTCATCCACCCGTCGTGGCTGACCGCCGTACTGTCAACGGACTATCGAGTACTACAGGGTGCCTTGGTCCACTCGCTGTCGCACGCGCTCTGCGAGGTGCGGAAGCTGTCCGGCGAGACCTTCGCCGGGGCCGCCTGGTCGGACCAGGACGCGAGCGTGACGCCGACGGCGTCCTCGATCGAGCGCGGGCTGGTGATGTAGTTGTTGCTCAGCATCGAGAACACCAGCTTGCGGCCGTCCTTGGTGGTCACGTAGCCCGAGAGCGCCGAGGCGCCGGTCAGCGAGCCGGTCTTGCCGTGCAGATTGTTCGCGGCCGGCGTGTTCTGCATCCGGGTGGCCAGCGTGCCGCCGATGAGCGGCGCGGGGTTACCGGCGATCGGCAGCGCGTTGTACCACTGCTGGAACCACGGCTCCTGCTGTGCCGCGATCAGCAGGTTGGTGATGGCATTACCGGTCAGGTTGTCCTTGCGGGTCAGACCGGATCCGTCCGAGATCCGGATCGTGCTGGTGTCGACGCCCTGGCTCTTGGCGTAGTCGGCGATGACACCGAGCCCTGCTGCCCAGGTCCCGCTGTTCTTGGCCACGACGCCCATGGTCTTGACCAGCGTCTCGGCGTGGATGTTGTTCGACTTCTTCAGGAACGGAATCAGCAGGTCGCCGAGCGGCATCGACTCGTCCCGGGCGAGTTGCTTGGCCAGCGCCGGGGTGGTGGCGTGACAGATCTTGCCGCTGACCGTGATGCCGACCGCGGCGAGTGCCTTCCGGAACACGTCGGCCGCGTACAGCTCCGGCTCCCAGACGGTCGTCAACGACTGCGTGACCGCCGCGCCGAGCGGGACAGAGCCGGTCACGCGGACGACGTTCGAGCCGTGGTCGCGCTGGACGCTCAGCGTCTTGGCCGAGCCGGCCGAGCCGGTCGTCGCGGTGTTGACGAGCTTGAGCGTGCTGTTCGCGGGCACCATCGTGAGCGCGACCGGGGCACCGGCCGTCGCGCCGGGCCGGGTCTCGACGATCGCCGTCCCCGTGTCGAAGTCGGCGTCCGGCGCGAGCGTCAGGGCCGAGATCTGGGCCGCGTAGTAAGCCGGCTCGTCGTCCCAGCCCCAGCTGTCACCGAGGCGGACGCTGTCGAAGTACGAGTCGTCCGCGACCAGGTCACCGTCGACATGCGTCACGCCGGCCGTCGCGAGCTGCTTGGCCAGCGAGGCGTAGTCGGATTGCACGGTGGTCGGGTCGCCGTACCCCTTGAGGTACAGGTTGCCGTGGATCGTGCCGCTCTCCACCGGGTTCGCCGACAGGACGTCGGTGTGGAACGTGAACGTCGGGCCGAGGACGTGCATCGCGGCAGTCGACGTGAAGAACTTGACGTTCGAGGCGGGCACCTCGCGGTCGCCGCCGTTGTGGTCGTACAGCGTCTCGCCGGTGGTCGCGTCCCGGACCACGAGACCGACCTGTGAGCCGACGTACCGACTGTCGTTGAGCAGGCCGTCCAGAGTCTCCGGCAGCGTGGACGCCTGCGTCTGTGCCTCAGCCGCGCCTCCGGTCGACAGCGTCACCACACCACCGACGACGACGGCCACCGCGGTCGCGGCGGCGATCAACCCCCGCCTCGACACCCTCGGCAGATAGCTCACAAAGACTCCTTCAGCTCAGGTTCGGTTCAGCAAGATGCGTTCCGCACCCTACGACGCACAGACGGCCAGCCCCGTCACACCGGTTGCACCGGTGGAAGGGTTTCGACCAGCGTCGAAACCCTTCTGGATCAGGGATCTGCCCGGCCGCACCCGGGTGCCGACCCGGGAACAACCCGTTCGCTGCGTGGCGCGGTGGCGCCGGGGTGGGCCGCGCCTCGTAGTCTCGGTACAGCACAGCGGGACCGACGGGGAGCACGATCCATCAGATGGCGAAACCACCAGAGCAGGTGACCGGGGACCGGCGACGCCGGCGGCCGGTCTGGCTCGACCTGCGCCGTACCGGCCGGGGCATCGCGGCGATGCTGTACGGCGGCCTCGCGTCGCTGATCACGCTCGTGATCACGTTCTGGACCTTGCCCCAGATCAGTAGCGACGGGCGGCTGCCGATCTTCCGGCTGGTGGTGCTGCTCGCGGTCTTCAGCGTGGTGATGCGCTGGATCCTGGCCGGGATCGCGGTCCTGATCGGCTCGATCGGCGTGCTCGTCGGCGGCCTGCTGTCGCAGTTCGCGGTCGTCTACCTCGGCATCACCATCGACCCGGGCGTGCACCTGCACGGCGGCGTCGAGGCGCCGCTGCTGGTCGCGATCGTGATGTCGTCGGTGAGTGCGTTCGTCGGCTGGGTCGCGTACGCCGGGAGCGACGACGCGTACGTCGCCGAGGTGATGCGCGTCGTACGGCGCAGAGCCCGCAGAATCGAGGCCGCACCGAAGACCGGGATGCTGATCATCCAGATCGACGGCCTGGCCGCACCTCTGCTGAACTGGATGGTCCTGGCCGGCAACCTGCCGAATCTGGGTGGCTGGATCCGGGACGGGAAACACTCGATGGTCCCGTGGTACACCGGCGTACCGGCGACCACACCGGCCAGCCAGGCCGGCATTCTGCATGGCGGGTCCGGGCAGATCCCGGCGTTCCGGTGGTACGAGAAGGAGTCCGCCCGGTTGATGGTGACGAACCGGGCCCGGGACGCCGCCGAGATCGAGGCGCGCATCTCGACCGGCCGTGGACTGCTCGCCGACGGCGGCGTGAGCATCAGCAACAACTGGTCCGGCGACGCGGACAAGTGCGAACTCGTCTTCAGCCGGGCCGCCCTGCCGAACAGCCGCAGCCGCGGCTACGTCCGCTTCTTCTCCAGCCCGCAGGGTGCCGCGCGCGGTCTCATCCTGTGCGTCGGCGAGATCGTGAAGGAGCTGCATCAGGCCAGGCGCCAGCGGGTCCGTCACCTGGTGCCGCGGGTCAAGCGCGGTGGCGGATATGTCTTCCTGCGCGCGATCACGAACGTCCTGCTGCGTGACCTGAACGTCTCGCTGATCACCGACGAGCTGGTCAAGGGCACCCCGGCGATCTACTGCGACTTCGTCGACTACGACGAGGTCGCGCACCACGCCGGCCCGACACGGCCGGAGTCGCTGCAGACTCTCGAGGGCCTGGACCGGGTCCTCGGTGCGCTGCAGCGGATCATCGACATCCTGCCGCACTCCTACGAGATCGTCGTACTGTCCGATCATGGGCAGAGTCAGGGCTCGACCTTCCACCAGCGCTACGGCCGGACCCTCACCGAGGTCGTGGACGACCTGGTCGACACCACCAAGGAAGCGGTCTCGGCGGTCGGCAAGACCGAGGGCTGGGGTCCGGTGAACGCGTTCCTGACCGAGCTGTCGCTGCGCCGGAGTGTGGCCGGAACGGTCACCCGAAAGGCCCTGCACAGCAAGTCCGGGCGCGGTGAGGCCGAGCTCGGCCCGAAGGACTGCGAACCACCGGTCGGCGCCGACGAGCAGATGGTGGTCACCGCGTCGGGCAACCTGGCGCTGATCTACCTCGCCACCACGCCGGGCCGGGTGCCGCTGGAGGAGATCGAGCTGCTGCACCCGAAGCTCATCCCCGGTCTGGCAACGCATCCCGGGATCGGGTTCGTCGTGGTCGACTCGCTGGCCGAAGGACCGGTCGCGATCGGGAAGGCCGGGGTGCAGGTGCTGCGGTCCGGCCGCGTCGAGGGTGCGGATCCGCTCGCGCCGTACGGTCCCTTGGCACCGGCGGCGCTGCTGCGGCAAGCCGAGATGCCACACATCGGGGACGTCGTGGTGGTCAGCCGGATGGACGACTACACGCATGAGGTCGCGGCGTTCGAGGAGTTGGTCGGCTGTCACGGCGGCATCGGCGGCTGGCAGACCGACGCGGTCCTGGTGCACCCATCGCGTTGGGAGCTGAAGGAGCCTCCCGTAGGCTCCGACGAGGTACATGAACTTTTGATCAGCTGGCTGGACAAGCTCGGCCAGCGCAAGGATCAGGAAGAACCGATCGAGTCGAGCGTGGAGGCCTGAAGCGTGCGGATCACCTGGTGGGGGCACGCCACTACCACTATCGAGGCGAACGGCACGCGGCTCCTCACGGACCCTGTGCTGACCTCACGCATCGCGCATCTCCGCCGGCGCCGCGGACCCGCTCCGAGCTCGGAGGCCGGGCGGTGTGACGCCGTACTGGTCTCACATCTGCACGCTGATCACCTGCACGTCGCCTCGCTGACCAAGGTCTCGCCGGACGCCGCTCTGGTCGTGCCGCGTGGTGCGGCGAAGCTGATCCACCTGCACGGTGGCGCCGCGTACTCGGACCGTTGCATAGAGGTTGCCCCCGGCAACCAGGTGAAGATCGGCTCGCTCGAGATCACCGCGGTCACGGCCCACCACGACGGCCGTCGGCTGCCCTGGTCGGCCCACACGGGACCGGCGCTCGGGTTCCGGGTGGAGGGTACGCCGAGCGTCTGGTTCGCCGGTGACACCGACCTGTACGACGGATTGGCCGCGGAGGCCGGCCCGGTCGACCTGGCCCTGGTGCCGGTCGGCGGGTGGGGTCCGTCGCTCGGACCGGGGCACCTGGATCCGGTCCGCGCGGCCGAGGCGGTTCGCCGGGTCGAGGCCCGAATGGCGGTGCCGGTCCATTTCGGGACGTTCTGGCCGATCGGGCTCGACTGGGTCAAGCCCGAGCTGTTCTTGCCGCCGGGGGAGCGGTTCAAGATCGCGATGGCCGACGTCGATCCGGCCGTGAAGGTCGAGCTGCTCGCGCCGGGCGAGTCGACCGAGGTCAACCTATGAGCGGGGACGCGCGGTTCGATCTCTGGTACTTGTTCGCGCTGGCCGGTGCCGTCCTGATCGGCGCGGTCCTGCCGGTGCTGCCGACGGGTGCGGCGGTCTCGGCCGGTGCCGTGCTGGCCTCGCACAGCAACCCGATCGGGCTCGTCGGTGTGCTCATCGCCGGTGCGGGTGGTGCGTACGTCGGAGATCTGATCGTGTACGCCGGGTGCCGGTTCGGCGGCGAGCGGCTGGCCAAACGGATCGGTTGGCTGCGCGACAACGCCTCACTGGACGCACTCCGCGATCGCCTCGCCGAGCACGAGATCGGGGTGCTGCTGACCTCCCGGCTGATCCCCGGCGGCCGGGTCCCGGTGCTGCTCGCGGCCGGGCTGGCCGGGTACAAGTGGGAGCGGTTCGCGATCGTCGACCTGGCCGCGTCCTCGTTGTGGGCGGCGGTCTACATGGCGATCGGGCTGCTCGGCTTCGCGTTGTTCGACAAGCCGTGGCAGGGCGTGCTGGCGGCGATCGTGCTCGTCGTACTGACCACAGTGGTCAGCAGCCTGATCCAACGGGCCCGGCACAAGCACGCCGCCGCCGCCAAGGCGTCGGAGTCACAGGCCGAATGACGCGCCGGTGAGCCGCTCGATCGCGTCCGGGCTGCCGTCGAGCTGGACGTCCGCGACCTGTTGCCGGCCGGAGCAGAACAGCACCAGCTCCCCGGCCTGACCGGTGACCGTCACCGAGCCGCGCTCGGTGGTCCGCTTCGCGGTTGTCGACGTACCGTCCGGCAAGGTGAGCACGACCCCGGTCGGCGCCTTCCGGAGCATCGTCTTGGCGGCGAGCTTCAGGCCCTTCCAGAGGGCTTCGGACTGCCCGTCCGGCAAGGTGCGGACGTCGTACGTCGGTTGCGCCCGGCGGACGTCCTCGTGGTGGATGAAGTACTCGCTCGTGTTCAGTTGGTGACCGAGCTTGGGCAGCGAGTAGATCGTGAATCCGGGCGGGCCGTTCCGGACCTTGTCGACCACCTCGGTGAAGCTGTAGCGCTCCTTGGCCCGCTTCATCCGGCGTTCGGTCGTATCCGCGAGCGCCGAGATCATGATCCCGGGCCCGGCCAGCGGATCGGCCTCCCGGACATAGAGATGGACGGCGAGATCGTAGGTGTCCCATCCCTCACACAGAGTGGGCTGATCGGGACCCAATTGATCGAAGAGGTCACACAGAGCGAGTCGTTCCACCCGGCTGTAGTCGGTCACATCTCGATCGTAGCCACCAAGTACGAGCGACTCCCGATTTGGTCGGTTCCGACCGGAACAAGACACCGGACCCGGGCGCCGGAGTGGCAGAATGTCAATCGTTGTCATGCCCGAGTTCTGTGTACGCACCTGACTGTCCTGGAGAGCGTCTTGCCCATGCCGAAAGTTCCCGACAAGGGCAGCGTCACTCGGCGAGGGCTGGCGGTGCTGCGGGTCGCGATCTGGGAAGAGCCGCGGATCTTCGCGCTGTCGGTGGTGGCCGGCGCGCTGTACGGCGCGATGACCGTCGCCGGTGGTTGGGCCTTGGGCTGGTCGACCGACCATGTGCTCCGGCCGGCCTTCGACTCCGGGCGGACCACCTCCGGCGCGATCGCGACGCTGATCACGCTGTTCCTCGGGATCGCGATCCTGAACGCGATCGGTGTGGTCGGGCGACGGGTCGGGGCGGGAGTCATGCAGTTCCGGCTGCAGGCGACGTACCGGCGCCGGGTCACCCGGCAGTACCTCAAGCTTCCGCTCGAGTGGCACCACCAGCACTCGACCGGCATGTTGCTCTCGAACGCCAACGCGGACGTCGAATCGACCTGGTTCGTGATCGCGCCGCTGCCGATGGCGATCGGTGTGCTCGCGATGCTGGCCTTCGCGACCGCCGCGATGTTCATGGCCGATGCTTGGCTCGCGCTGGTCGGCTGCCTGGTGTTCCCACTCGTGTTCGTCGCGAACGTGATCTTCCAGCGGTACCTGCAGCCGCTCGCTACTCGCGCGCAGCAGCTGCGCGCGGACGTGTCCGAGGTTGCGCACGAGTCGTTCGACGGCGCGCTGGTGGTGAAGACGCTGGGCCGGGAGGCTGCGGAGACCGAGCGCTTCCGGACTCCGACGTACCGACTGCGGGACGCGAACATCGCGGTGAACAAGGCCCGAGGCATGTTCGACCCGGTCATCGACGGATTGCCCCGGCTGGGTGTGCTGGCGGTGCTACTGGTCGGTGTCGGCCGGGTCCGGTCGGGCGGCGCCGACGCGGGTGACGTGGTGCAGGTGGCCTTCTTGTTCACGCTGATCGGCTTCCCGATCCGGGCGCTCGGCTGGGTCCTCGGTGAGCTGCCGCGGTCGGTTGTCGGCTGGGACCGGATCCAGCGGGTGCTCACCGCCAAGGGCGGGATGGAGTACGGCGACGCCACGTTGACTTCGCCAAACGCGGCCCGGCTGCAGGTGGGCGACGTACGGTTCGGGTATCTGCCGGGGCGTGACGTGCTGGCCGGGCTCGACTTCACCATCGAGCCGGGGCGAACCATCGCGATGGTCGGCCCGACGGGTGCCGGGAAGTCCACGATGACGACGTTGCTGATGCGGCTGATCGATCCTGAGCACGGCGCGATCAAGGTCGACGGTGTCGATCTGCGGAGGCTCGCGCGGGACGAGTTGGCCGGGTCGGTTGCGCTGGTGGCCCAGACGGCGTTCCTGTTCGACGACACGATCCGCGGCAACATCACGCTCGGCGGTGACTACAGCGACGACGACGTCTGGGACGCGCTGAGGATCGCCCAGGGCGACGGCTTCGTGAAGGAGCTGTCGCACGGCCTGGACACCAAGGTCGGCGAACGCGGTACGACGCTATCTGGTGGCCAACGGCAACGAATCGCACTGGCGCGGGCGCTGGTACGGCGACCTCGCTTGCTGATCCTGGACGACGCGACCAGCGCGGTCGACCCGCAGGTCGAGGCGCGGATCCTGGCCGGCCTGCGTTCGGCGGTTCAGGGCGCCCAGGCCGCGACGACCGTCCTGGTGATCGCGTATCGCAAGGCGACGATCTCGCTGGCCGATGAGGTGCTCTTCCTCGACGACGGCCGGATCGCCGCTCAGGGCAGGCACCTGGAGCTGCAGGAGAGGTCGGCCGCGTACCGCGACCTCGTCGATGCCTACGAGAAGGACGCCGAGCGCCGACTGGAAGAGGCGGAACTCGAAGCCGAGCTGGACGATCTCGACGCGGAAGGAGCATCCGCATGAGCGGGATTGAGGCTAGTCGGCTGGATCACGGGGACAACGCAAGTGGGTTGGACACCCTGCGGCAGGGGTTGAAGGTGTCGCCGGAGTTGGCCAACGGCTGGGTGGTGACGATGATCCTGGCGATCGTGATGACGGCCGGGCGGATCGTCGTACCGGTTGCTGTTCAGCAGACGATCGACAAGGGGCTGACGCGCACGGGCGGCCCGGATATGTCGTATGTCGCGTGGATGTGCGCGGTCTGCGCGGTGGGTGTGGTGGTGACGGCGGCCGCGGCGTACCTGACGACCGTGCGGCTTGCGATCAACTCCGAGCGCGGGCTGGCCACGATGCGGATCAGGGCGTTCCGTCACGTGCACGACCTGCCGGTGCTGACCCAGAGCACCGAACGCCGGGGCGCGCTGGTCAGCCGGGTCACGTCGGACGTCGACACGGTGTCGCAGTTCCTGCAGTCCGGTGGACTCCTGTTCCTGGTCAGCATCGGGCAGATGCTGCTCGCCAGCGTGGTGATGTTCTTCTACTCGTGGCAGTTGGCGCTGGTGGTGCTGATCTGCTTCATCCCGCTGTTCGCGAGTATCAAGTACCTGCAGCGGGCGATGTCCTCGGCGTACGGCGTGGTCCGCGCGAAGGTCGGCGAGATGCTGTCCGCGATCGCCGAACCGGTCGTCGGCGCGCAGGTGGTCCGCGCGTACGCGATCGAGAAGCGGACGCAGGACCGGATCGACGCGTCGATCGAGAGCTACCGGCGACAGGCCACGAAGGCGCAGACGATCACCGGAGCGACGTTCTCGATCGGTGGTCTCGCGGCCGGTCTGGCCAACGCGGGTGTGCTGACCGCGGGTGTGCTGCTCGGTGTGGACAAGCAGGCGACGCTCGGCGAGATCCTCGCGTTCATGTTCCTGGTCGCGCTGTTCTCGGATCCGGTGCAGATCGCCACTCAGGTGCTGACCGATGCGCAGAGCGCGTTCGCCGGCTGGCGACGGGTGCTCGGCGTGATCGCGACACCGGCCGATGTGGTGGACCCGGGGGAGTCGGGTGTGAAGCAGCCGCGGGGGCCGATCACGGTCGAGTTCGACGACGTGGACTTCGCGTACCCGGAGGGCGAGTTGGTGCTGCGGGATGTCGACGTACGCATCGAGCCGCACCGGCGGGTCGCGGTCGTGGGCGAGACCGGATCGGGCAAGACGACGTTCGCGAAGCTGTTGACGCGGTTGATGGATCCCACCGACGGGTCGGTCCGGCTGGACGGGGTGGATGCGCGGGAGATCTCGTTCGAGTCGCTGCGGGAGCGGGTTGTGATGGTGCCGCAGGACGGGTACCTGTTCGACGCGCCACTGTCCGAGAACGTGCGCTTCGGACGTCCCGAGGTGACGGACACTCAGCTACTCGCGGCGTTCGAGTCGCTTGGGCTGACGGACTGGCTGGAGTCGTTACCGGACGGCCTGGAATCGCCGGTCGGGCAGCGGGGTGAGTCGATGTCGGCGGGTGAGCGTCAACTGGTCGCTCTGGTCCGGGCGAACATCGCGGACCCCGATCTGCTTGTTCTGGACGAGGCGACGTCGGCTGTCGACCCCGGCACCGAGGTGCGGGTGAACGCCGCGCTGGAGCGGCTGATGGCCGGACGTACGTCGGTCACGATCGCCCACCGGCTGTCGACAGCGGAAGCGGCCGACGAGGTGCTGGTCTTCGACAACGGTGAGATCGTCGAACGCGGTCCGCACGCGGAGCTGGTCGGTGCCGGCGGTGTGTACACGCGACTGCACGACAGCTGGATCGCCCAGAGCAGCACGATCTAGATCGGCGGACGGCCGGGACCCAGGGAGGGAGGGTCCCGGCCGCGCGCCCGTTCAACTGGTCAGACCGGGGTCATCCGGTCCGGCCAGGCCGGCTGGTCAGACCGGTGCCGTGCCGTTGGCGCCCGCCTGCGGCACCAGCAGGAACTCGACACTGCCCTTGTCGTCGACTGCCGCGTCGAGAACCTTGTCGTCCAGTGCGTTCGCTGCGTTCTGCTCGAGGAACACCCGCGCACCGGCTTCCTCGACCACCTGGTCACCAGGCCGCGGCGCCTCCGTCGTGGTCACCGCAAGCGCCGGATCCGCCGGGTTGTCCTGCGAGATCCGCACTCCGGCTCCGTCCGGCGCGCCCTCGACCCCAGTGATGCTCTTGATCACCAGCGTCGCGTTCTCAGTCAGGGTAAGCACAACAACTCCAAACGTCAGACATCATCGAGCCCACCCCGTGCCCGATCCCCCCACCCCCAAACAACACACCCCCCGCCCCCCGGCCCCCGGCGTACTGCCATGTCCGACTTTGTGCACGCAGTCCGTACGGCGGAGCCTCGGGGACACGGATCTCGTGCACAAAGTCGGGAAGACCGAGCGGCGTCGGGGGGTGGGCTGGCGGGGTGGGCTGGTGGGGGTGGGGTTAGGCGGCGGTGCGCCAGGTGGGGGGAGGGCCGGTACGGCGGGATCCGCGGTCGAAGGCGGCGTGAAGGCGGCGGACGAGGTCGTCGGGGCGCAGTACGGCGTCCTCCCAGCCGAAATGGACGAGTTCGAGGCCGTGATCCGCGAGTTGCTGATCACGGACGAACGCCCGGCGGAGCAGCCAGCGGCGCTCGCTCGACGTCGGCGCCTCGAACTTCTCGAGTCCATCGGCCTCGCCGACCGTGCGGAACTCCGGCCACCAGAAGTCGACCCGGTACGGCGACCAGCCGCTGCCGCCACCGATCTGCGCCTGAAGGATCGGAGCCGGCACGCCCTTGTCCGCGAACATCACCCGGGAGTACGACTCCAGCGCTGACTCGGACCGGGGGTCCCCGAGAGCGACCGCCGCCCGCGCCTTGTGCACACCGGGCCAGCGGTACTGGCGGTCCAGTACCGCATCGAGATCGGCCCGCGACACGGATCCGCGCAGAGCGTGGTCGACGGTCACGATCGACTGCCGGGGTGGGAGCTCGCGCGCGATGTCCACCGTGGTTCGCGCGTCCGATGTCAGCCACAGACCGCGGTACAACTGGAGGTCTTCTGCGGTGAGCCCTGCCTTGCGGAGTACGACGTCGTCCCGTAGTTGGTTCCGTCGGCGACCTGGTTCGCAAGTCAGCCACATCTGGTTCACCGACGTTCGGTGGTCTTGGTTCGTCCAGACGAGCAGCCCAGTCAGTTCGGCCGCAGTGAAATGGCTGATGACCGACCGCGGATGCGCTGCCTGGGCACACGCAGCGACTGCGTGCCGGACGTCGAGGCCCCCGGTGACGTACCGTGCGTGCGCGTGGTGCAGCTGACCCTTGCGCACCAACCGCTCGATGTCGTACTTGCGCAGCCCGAGTTCCTTGAGCTCCTCGTGCCTCAACGGTCTGGCCCATCGGTCGATCAACCGCCTCCGCACCTCGTCCCCGAGCCTCTCCATCCCCCAATCCTCGCCGAACCACCCCCCTGCCCGCCCCCTCCGCCCCGCGACCTGTGGACAACCCGACTTTGTGCACCAGATCCGTACTTTTGCGGGTCTGTCGTACGGATCTGGTGCACAAAGTCGGTTCTCAGAGCGGCCGCCGTCCCGCGGGCCGGGTCGGGGGCCGGGGGCGGGGGTGGGGGCCCGGGGGTGGGCGTGGCGGGTCGGGCGGGGGGCGGGGTGAGTCGTGGTGTGGGATGGAGTGGTGACTATCGAATTGACGACTCCTGAGGTCGAAGGTCTGGGCGAAGCGGTCGGCGCGCTGCGGGAGTGGCAGCGGGAGGGGGGTCCGATTCAGCTGCACCCGGGGGATCTTGGCTGGTTCTGGCGGTTCGGTGCGGAGGTGACCGCGGCGGCGACGCGGATCTGGCGGCGGGACGGGGAGATCGTCGCGGTCGGGTTGCTGGACGATCCGGAGTTGTTGCGGATCGCGATTGCGCCGGACGCGGTGCAGGACGAGGAGTTGGCGGAGCGGTTGGTCGCTGATGCGTCTGCGCCCGAGGCCGGCGTACTGATCGAGGGCAAGGTGTACGTCGATGCTCCGGTCGAGGCTCTGGTCCAGGGTCTGTTCGTCAAGGCGGGCTGGGAGCCTGGGCAGCCGTGGGTGCCGTTGCGGCGGGATCTGGGTGCGGCCGTTCCGGATCCTGGGTTGCGGGTCGACGTCATTGGTGCCGAGGAGGCGCATGAGCGGACCGGGGTCCAGCGGGCGTCGTTCGACGGGTCGACGTTCACGGACGCGCGGTGGCACGCGATGGCCGACGGCGTGCCGTACGACGACGCCCGCTGCCTCGTCGGTCGTAACCAGTTGGGTGAGTCCGTGGCAGCCGTGACGATCTGGTCAGCTGGTGCGGGGAAGCCGGGATTGTTGGAGCCGATGGGCGTGCACCGGCTGCACCGCGGTCGTGGCTACGGCCGCTCGATCACGCTCGCGGCAGCAAAGGCGTTGCAGGAGCTGGGGTCGTCCAGCGCGGTGGTGTGCACGCCGGCGTTCAACGTCGGCGCGGTCGCCACCTACCAGGCGGCAGGCTTCGAGCCCTTCGGCGAACTACGCGACCTGGTCCGCAACCCCTAGTGCCCCGCGTCGGCCGCGCGCAGGACCCGGCGGATGTTGCCGTTGGCAAGCTTCGCCAGCTCCGCGTCGCTCCAGCCGTCGTCGGCCAGAGCAGCGAACAGCATCGGGTATGAGGCGACGTCCGGGAGCTCGGCGGGGAAATCGGGGCAACCGTCGTAGTCCCCGCCGATGCCGACGTGGTCAACGCCCGCGACCTCGCGGACGTGGTTCACGTGCGCAACCACGTCCGCCACCGTGACGTCGGGCGCCGGCGTGCCGTACAGCTCGGCGACCTTGGTCCGGTCCGCAGGCTTCATCGGGTCCAGCCCCTGATCCTCCGCGACCGACCGAGCGTCCTCGACCCAGTCCGCGAACGCCTTCGAGACGAACGGTGGAACGAACGTCACCATGCAGACCCCGTCGTTGCGGGCCAGCGTTTCGAGCACGTCGTCCGGCACGTTCCGCGGTACGTCGCAGATCGCGCGCGCCGAGGAATGACTGAAGATGACCGGCCTGCTCGTCACCCGCAGCGCGTGCCGCATCGTGTCCGGTGAGACATGGGAGAGATCGACGAGCATGCCGATCCGGTTCATCTCCCGGACGACCTCCTCGCCGAAGTCGTTCAGGCCGCCGAGCACGGGCGCGTCGGTCGCCGAGTCCGCCCAGGACACGTTGTGGTTGTGCGTCAGGGTCATGTACCGCACGCCCAGCGCGCGCATCAGTCGCAGCACACCGAGCGACTCGCCGATCGAGTGGCCGCCCTCCATGCCCATCAACGAGGCGACCCGTCCAGCCGCGAGCGCCGCGTCGACCTCGTCCGCCGACGCCGCGAGCTGCAGGGCCGATGGGAATCGCTCGACCAGCCGCCGGACGAAATCCAGCTGCTCGAACGTCCGCCGGACCGCGTGCTCGTCCTGCGGCACCCACAACGACCAGAACTGTCCACCGACGTGACCAGCCCGCAGCCGCGGCAGGTCCGTGTGCAGCTCAGGGACCGAACCACTCAGGTCATACGCATCCAGGTCGTACTCGCAGAGCTCGTAGAACGCGATCGGCAGATCGTTGTGCCCGTCGATCACCGGATGCGCGCCCAACAGTTCCTGGACTCGTTCGCTGTTCTGGACTCCCATGGTCAGGACCGTACCTCTCATCGGGGACAATGGGTGGGTGAGCATCGACGAGCTGACCTTCGACGCGGCCGGGTTGATCCCGGCAGTGGTGCAGCAGTACGACACGCGCGAGGTCCTGATGGTGGGCTGGATGAACGCCGAGGCGGTCCGACGGACCGTGGAGACCGGCCGGAGTACGTTCTGGTCGCGGAGCCGCCAGGCGTACTGGGTGAAGGGCGAGACCAGCGGCCATCGTCAGCACGTCAAGGAGATCCGCGTCGACTGCGACGCCGACACCCTGCTCCTGCTCGTCGACCAGGAAGGCCCGGCCTGCCACACGGGCACCCGCAGTTGCTTCGAGCACGGCGAGATCGAGGTCAAGGCATGAACTCACCGGACCTCGAGACCTTCCGCGACTACGCCAAGGACCGCCGGGTCATCCCGGTGACGCGGCGGCTGCTGGCCGACGCCGAGACGCCGATCGGTGTCTACGGCAAGCTCGCGGCCGAGCGCGTGGGCACCTACCTGCTCGAGTCGGCCGAGAACGGCGGGGTCTGGTCGCGCTACTCGTTCATCGGCGTCCGGTCCGCCGCGACCCTGACCGAGCGGGACGGCCAGGCAGTCTGGACCGGCAACCCACCGGTCGGCCTGCCCAAGACCGGTGACCCGCTCGAGGCGCTCCGCGAGACGCTCGAGATCCTGCACACGCCCCGGCTGCCCGACCTGCCGCCACTGACCGGCGGCATGGTCGGCTTCCTCGGGTACGACGCCGTCCGCCGGCTGGAACGGTTGCCGGACTCAACGACCGACGACCTCGGCCTGCCCGAGCTCACGTTCCTGTTCGCCACCGACCTGGCCGCGCTCGACCACGAGACCGGCGAGATCTGGCTGATCGCGAACGCGGTGAACTGGGACGACTCCGACGAGCGCGTCGACGAGGCGTACGCCGATGCCGTCCGCCGGCTCGACGCGATGGAGGCCGATCTGGCCAAGCCGACCCCGTCGTACGTCGTCCGCGCGGACCGGACCGCGCAGCCCGACCCGCACCGGCAGCGCTCGAGCGCGGAGTATCGCGAGGCGGTCGAGCACGCCAAGGAGGAGATCCGGGCCGGTGAGGCGTTCCAGATCGTCGTGTCCCAGCGGTTCGAGCTCGAGACCACCGCGAGTGCCCTGGACATCTATCGGGTGCTCAGAAGGTCGAATCCGAGCCCGTACATGTACCTCGTCCGCCTGGACGGCTTCGACATCGTCGGCTCCAGCCCCGAGGCGCTGGTCAAGGTCACCGACAACAAGGTGATCCTGCACCCGATCGCCGGCACCCGCCGCCGCGGCGCGACGCCGGAGGAGGACCACGCGCTGGAGCAGGAGTTGCGCGCCGACGCCAAGGAGCGCGCCGAGCACCTCATGCTGGTCGACCTCGGCCGTAACGACGTCGGCCGCGTCTGCGCGCCCGGGACGGTCGAGGTCGTCGACTTCATGGACGTCCGGCGGTACAGCCACGTCATGCACCTGGAGTCCACGGTCACCGGTCAGCTCGCGGCCGGCAAGACCGCCTTCGACGCCCTCACCGCGGCCTTCCCGGCCGGAACGTTGTCAGGGGCACCGAAACCTCGGGCGATGGAGATCATCGACAAGCTCGAAGTGACCCGACGCGGCGTGTACGGCGGTGTCGTCGGCTACCTCGACTTCGCCGGTGACGCCGACACCGCGATCGCCATCCGGACCGCGGTCCTGCGCGGATCGACGGCGTACGTGCAGGCGGGCGCGGGCATCGTCGCCGACTCCGACCCGGCCTCGGAGGATGCGGAGTGCCGCACCAAGGCCGCCGCCGTCCTGAACGCGATCGCCGTCGCCGGAACGTTCAGCGAAGTCGTATGAAGCCACAGCGAATCGTTGACCTCTGCACCGTGCTGGCGTTGGCCCTGCTCGCAGTATCGGCCTACCTGACCTGGTCCGCGGCGGATCCGGGCAGCGGTCGCCCAGTCGTCAACTTCAACGGCTACACGGTCTCCAAGGCGCCCGTCACGCTCGCGCTCGCCTCCGTGGTCGCCGTGGTCTGCACAAAGCTCGCAGGTACGGCGTTACGCCGCGTGCTGGGCGCATTGGTGCTGCTGATGGGCGTCGCCGCGATCGGCGTGGCACTTCGAGTGCGGCCCGACGTTGACGAGCTGAGCCGGATCCGGCCGGAGCTGAGCCAGGCGGTGACCGATCGAGTCACTCTCGACGGTGGCCCGGCGCCCTGGTTCGCGCTGGCCGGGGGAGTGGCACTGGTCGCCGCGGGCCTCATCGCCGTACTGACCGCTCACCGGTGGCGAAGGGCTACCGCGCGGTACGAGCGTGATCCGGCCGTGGCGGCGACGGATCAGGGCGCCGATCAATGGAAGGCGATCGACGCGGGACAGGACCCAACTGTCTGAACTTGGCGGGCTACCGCCACAATAGGACGGACGACGACGAGGAGTGGCGCTG
This sequence comes from Kribbella sp. NPDC055071, assembly GCF_053608045.1. NCBI lineage: Bacteria > Bacillati > Actinomycetota > Actinomycetes > Propionibacteriales > Kribbellaceae > Kribbella > Kribbella sp. NPDC055071. Next base: position 289,049 of record NZ_JBSGUS010000005.1, read on the forward strand.
ATCATGGACAATACGACTGCCGATCAAGTAGCGACGCGGGAGAGCGAGGACGCTTCCCACGATCTGCCCCACGATCTGCACGGCAACAGCCCGGCGGCGTGGACCGCGGTGGTCATCGTTCTGGTCGCGTTCACGGTCGGCGCGATCGCGATGGTGCTCGGTCCGAACTGGGTGCTGTTCTGGATCTCGGTCGGCATCGCCGTGGTGGGTGCGCTGGCCGGTAAGGTCATGCAACTGCTGGGCTTCGGGGTCCCGCACGACGACGACCACTGAGGGGCGACGGACATGACTGTGCTTGACGACATTCTCGCTGGGGTCCGTGAGGACCTGGCGGAGCGCCAGGCGCGGGTCAGCCTGGACGACCTGAAGCAGGAGGCCCAGCGCAAGCCCGACGCCAAGGACCCGATGCCGGTGTTCCGCGGTGACGGGATCGCGATCATCGCCGAGGTGAAGCGGTCCAGCCCGTCCAAGGGCGAGCTGGCCGAGATCACCGACCCGGCCGCGCTGGCCGGTGAGTACGAGGGCGGTGGGGCCGCGGCGATTTCGGTCCTGACCGAGAAGCGCCGGTTCAACGGCAGCCTCGACGACCTGCGCGCGGTCCGTGGCCGCGTCGACGTACCGGTGCTGCGCAAGGACTTCATCGTCTCGTCGTACCAGCTCTGGGAGGCCCGCGCGGCCGGCGCCGACATGGTGCTGCTGATCGCGGCCGCGCTGGAGCAGGAGGCGCTGGTCTCGCTGATCGAGCGGGCCCACTCGATCGGGCTCTGCCCGCTGGTCGAGGTCCACGACGAGGAGGAGACCCGGCGTGCGGTGGACGCCGGAGCTCAGCTGATCGGTGTGAACAACCGCAACCTGAAGACGCTCGAGGTCGACCGCGACACCTTCGCCCGGGTCGCGCCGACCATCCCGGCCAACCTGGTCCGGGTGGCGGAGTCCGGGGTTCGCGGGCCGCATGATGTAATCGAGTTCGCGCGCGCCGGGGCCGATGTCGTCCTCGTCGGTGAATCCCTGGTGACCGGCCGCGATCCTCGCGCCTCGGTCGCCGACCTCGTCGCCGCCGGATCGCACCCCGCCATCCAGCAGCGGCACTGAACTTCCCGGCCGGTCCAAACGGCACGGGGCCGTAACTCTCCCGTGCCGTCTGGGCCGGGATCGGAAGGTTTGTCGGATGAGTACTGTGCTGCCCGACCAGCTCGGGCACTTCGGCCGTTTCGGCGGCAGGTTCATGCCGGAGGCGCTGATCGCGCCGCTCGACGAGCTCACGACGGCGTGGCGCGAAGCCATGGCCGACCCCGAGTTCACCGGTGAGTTCGACCGGATGCTGCGCGAGTACGCCGGTGTCCCGAGCCTGTTGTACGACGCCACCCGGCTGTCCGAGGTGGCCGGCGCGCGGATCCTGCTGAAGCGTGAGGACCTCAACCACACCGGCGCGCACAAGATCCGCAACGCGCTCGGCCAGGCGTTGCTGACCAAGCGGATGGGCAAGACCCGCGTCATCGCCGAGACCGGCGCGGGTCAGCACGGCGTCGCCACCGCGACCGCGTGCGCCTACCTGGACCTCGAGTGCGTCGTCTACATGGGCGAGGTCGACACCGAGCGGCAAGCGCTGAACGTGGCCCGGATGAAGCTCCTCGGCGCCGAGGTGATCCCGGTCACGACCGGCAGCCGGACGCTGAAGGACGCGATCAACGAGGCCCTGCGCGACTGGGTCGCCAGCGTTGACAAGACCCACTACATCCTCGGTACGGCGGCTGGTTCGCACCCGTTCCCGGCGATGGTGCGTGACTTCGTCCGCGGCATCGGCGACGAGGCGCGCGCCCAGTCCCTCGAGCTGCTCGGCAAGCTGCCGGACGCCGCCGTCGCGTCGGTCGGTGGCGGGTCGAACGCGATCGGCCTGTTCGCCGCCTTCATCGGTGACGAGGACGTGAAGCTGTACGGCATCGAGCCCGGCGGCGACGGGTTCGAGACCGGTCGGCACGCAGCCACGATCACGGCCGGGCAGGTCGGCGTACTGCATGGTGCGCGGTCGTTCCTGTTGCAGGACGAGGACGGGCAGACGATCGAGTCGCACTCGATCTCGGCCGGTCTGGACTATCCCGGCGTCGGGCCCGAGCACGCATGGCTGGCCGAGACCGGGCGGGCGTCGTACCGACCGATCACGGACGCCGAGGCGATGGAGGCGTTCAAGCTGCTGTCCAGGACCGAGGGCATCATCCCGGCGATCGAGTCCGCGCACGCGGTCGCGGGTGCGGTCGACATCGCCAAGGAGTTGGGGCCGGAGGCAACCATTCTGGTGAACCTCTCCGGTCGTGGCGACAAGGACATGGACACCGCCAGCAAGTGGTTCGGCCTGATCGACTCCGGAGCGAGCAATGAATGAGGTGGTTGCCCTCGGCAAGGCCGGGGCCGCGATCCGGAAGGCGAACGACGAGGGCCGCGGTGCCCTGATCGGCTACCTGCCGGCCGGGTTCCCGACGTACGACGGTGGCATCGACGGGATCAAGGCGATGATCGACGGTGGTGCCGACGTCCTCGAGATCGGTCTGCCCTACAGCGACCCGGTGATGGACGGTGTCACGATCCAGCGCGCCACCGAGACTGCTTTGGCCGGTGGCCTGCGGACCCGTGACGTGCTGAGCACGGTCGAGAAGGCCGCGGCGTACGCCGATGTGCCCGTGCTCGTGATGACGTACTGGAACCCGATCGAGCGGTACGGCGTGGACCGGTTCGCGGCTGACTTCGCCGGGGTCGGGGGAGCGGGGCTGATCACGCCCGACCTGATCCCGGACGAGGGCGCGGAGTGGATCACGGCCGCGGACAAGCACGCGCTGGACAAGGTCTTCCTGGTCTCGCCGTCGTCGACCGACAAGCGGATCGCGATGACCACGGCCTCGTGCCGTGGCTTCGTCTACGCGACCGCGGTGATGGGCGTCACCGGGGCGCGGGACAAGCCATCCGACCTCGCGGCCCCGCTGGTGGCCCGGACGAAGTCGGCGACCGGTCTACCCGTCGGTGTCGGTCTCGGCATCTCGAACGGCGACCAGGCGGCCGGTGTGGTGGCGTTCGCGGATGCGGCGATCGTCGGCGCGGCGCTGGTCAAGGCCCTCGGGGACGGCGGCCCGGCCGCGGTCCGCAAGCTCACCGAGGACCTGGCCGAAGGCGTCCGCCGGGAACCTCGCTCGTCCGTTGATCGTTAGAACCGCCGTGAGTCGAACCAGGAACGCCGCCCTGCTCTTGGCGGCGGTGGCTCTGCTCGCTTTAGCGGGCTGTGCCGGTAAGCAGGAGAAGGCGGACAACCCCGGTGGTGCGGTGATCCGCACCACGCAGGACCCCAACGGGCTGCGCGGGGCGACGCTCGACCGGCCGTATTCGATGCCCGCGGCAACCCTGACCGACACCGGCGGGAACGCGTTCAACCTCGTCACGTCGACGAAGAAGCCCGTCACGCTGGTGTTCTTCGGTTACACGAACTGCCCCGACGTGTGTCCGACCGTGATGGCCGACGTCGCGTCCGCGCTGACCAAGCTGGACCAGTCGGTGCGGGACCAGGTCCAGCTGCTGTTCATCACGACCGACCCCTCGCGCGACACCGGTCCGGTGATTCGCAAGTATCTGGACCGTTTCGACCCGTCATTCATCGGACTGACCGGTTCGCTGGATTCGATCAAGGACATCGCGAAGGCCGTCGGCGTACCGGTGGAAGGGATGCAGAAGCTTCCCTCCGGTGGGTACGAGGTCGGCCACGGCGCTCAGGTGATCGGCTTCGGCAAGAACGACAAGGCGAACGTGCTCTGGTTGTCGAACGCCGCGATCGGTGACCTGGCGCACGACTTCGGGAAGCTGGTCGAGGACAACCAGTGAACCGACGGCCCTGGTTCGGATGGGTCTCGCTGGTGGCGCGGTTGGTGCTGGGCGGCGTGATGCTGGTCGCCGGCGCGCTGAAGGTGACCGATCCGGAGACCGCCGCCCAGGCGGTCCGCGCGTACGAGCTGTTGCCTTCCGCACTGGTGGAGCCGGTGGGCTGGGGTCTGCCGTTCCTGGAGATCGCGATCGGGTTGCTGTTGATCGTCGGCTTCGGTGTCCGCGCCGCAGCGGTGGCCGCGGGTGTGTTCCTGCTCGTGTTCATCGCGGCCGTGGGTTCCGCGTGGGCTCGTGGGTTGTCGATCGACTGCGGCTGCTTCGGCGGCGGTGGTCAGGTCGCGCCCGGTGAGGCGAAGTACCTGCAGGAGATCCTGCGCGACCTCGGCCTGCTGCTGCTCGCAGCGTGGCTGTGGTTGAACCCCGCCAGTAAATTCTCACTAGAACCCGATCAGCATGTCCCGACAGGAGTCACCGCGTCGTGAGCAGTTCCAAAACCCCCGTGAATCCGCTGGCGCCGCAGCAGAAGCGCCGGATCTCGCCGGGGATCATCGTGGCGATCGTCCTGGTGCTGGCCCTGGCCGGCGGCGTCGGCGTGCAGTACTGGCGTGGGCACTCCAAGGTCTCGGTGAGCCCGACCGGCCAGGTCGAGCCGGCCGTCATCACCGGGCCGGGGACCGCCGGCAAGGGCGTGACCGTCGGCACCGAGGGCGCCAAGGCGAACATCGACCTGTACCTGGACTTCCGCTGCCCGCACTGTGCCGAGTTCGAAGAGCAGACCGGCGCGACCATCGACAAGCTGGTCCAGGACGGCACCGCCACGCTGACCTACTGGCCGCTGGCCTTCGTCAACCCGAACGCCTCGCCGCGGCTGGCCAACGCGTTCGCCGCGGCGGCCGCGAGCGGCAAGGCGCTCAGCTACGCCGACGAGATGTACGGCGACTTCTCGAAGTCCTGGACCACCGACCAGCTGATCGAGCTGGGCAAGCAGTTGGGCGTCAGCGACGCCAAGTTCCAGCAGGCCGTGCAGAACAACACGTACGGCGGTTGGCTCGACAGCGTCTCGAAGGCGGCCGACGACCGGGGAGTGACCGGCACGCCGACGGTCTTCGTCAACGGCAAGCAGCTCGACCCGAAGCAGCTGACTCCGGACGGCCTGCAGCAGGCCGTCGACGCGATCGCGAGCTGAGGGCGAGATGGCGACGTACGACGTCACGCTGGACAGGTATTGGGTCCCCATCGTGACCATGCGTTCCTGGCCGTGGTCCGGTGGGTCGAGTAGCGTCTCCCCTTGCCATGTCTAGTCTGATTCCCGCCGTGATGGTCCCGGCGTTCATCCCCAGCCCGAGCCAGGGTGTCTGGCACGTCCTCGGCCTACCGATCCGCGCGTACGCGTTGTGCATCCTGGCCGGCATCTTCGCCGGGTACTGGCTCGGCCGCCGCCGGTGGGTCGCCCGCGGCGGTGCGCCGACGGTGCTGGCCGACATCATGTTCTGGGCCATCCCGTTCGGGTTGGTCGGCGCCCGGATCTACCACGTCGTCACCGACGCCGAGCTGTACTTCGGCGCGGGCAAGCACCCGATCGACGCGCTGAAGATCTGGCACGGCGGCCTCGGCATCTGGGGTGCGGTCGGCTTCGGTGCGCTCGGCGCGTGGATCGCCTGCCGGCGGGCCAAGGTGCCGTTCCTCGCGGTCGCGGACGCGATGGCGCCCGGGATCGCGCTGGCGCAGGTGTTCGGCCGGTTCGGCAACTACTTCAACCAGGAACTCTTCGGCAAGCCGACGACGCGGCCGTGGGGCCTGGAGATCTCGCCCGAGCACCGCCCGGACGGGTACGCCGATTTCGCCACCTTCCACCCGACGTTCCTGTACGAAGCGATCTGGAACCTCGGCGTGATGGCGCTGGTGATCCTGGTCGGCCGTCGCTACAAGCTCGGCCACGGCCGCGCCTTCGCCCTGTACGTCGCCGGCTACACCGCCGGCCGGGCGTGGATCGAGAACATGCGCATCGACACCGTCAACCACTTCCTCGGCCTCCGGCTGAACGTGTGGACGGCGATCATCCTGTTCGTCCTCGCCGTCGTGTACTTCGTCATCAGCGCCCGCAAACGCCCAGGCATCGAAGACATCTCCACCGGCCCCGCCGCCGGCAAGCCGACCGACGCGACGCCTGCAACCGCTGATGCCGCGGAGGCTGAGGCCGAGGACGACTCGCCTGCCGAGGCTGACACCAAAGATCCGGACGCCGAAACAACTGATCCCGAGACTTCGGAATCTGAGACAACCGACCCGGTGGTGGATCCGGACGCGGAAAAGCCTAAGGTTGAGGTTCAATCCACCAAGGGTTCTGATCCAGTAGACGGGTCTCGTGACTGAAGTTCCTGGCGTATCGGCTGAGCATCATGGGGATCACACTCACCGTGATGTGAATGGTGGATGGCTGCGGCCGGCCGTGTTCGGCGCCATGGACGGGCTGGTCTCGAACTTCGCGTTGATCGCGGGCATGGACGGCGGTACGGCGTCCGGCTCCCAGGTGATCGTGCTGGCCGGGCTGGCGGGTCTGGCCGCGGGTGCGTTCTCGATGGCGGCGGGGGAGTACACCTCGGTCGCCTCCCAGCGTGAGCTCGCCCGCGCCGAGATCGAGATCGAACGCAGGGAGATCGAGCGTCACCCGGTCGACGAGGAGATCGAGCTCGCCGAGACCTACCGCGCCAAGGGCCTCGACCCGGATCTGGCCGGCAAAGTCGCGAAGCAGTTCCACACGAACCCGGAGCAGGCCCTCGACGAGCACGTGCGCGAAGAGCTCGGCATCGACCCCAACGATCTGCCGAAACCGCTGATCGCGGCCGCGTCGTCGTTCATCTGCTTCGCGGTCGGCGCGTTCATCCCACTGCTTCCGTACCTGCTCGGCGCGGGCAGCGTCATACCGGCTCTGATCATGTCGCTGACCGCGCTCTTCATCTGCGGCGCGGTCGTCTCCCGCGTGACCAGCCGCTCCTGGTGGTACTCAGGCCTGCGCCAACTCCTCCTCGGCGGCCTCGCCGCAGCCCTCACCTATTTCGTCGGCACCCTGGTAGGCCCCGGCATCGGCTGATCGCGGCCGTTTCGCGTCGCCGTCCGGGGGTATCGGCTGGAGATGACGGCGGATGAGCGGACTGGCGGGCTGGTGCGGTACCTGACGGTAGCCACTGCCATGCGGGTCGCCAACGACGGCGCGGCGGTCGGCCTGGCGCTACTCGCCTACGATGTGCTGCCCGTGCGAGCCTCGACCATCGCGGGTCTGATGGTCGCCGCGCTCATCACGCCGCACCTGACCGGTCCCTGGATCGGGCGCCTTCTGGCCGGCCGACGTGACACCAGGCCGCTGCTGGCGATCATGTTCATCGGGTACGGCGTCGCCGTGGCATCGGCCGCTTTGCTGCTAGGGCGCGCACCCAATGCCGTCGCGGTCCTGGCGGCGCTCGCTGCGGGATGTGCGGGCCCCTTTCTCGGTGGTGGCTTGACGAGCCGGCTGCCAACGAATGCGACGCGAGCGATGGCGCTGGACAGCGCGACCTGGGGAGTCGCGACCGCGGCCGGCCCCGCCGTGGCGGCGGCGCTGGCTCTGACGATCGGATCGAGGATCGCCCTGCTGCTGTTTGCCGTCACAGCTGTTGGCGCCGGTCTGCTCGTCTTCTTACTGCCCGCAGCGCCCGGCCGCCAGGGCGTGCCTCTCGTACTCCGGACAACGGAGGTTGTCCGGCTCGTTCTCGTCTCGCGGTTACTCGTCCGGGCTGTCGCGGCGGCCGGCCTCGCCGGGGTGGGGATGGGCACCTTGCGAGTTGCCGCGCCGCTGCTCAGCGAGGAGCTCGATCGCTCCGCGGCGCAGGGTGGTGTGCTGATCGCGCTGTATGGGGCGGGCAGTCTGGGCGGAAGCCTGGCGGTGGCCGCCTTCCGGGTCCCTGGGAGGCCGGATCGGGCCGCCGCGGTTTGCCTCGGCTTGATGGCACTCACAATCCTCGGAGCTGCTGAGGCTCCGTCGTATCCGGTCGCACAGGTCTGCTTCGTGCTGTTCGGACTGGCGAACGGCCCGTTCATCGCCGCCACACTCCAAAGCTGTCTGCTCCATGCGCCACCTGTCGCCCGGACCCAGGTGCTCATCCTGGCTTCCAGCATCCGCGTGCCGACTGCCGCGGCATCCGGTGTGCTGGCGGGCTTCGCCGGTGGTGCTGGTGGCGATTCCATCCTGATGGCTGCCGCACTGGCACTCGCCCTGGCCGCGGCGGCGGCCGCCTTCCTCCGACCGATCAGTCCGGCATCGGCTGAGTGTGGGTGAAGAGCCCGGTGTACGCGTTGAGAGCGGGTTGACCGCCGAGGTGGGCGTAGAGGACGTTGGAGTTCGCCGGGATCTCGCCGTTGCGGACAAGATCGACCAGACCAGCCATCGACTTCCCCTCGTACACAGGGTCGATGATCATGCCCTCGAGCTGTCCGCTCAGCCGGATCGCGTCCATCGTCGACTCCACCGGGATCCCGTACTCGTCACCGGCCCACCCCTCGAGGACGACGATCTCCTCGTCGTCCAACGTCCGCCCGAGCCCGATCAGCTCCGCCGTCGCCCGCGCGATCCGCGCGACCTGGTCGTGCGTCTCCTGCAGCTTCGCGCTCGCGTCGATCCCGATCACCCGCCGCGGCCGCTCCTGCCCGGCGAACCCCGCGATCATCCCGGCCTGCGTCGACCCGGTCACCGCGCACACCACGATCGTGTCGAAGAAGACCCCGAGCTCACGCTCCTGCTGCTCGACCTCATAGGCCCACTGAGCGAACCCGAGCCCGCCGAGCTTGTGATCCGAGGCACCGGCCGGGATCGCGTACGGCGTCCCTCCGCGCGCCTCGACGTCCGCGAGAGCGTCCTTCCAGCTGTCCTTGAACCCGATCCCGAACCCGGACGGGTCCAGCCGCACTTCGGCACCCATGATCCGGCTCAGCATGATGTTCCCGACCCGGTCGTTGAGCGCGTCCGGCCAGTTGACCCAGTTCTCCTGGACCAGAACGGCCTTGAGACCCACCTTCGCCGCGACGGCCGCGACCTGGCGGGTGTGGTTCGACTGATACCCACCGATCGACACGAGCGTGTCGGCACCCTGGGCCAGCGCGTCCGGGATGAGGTACTCCAGCTTCCGCGTCTTGTTCCCGCCGTACGCGAGTCCCGAGTTGCAGTCCTCGCGCTTCGCCCAGATCCGGGCCCCACCGAGATGCGCGCTCAACCGATCCAGTGGATGCACCGGGCTCGGCCCGAACACCAACGGATACCGCGGAAAGTCACCCAGTCCCATCCGATCCTCCACAAACTCGCTCGCCCGACGCCGGGTCCTGACTACTCTCCTCAGGTGTTCCCCAGCGAGATCGACGTTCTCCCGGCCACGTACCTCGACCAGCTCGGCACCATCTTCGCCCGCTTCGGCGCCGACACGCAGGATTCCGGCAATGTCTCGTACGGCGTCCAGACCGCCACCGCTAGGTACTTCGTCAAGACCGCCGGCGACCCCGACGACACCGCACCGTACCTCGACTTCGACGGCCGCACCGGCCTCCTCCGCACTGCGGCCCAGCTGGCCGAATCCGTTGCCCATCCGGTCCTCCCGATCCTGCACGCGGTGATCGAGTCACCCGCCGGTCCGATCCTCATCTACGAATGGCGCACCGGCGAACACCTCGGCACCAACCGCGACGACCCGGCCAGCGCTCATCAACGCTTCCGCGCCCTCCCACCGGCTGAGATCCTCGCGGCCCTGGACGCGCTCTACGAGCTGCACGCGAAGCTGGACGCCGCCGGCTGGGTCGAGGGAGATTTCTACGACGGCGCCCTGCTCTACGACTTCACCACCCGGCAACTCACCGCGATGGACCTGGACACTTACCACCGGGGTCCGTACCGGAACACGATGGGCCGCATGTTCGGGTCCACCCGCTTCATGGCGCCGGAACAGCTTTCGCTCGGTGCCCCGATCGACACCCGGACGACGGCGTACGTCCTGGCCCGGGCCGGCGAGCTCTTCTTCCCCGAGCCACCGGACCCATTCCGAGCTGTGCTGCAGGAGGCGACCACGGCCCGCTTCTCGAGCTTTCGTGCGTTCTACGATGCTTGGGTGACGGCTTCGGCCATGACGTCCGAGAGCCTCAGCAATCGCTCGACGTGATCGCCGGGGTCGGGTTGGCCGAGTGACCAGGCGGCCCGCGCGACGAGAGTGACGGCCGTGATCAGGACCGTGCCTCGTCGTACGACGGGTGCCGGCCAGCTGGACGCGCTGCCGCGCTGGTAGGCGGTGAGAAGCTCGTCGATCGGGTGGTCGGTGGACAGGAGTAGGTAGGCGAGGTCGAAGCCCAGTGGGCCGATGCCGAACTGTTCCCAGTCGGTCGCGATCACGTGGTCGCCGTCGCGACGCAGGAGGTTCCCGGGATGCGCGTCGCCGTGGATCACCTGCTGGGGCAAGCGATCCAGCTCCGCCATCACGTCGGAACGCCGTACCCACAATTGCTCGCAGTGGTGCCTCAACGCGGCAGGCAGGTCTGCGGACAGCAGCGGCGTCCACCCGCCACGCCGCTCGTCGTTGGCCAGCCGGTCCCGCAGGATCCGATCCGCGAACCACTCGGCCGGCTCGAATCGGCTCACGCCGAACTGCCCCAAGGCGTCGGCGAGCTCCACCGGCTGGACGAACCCCGGATCAACCGCGACCGTCCACACCGTGATCCCGTCGGCGTCGCGATCGACCTTCAGACAGTGGGGAGCGCGCAGCCCAGCGGTTGTCTCGACCAGCCCGCTGCCCGCGACCTCGGCCTGCCGCCGCCAGTACGCATAGTGATTCGGCTGCTCGACCCCGGGCAGCAGCCGCTTGGCGACCAACCCGTCCGGAGTCCGCCAGACTCCGCCGTTGGACACCCCGGTCCCCGCGGTGAGAGGGATCCAGTCGCTCTCCGGCTGCCATTCCATCGGTGCAGATCTATCACCCGACGAGCTCAGGTCGCGGTCAGATCTCGGCAGGTGAATTTCCGGGCTTCACAGGTGGTTGCCACGGCACTTGACTGGGAAGATAGGGCCAGTAGTGAGCGCTTGCTTACTGAGCGTGAGTAGACGCGGTTTCAGGGCGTGCTGCGGTGGGACGGGAGTCCATCTGTTGGGCGTCATGAGGTAGTCTCGGGACTCCCGGCTTGGGCCAATGTTGTCCCGCGGCCAGTTGTTGACCGTAGGACGACGGGAGCCCCTGAATGTTTGGTCGCCCCCCCATCTTTGACCGGCTCCGCCCGAGCGAGGGTCTCTACGACGGACGCCACGAGCACGACGCGTGTGGTGTCGCTTTCGTCGCGACTCTGACCGGTGAACCGAGCCACGACATCGTGGCCAAGGCTTTGACCGCCCTGCGTAATCTCGAGCACCGTGGCGCCTCCGGTGCCGAGCCGGACTCCGGCGACGGCGCCGGCATCCTGATCCAGATCCCGGACGCCTTCTACCGCAAGGTGTGTGACTTCGAGCTGCCGGTGCAGCGCGGGTACGCAACGGGTATCGCGTTCCTGCCCGCGGACGCCGACGACGCGGCGAAGGCGATCAACCGGATCGAGGAGCTCGCCGCCGAGGAGAAGCTGACCGTCCTGGGCTGGCGGGACATCCCGACCAACCCGGACCTGCTCGGGAACACCGCGCGTTCGGTGATGCCGACGTTCAAGCAGCTGTTCGTGGCCGCGCAGGCGGGCCGCGTGCTCGGCCTGGCGCTGGAGCGGATGGCGTTCCGGCTGCGCAAGCGCGCCGAGAAGGAGACCGAGACCTACTTCCCGTCGTTGTCGGGGCGGACCATCACCTACAAGGGGATGCTCACCACCGACCAGCTGGACAAGTTCTTCCCCGAGCTGACCGACCCCGACTTCGCTTCGGCGATCGGCGTCGTACACAGCCGGTTCTCCACGAACACGTTCCCGTCCTGGCCGCTGGCCCACCCGTACCGGTACATCGCCCACAACGGTGAGATCAACACCGTCCAGGGCAACCGGAACTGGATGCGTGCCCGGGAGGCGTTGCTCGACAGCGACCTGATCCCCGGTGATCTCGAGCAGCTCTACCCGATCTGTACGCCGGGAGCCTCGGACTCGGCGTCGTTCGACGAGGTGCTCGAGCTCCTGCATCTCGGCGGCCGTTCGCTGCCGCACGCGATGCTGATGATGATCCCGGAGGCCTGGGAGAACGCGGCCACGATGGATCCGAAGCGTCGCGCCTTCTACGAGTTCCACTCCACGCTGATGGAGCCGTGGGACGGTCCGGCGTCGGTCGTCTTCTCCGACGGCACCAAGGTCGGCGCCGTGCTGGACCGCAACGGCCTGCGCCCCTCGCGGTACTGGGTCACCGAGGACGGTCTCGTCGTCCTCGCCTCCGAGGCCGGTGTCCTCGACATCGACCCGGCCACTGTCACCGAGAAGGGCCGGCTCGAGCCGGGCCGGATCTTCCTGGTCGACGTCGCGGCGCACCGGATCATCACCGACGCCGAGGTGAAGAACGCGCTCGCCGCCGAGCACCCGTACGACGAATGGCTGCACGGCGGCCTGATCCGGTTCGAGGACCTGCACGAACGCGAGCACGTCGTCCACAGCCACGCTTCGGTGTCCCGCCGCCAGCAGGTGTTCGGGTACACCGAGGAGGAGCTGCGCGTCATCCTCACCCCGATGGCCCGCGCCGGTGCCGAGCCGATCGGCTCGATGGGCACCGACACGCCGATCGCCGTACTCAGCGACCGGCCGCGGCTGCTGTTCGACTACTTCGCGCAGCTGTTCGCCCAGGTCACCAACCCGCCGCTGGACGCGATCCGCGAGGAGCTCGTCACCTCGCTGTCGGCCTCGCTGGGCCCCGAGGCGAACCTGCTCGACCCGAGCCCGGCGTCCTGCCGTCAGGTGGTGCTGCCGTTCCCGGTGATCACGAACGACGAGCTCGCCAAGCTGCGGCACATCAACCTCGACGGCGACATGCCGGGCCTGGCCACCACGGTCCTGCGCGGTGTCTACGACGTCGAAGGCGGGGGAGATGCGCTCCGGGTCCGGCTGGCCGAGATCTGCGCCGAGGCCGACGAGGCGATCCGTGCGGGTGCCCGCATCCTGGTGCTGTCCGATCGCCACTCCAACGCCGACAGCGCGCCGATCCCGTCGCTGCTGCTGACTGCCGCGGTTCATCACCACCTGGTGAGGGAGAAGACCCGCACACAGGTCGGTCTCGTGGTCGAGGCCGGCGATGTGCGCGAGGTGCATCACGTCGCCCTCCTGATGGGGTACGGCGCGGCCGCGATCAACCCGTACCTCGCGCTGGAGTCGGTCGAGGACCTCTGCCGCCAGGGCACGTACCTGCCCGGGATCGAGCCCGAGCAGGCCGTGCGCAACGTGGTGAAGTCGCTCGGCAAGGGCGTACTGAAGGTCATGTCGAAGATGGGTGTCTCGACGGTCGCGTCGTACACGGGCGCCCAGATCTTCGAGGCGAACGGGCTGTCGCCGTTCCTGGTCGACATCTACTTCACCGGTACGTCGTCGCGGATCGGCGGCGTCGGCCTGGACACGATCGCCGAGGAGGTGCGCCGGCGGCACCTGCGGGCGTACCCGGCCGACGGGATCGTGGCCGCGCACCGCAAGCTCGAGATCGGTGGGGAGTACCAGTGGCGGCGTGAGGGTGAGCCGCACCTGTTCGACCCGGACACGGTCTTCCGGCTGCAACACAGCACCCGGACCGGGCGCTACGACATCTTCAAGCAGTACACGGCCCGCGTGAACGAGCAGTCCGAGCGGCTGATGACGCTACGCGGCCTGTTCGGCCTGAGCTCCGACCGGCCGTCGATCCCGATCGACGAGGTCGAGCCGGTCAGCGAGATCGTCAAGCGATTCTCCACCGGCGCGATGAGCTACGGCTCGATCAGCGCCGAGGCGCACACCACGCTGGCGATCGCGATGAACCGGTTGGGCGGCAAGTCCAACACCGGCGAGGGCGGCGAGGACTCCGACCGGCTGCACGATCCGGTCCGCCGAAGCTCGATCAAGCAGGTCGCGTCCGGGCGCTTCGGCGTGACCGCGGAGTACCTGACGAACTCCGACGACATCCAGATCAAGATGGCGCAGGGGGCCAAGCCGGGTGAGGGCGGTCAACTGCCCGGCAACAAGGTCTACCCGTGGGTGGCGAACACCCGGCACTCGACCCCGGGTGTCGGCCTGATCTCGCCGCCACCGCACCACGACATCTACTCGATCGAGGATCTGGCCCAGCTGATCCACGATCTGAAGAACGCCAACCCCTCGGCGCGGATCCACGTGAAGCTGGTCTCCGAGGTCGGCGTCGGCACGATCGCCGCGGGCGTTTCGAAGGCGCACGCGGACGTCGTACTGATCTCCGGGCACGACGGTGGTACCGGTGCGGCGCCGCTGACGTCGCTGAAGCATGCCGGTGGTCCGTGGGAGCTCGGCCTGGCCGAGACCCAGCAGACCCTGCTGCTGAACGGGTTGCGCGACCGGATCGTCGTACAGACCGACGGTCAGCTGAAGACCGGGCGGGACGTGGTCATCGCGGCGCTGCTCGGTGCGGAGGAGTACGGCTTCGCGACCGCGCCGCTGGTCGTGTCGGGCTGCATCATGATGCGGGTCTGCCACCTGGACACGTGTCCGGTCGGGGTCGCGACCCAGAACCCGGTGCTGCGGGAGCGGTTCTCCGGCAAGCCCGAGTTCGTGGTCAACTTCTTCGAGTTCATCGCCGAAGAGGTCCGGGAATACCTTGCTGAGCTGGGGTTCCGGACCCTGGAAGAGGCGATCGGCCATGCCGACGTGCTGGACATCGAGCGCGCGGTCGACCACTGGAAGGCCGACGGGCTCGACCTGTCGCCGATCCTGCACGTGCCCGCGCTGCCGGAGGGTGCTTCCCGGCACCAGACGATCAAGCAGGACCACGGCCTCGACAAGGCGCTCGACAACGAGCTGATCCGGATCTGTCAGCCGGCGCTGGACAACGGCGAGCCGGTGCGGGCCCAGCTGGCGATCCGGAACGTGAACCGGACCGTCGGCACCATGCTCGGCCACGAGATCACCAAGCGGTACAAGTCGGCCGGCCTGGCCGACGGGACGATCGACCTGACCTTCACCGGGTCGGCCGGCAACTCGTTCGCCGCCTTCGTCCCGCGCGGTGTCACCCTGCGACTCGAGGGTGACGCCAACGACTACGTCGGCAAGGGGCTGTCCGGTGGGCGCGTGGTGATCCGGCCCGACCGCAAGGCCCGGTTCGACGCGGCCGACCAGATCATCGCCGGCAACGTCATCGCGTACGGCGCGACCTCCGGCGAGCTCTTCATCAGTGGTGGCGCAGGGCAACGGTTCTGCGTCCGGAACTCCGGCGCCACCGCGGTCGTCGAGGCCGTCGGCGACCACGCCTGTGAGTACATGACCGGCGGGCGCGTCGTCGTACTGGGCGCGACCGGCCGGAACTTCGCCGCGGGCATGTCGGGCGGCGTGGCCCATGTGCTCGACCTGGACCGCGCCCTGGTGAACCCGGAGCTGGTGGACCTGCTCCCACTCACCGAGGACGAGTCCGACCTGTTGGAGGACCTGGTCCGGCGCCACCACGAGGAGACCGGCTCGGAACGGGCGGCGAAGCTGCTCGCCGACTGGGAGGCGGCCGGTCCGCGATTCACGACGGTGTTGCCCCGCGACTACGCCCGGGTGCTGGCGGCCAAGGCGGCCGCCGAGCGGGACGGGCTGGACGAGGACGCGACCACGCGAGCGATGATGGAGGCCATCTGATGGCTGATCCGAAGGGATTCCTCACCACCCAGCGTGAGGTCGCCGAGCGGCGGCCGGTCGACGAACGGGTGAAGGACTGGAAAGAGGTCTACCCCGGTGGGCCCGGCAAAGCGCTGCTGCCGATCATCACCCAGCAGGCCGGCCGGTGCATGGACTGCGGTATCCCGTTCTGCCACAACGGTTGCCCGCTGGGCAACCTGATCCCGGAGTGGAACGACCTGGTCTGGCGCGAGGACTGGTCGAGCGCGATCGAGCGGTTGCACGCGACCAACAACTTCCCGGAGTTCACCGGCCGGTTGTGCCCTGCTCCGTGCGAAACCTCGTGTGTGCTCGGGATCAACCAGGACCCGGTCACGATCAAGAACGTCGAGGTCGCGATCATCGACAAGGCCTGGGAGTCCGGCGACGTCCGGCCCCAGCCGCCGGAATGGCTGACCGGCAAGACGATCGCGGTCGTGGGCTCCGGGCCGGCCGGTCTGGCCGCCGCGCAGCAGCTGACCCGCGCGGGTCACACCGTCGCGGTGTACGAGCGGGCCGACACACCCGGCGGCCTGCTGCGGTACGGGATCCCCGAGTTCAAGATGGAGAAGCTCCAGGTCGACCGGCGGATCCAGCAGATGAAGGACGAGGGCACGGTCTTCCGGTCCGGCGTCAACGTCGGCGTGGACGTGACCGGCACCCAGCTCAAGCAGCGGTACGACGCGGTCGTGATCGCCACCGGGTCGACGGCGGCTCGGGACCTGCCGGTGCCGGGCCGCGAGTACGGCGGCATCCACCAGGCGATGGAGTACCTGCCGCAGTCGAACCGGGCCGCGCTCGGCAAGCCGCCCGCGGACCAGATCGTTGCCACCGGCAAGGACGTCGTCATCATCGGTGGCGGTGACACCGGAGCCGACTGCCTCGGTACGGCGCACCGCCAGGGTGCCCGTTCGGTGACCCAGCTGGAGATCATGCCGCGGCCCGGCGATGACCGCCCGGCCGGACAGCCGTGGCCGACGTACCCGATGATCTACCGCGTCGCCTCGGCGCACGAGGAGGGTGGCGAGCGGGTCTACTCGGTCTCGACCGTCAACTTCGAGGCCGATGCCGACGGCAACGTCTCCGGGCTGAACCTGGTCGAGGTCGAGTTCAAGGACGGCAAGTTCGTGCCGGTCGAGGGCACCGAGCGGACCATCCCGACCCAGCTCGTGCTGCTCGCGATGGGCTTCCTCGGTCCCGAGCGCGAAGGGTTCCTCGAGCAGCTCGGGGTCGAGCTCGACGAGCGCGGCAACGTGAAGCGCGACAAGAGCTACCAGACCTCGGTCGAGGGCGTCTTCGCCTGCGGTGACGCCGGTCGCGGTCAGTCCCTGATCGTCTGGGCCATCGCCGAGGGCAGGTCCTGCGCGAACGGCGTGGACACCCTGCTCACCGGGTCGTCCACGCTGCCGACTCCCATCCCGCCGACCGCCCGCCCGCTGGCGGTCTGATCCGGTCCAGACCTTGGGCACCCACCGAAAGACGCAGCCACGCATGGTCGGTCGGTGCCCGAGGTCGCGGGCTTGGATAGGTTGGGTGCGTGGTTAGGCGGCTGGTGACCAAGGCGCGGCTGCGGGCGATCGCCCCGTGGGCCGCGCTGACTGTGGTCTGGCTGGTGACCAGCGTGACCGTCGGGTTGCTGGGGTTCGTCACCGACAGCGAGCGCGTGACGATCGGGGCGCACGCGGCGAACATCTCACCGACCTTCGACGGGTACGCCACCCTCGACCTCGGCGCGGTGCTGCCACGCTTGCGGATCCCCAGCGGCACGCCGGGCGGCATCGGCCTGAACGTCGATGTCCAGGAGACCGATGCGGACAACCTGACCGAGCTGCTCAACCGGGACGCCCTGATCGCGTCCCAGCCGGACGGTGAGATCGCCCGGATCCAGCAGGTCGTCCAGGAGATGGCGGTCGACAACGCCGTCGCGGGCGCGGGATCCGGTCTGCTGGTGGTGGTACTGGTCGCGACCGTCTGGACGATGATCGGCGTACGACGGCGCCGCGAGCTCTGGCATCTCGTCCACCGGCACGAACGGCGGGTCGAGCACCGGGCGATCGTCGTACTGGTGGCGATGTTGATCACGATCGCCTCGATCTTCGGGCCCGGACGGATGCGGCAGGCGGACGTGACGCCGACCGAATGGCAGCCGCTCGGACAGCTGCTACCGCAGTTGACGCTCGATCCCCGGTTGAAGAACGTGCAGGTCGCGTCCGGGTTCTCCACCACCGGCGGGATCGGGATCATCCGGACCGCGGTCGAGACGTACGACCGGTCGACGGAGTTCTACGGCAAGCTGAAGGACAAGGTCAGCACGGTCAAGGACCAGCTGCACGTGCCCAGCGAGAACGAGACGGTCGCGCTGCTCGTGTCGGACCGGCACGACAATATTGGTATGGACCCGTTCTCCGCCGAGGTGGCGAAGGCGGGCGGCGCGAAGCTGCTGATCGACGCCGGTGACGACTCCTCGTCCGGGCAGGGCTGGGAGGTGTTCAGCATCAACTCGCTGCGCGAGCACTTCAAGGACTTCAAGGTGGTCGCGGTGGCCGGCAACCACGACGCCGGCGGCAACATCGAGAACGCGATGCGCAAGAACGGCTTCACCGTGCTGGACAGCAAGCCGGTCGAGGTGGACGGGATCCGGTTCCTCGGGGACAGCGATCCGACCAAGACCGGTCTGGGCAGCGCGGACATGCCCGGCGACGAGACGACGGGGGAGCAGTCGAAGCGGCTTGCGGACGTCGCCTGCGAACAGCCGGAGGACAAGCGGATCTCGACGTTCGTCGTCCACGACCCTTCGTCGGCCGTCGACACCGCGGCCCGGGGGTGCGCGACGCTGCTGTTGTCCGGTCATTTGCATCACCAGGTCGGGCCCGAGCACCGGGTGGTCGACGGTCGCGCGGTGACGACGTACACGAACGGGACGACCGGGGGAGCGGCGTACGCGTTCGCGCTGGGCTACACGTTGCGGCGGCCGGGCGAGATCGCGCTCGTGACGTACCAGAAGGGTCTGCCGGTCGGCCTGCAGACGGTGACCGCGGAGCTCACCGGAGACATCACGGTCGGGGCCTACACCCCCTTGCCTTCTTGACGATTCGGTTGCCGCGTCAGGCGTCGTCCGCAATCGTCGTCGGCTGTTCACGGGCTGGTAAGGGGGGTGGACCAGCGGACGCAGTGGTGTGCAGGAGTAGGGTTTTGTGACGTGCGTCGCGCAAAGATCGTTTGTACGCTCGGCCCGGCTACGGCCGCCCCCGAGCGCATCCTGGAACTTGTCCAAGCCGGTATGGACGTGGCTCGTCTCAACCTGAGCCACGGTGCCCATGCCGAGCACGAGCGGATCTATCAGCGGATCCGCACTGCCGCCGCGGAGACCGGCAAGAACGTCGGCATCCTCGTCGACCTGCAAGGCCCGAAGATCCGGCTGGCGGAGTTCGCCGAGGGCAAGGCCACGTTGACCTACGGCGAGCGTTTCACCATCACCACCCGTGAGGTGCCTGGTGACGCGACCATCTGCGGTACGACGTACGACGGCCTGCCCGGCGACGTGAATCCTGGTGACCAGCTGCTGATCGACGACGGCCGGATCGCGCTCGTGGCCGAGGAGGTGACCGCGACCGACGTGATCTGCCGCGTCACCGTCGGCGGCCCGGTGT
Source organism: Kribbella sp. NPDC055071 (assembly GCF_053608045.1). Lineage (NCBI taxonomy): Bacteria > Bacillati > Actinomycetota > Actinomycetes > Propionibacteriales > Kribbellaceae > Kribbella > Kribbella sp. NPDC055071. Next base: position 308,359 of record NZ_JBSGUS010000005.1, read on the forward strand.
CGAACCACAAGGGCATCAACCTGCCGGGTGTCGCGGTCAGCGTGCCGGCGATGTCCGAGAAGGACGTCGAGGACCTGCGCTGGGCGCTGCACCTGCCGGCCGACATGATCGCGCTGTCGTTCGTGCGGGATGCGGCCGACATCCAGCTGGTGCACAAGATCATGGACGAGGAGGGGCTGCGGCTCCCGGTCGTGGCCAAGATCGAGAAGCCGCAGGCGGTCGCGAATCTCGACGAGATCATCGAGGCCTTCGACGGGTTCATGGTGGCCCGCGGTGACCTCGGTGTGGAGCTCCCGCTCGAGGAGGTCCCGCTGGTCCAGAAGCTGATCATCGACCAGGCCCGGCTGAACGCGAAGCCGGTGATCGTCGCCACCCAGATGCTGGAGTCGATGATCTCCTCGCCGCGCCCGACCCGGGCCGAGGCGTCCGACGTCGCGAACGCCGTACTCGACGGTGCCGACGCGGTCATGCTGTCCGGCGAGACCAGCGTCGGCCGGTTCCCGATCGAGACCGTCAAGACGATGGCCCGGATCGTGGAGTCGACCGAGGAGCACGGCCTGGGCCGGATCGCGGAGATCCAGTGGGAGCCGAAGACCAAGGGCGGTGTGATCGCCCGCGCGGCCGCGGACGTGGCCGAGCGCCTCGAGGCGAAGTACCTGGTCGCCTTCACCCAGTCCGGCGACACCGCCCTCCGACTGGCCCGCTACCGCACCGAGATCCCGGTCCTCGCCTTCACCCCGGTCCCGTCGGTCAGCTCCTGGCTCAGCGTCGTCTGGGGCATCGAGACGCACATCGTCCCCACCGTCGACCACACCGACGAAATGGTCCGCCAGGTAGACCAACGCCTGCTGGAACTGGGCAAACTCCACAAGGGCGACCTGGTGGTCATCGTCGCCGGCTCCCCACCCAGCCTCCCCGGCTCCACCAACGCCCTCCGAGTCCACCGCATGGGCGACGCCATAGAAGGCATAGCCCCCGCCTACCGAACCCCCAACCCGTAACCACCCGCGGGTAAGGCGGACAGCCTCCGGGCTGTCCGCCTTCGTCTATCTAAGACTTCGGCCCGATGAATTCATCGAGCCGCACGACTGCCTCGCGCCGTGCGACTGACAGCGCGTTCCGCCGAGGCATACGCCAGGGGATGTCCAGCCGGTCGAGCGCCTCCTGGCACAGCCGCATGATGTCGGCCGACTCGTTGGAGAACTGGTAGCGCGGGTAGTCGTACCGCTTCGGTACGCCGCCAACCGTTCGAACAGCCCAGTTCGCCACCCGGCAGCCATCGGAGTCGAACAGACCGCGCAGAAACAGTTCGGGGCACTCGGCAACGATCTCGCGCTGCCAGCCCGCCAGCTCGATCGGGCGAAGATGCTTGGGTCCGCTGCCATGCTGCGGGAACAGACACGGCCAGTGCTTCCAGTACGACACGACTGACGTGTACCCGACCGCCTGAACCCGGTGGACCGGGCGAGACGGATGTACGACGAGGACCGCCGCCTCGGCCTCGTCGATCAGCCGCGGATACTTGTCGTCACACGCGATCCAGACGTCTCTTCGATGCTTGGACAGACACCCGTCGCCCAGATAGAGCCCCAGCAGATGCGCGTACGACGCCGCAGGCAGCTTCCCGTTCGTGCACCGAGGACAACCACTCGGGTAAGGCTGACGGTCTGTACGGTCCCGCCAGTCACGCAGCGTAGCCCGAGCCACCCCAAGCCGCTTGCTGACCGCATTGAGACTCTCACCACCAGCCATCGCGACCCGCGCGGCCGCCCGCATCTCCTCGTCGTACACATCACGAGCTTCGCACCCACGACCGACAGATTCCGGTCGGCTATTTGTGCCCTGGGTGGGACTCGAACCCACACTGTATGGTGTTTGAGACCATCATCTCTGCCGGATTGGATTACCAGGGCTTCTGCGTCGAAGATCTTAGCCTAGCGGGCCGGTCGATCAGCAAATTGTCGATAGGTGTTGGCAACCTGGTGGTATGCCTCAGTTCAGGTCGCGGGAGACGGTGGAGTCGGCGTTGGAGATGTCCGACGCCGGCGTACCTGATCGGGTCAACGCCGAGATTCATGGCGTTGCGCTGCAGACGATTCGGACGTGGCGGCGGCGCTATCAGCTTGAGGGGCGTACGAGGGGTGGCAACCGGGGGACGCCGTGCCCGCGGTGTGATGGGGCGGAGCTGGACGAGGCGGCGTATGCCTTGCTGTTGGGGTGGTATCTGGGTGATGGCTCGATCGCGCGTGCGCGGCGGGGTGTGTTCACGCTGCAGATCGCGAATGACCAGAAGTATCCGGAGCTGAACCAGGAGATCGCGGCGACGATCAAGCTGGTGAAGCCGAATGCGAGCCCGTGCCTGCGGGGTGGATCGGCTGCGATCCGGATCGAGGCACGGTGGAAGCACTGGCCGTGTGTCTTTCCGCAGCACGGACCTGGCCGGAAGCACTTGCGGAAGATCGAGCTCGAAGACTGGCAGCGGGAGATTGTTGCCAAGTACCCCGAACAGTTGTTGCGGGGGCTGTTCCACTCCGACGGGTGCCGCGCGCACAACTGGGCTCGCAAGGCTGGTGGCAAGCGGTACGAGTACCCGCGGTACCTGTTCTCCAACAAATCGGACGACATCCTGCGCATCCTCACGGACGCGTTGGACGTGCTTGGCATTCCGTGGCGGCGGTCACGCTGGGATGTGGTTGCGGTGAGTCGGAAGGAAGGGGTTGCGGCGCTCGACACGTTTGTGGGGGCCAAGAGCTGATCGGGGGTCGATATGGTGTGCGGTGTGACTGCTAAGCGTGTGGTGATCGCTGAGGACGAGGCTCTGATTCGGATGGATCTGGCCGAGATGCTGGCCGAGGAGGGGTACGACGTTGTCGGGCAGGCGGGGGACGGTGAAGAGGCCATCCGGCTGGCCACCGAGCATCGGCCCGATCTGGTCATCCTCGACGTGAAGATGCCGAAGCTGGACGGGCTGAGCGCGGCGGAGAAGATCGCCGGCGAGCGGATCGCGCCGGTGCTGATGCTGACGGCGTTCTCGCAGCGTGAGCTGGTCGAGCGGGCCCGCGACGCCGGTGCCATGGCGTACCTGGTGAAACCGTTCTCCAAGGCCGATCTGCTGCCCGCGATCGAGATCGCCGCGTCCCGCTACGTCGAGCTCGCCGAGCTGGAGCGTGAGGTCGCCGACCTGTCCGAGCGGCTGGAGACCCGCAAGCTGGTCGACCGGGCCAAGTCGATCCTGCAGACGAAGTTCGGCCTGTCCGAGCCGGACTCGTTCCGGTGGATCCAGAAAACCGCAATGGACAAAAGAGTTTCCATGCGCCAGGTCGCGGAGTTGGTTGTTGACGAGGCGGGCGGTAGCGACTGAATTACTCTGTGTTGACAGGGCCTGAGCGCGCGTACAGCAATCACCGATACCCATGCTGCTTACCGCTGTAACGACCTCACAACACACGCTCCGTCACATCGCCGGATGGGCTCACTGAGGTCTAACCTGCGGATGCTCGCGGCAAACGCGGGAGTCCGGGGATCGCCGGGCTTTGCAGACATTGGAGGAACAGTGCACCAGCGTTCCGTAGTAAGGGTCGGCGCGTCGCTGATCGTTGCGTCGTTGGCCCTGACCGCGTGCGGTTCGCGCAGTGGCGACGACGCCGGGGGAAGCTCGGGCAGCGCGACGAAGACTGCCAAGATCGGTGTGATCGCGCCTCTGTCCGGAGACCTGTCCGCCCTGGGTCTGGGTATCCAGCACTCGGTCGAGCTGGCCGTGAAGCAGGCCAACGACTCGAACGCGATCCCGGGCTGGAAGCTCGAGGTTGTGCCGAAGGACGACGAGGCGAAGCCGGACCCGGGTAAGAACGGTGCGACCGCGCTCGCGGGTGACCCCGACGTCATCGGCGTGGTCGGCACGCTGAACACCAGCGTCAGCCAGCAGGTCCAGCCGGTGCTCGCGCCGAAGAACATCGTCCAGGTCTCGCCGGCCAACACCGGCCCCGGCCTGACCCAGGGCGCGAACTGGCAGACCGACCCGAAGCGTCCGTACGCGAGCTACTTCCGTACGTGTACGACCGACGCGATCCAGGGTCCGTTCGCGGCGCGCTACCTGTACGAGACCGCGAAGATCACCAAGGTCGCCACGATCCACGACAAGCTGGCCTACGGCCAGGGTCTGGTCGGCACCTTCACCGAGGAGTTCAAGAAGCTCGGCGGCACCGTCGTCGCGGCGCAGACGATCAACCCGGACGACTCGAACTACCAGGCTGTCATCTCGGCGATCAAGCCGTCCGCGCCGCAGGCCGTCTACTACGGTGGCCAGTACCCGCAGGCCGGCCCGCTCTCGCAGCAGATGAAGGCCGCCGGCCTGAACATCCCGCTGATGGGTGGCGACGGCATCAAGGACCCGAAGTACATCACCCTGGCCGGTAAGACCAGCGACAACGACCTGTCCACCTCGGTCGGCGCCCCGACGGACTCGACCGAAGCCGGCAAGAAGTTCCTCGCCGACTACAAGGCGGCCGGTTACAAGGAGGACTCCGCGGCGTACGGCGGTTACTCCTACGACGCGGCGAACACGATCATCAACGCGCTCAAGACGTCGCTGAAGGACGCCAAGGACGTCGAGTCCGCGCGGCAGGCGACGGTCGATGCCGTGGGCAAGGTTTCGTTCGACGGCGTGACCGGTAAGGTCGCGTTCGACCAGTACGGCGACAGTACCGCCAAGGTGCTGACTGTCTACAAGGTTGCCGGCGGCCAGTGGGCCACCGTGGAAACCAAGGACTTCGCCGCCAAGTAAGCAGAGTCGACCTGATGTCTCGGGGGTGGGAGCGGATCCTCCCACCCCCGAGGCGTGTCACAACTGAGGCAGATGGGAGGTCGACGTGGACCAGTTCTTCCAGCAGCTCGTGAACGGGCTGACCCTTGGGTCGCTGTACGCCCTGATCGCGGTCGGGTACACCGTCGTCTACGGCATCGTGCAGCTGATCAACTTCGCCCACGGCGAGGTGTTCATGATCGGTGCGTTCGGCGCACTGACCACATACCTGTTGTTCTTCGACGGCAAGACCGACGTCTGGATCCTGCCGATCATGATCGTCGGTGCCATGATCGCGTCGGTCGGTACGGCGGTGTTGATGGAACGAGTCGCGTATCGTCCCCTGCGAAACGCGCCCCGGCTCGCACCGCTGATCACGGCGATCGGCATTTCCGTGTTCCTGCAAGAGTTCATCCGCCTGTTCTACGAGCGTCCGGGCTGGACGGTTGTGGTGTTCGCCGGCCTGGCCGTTGCCATCGGCTACTTCATCGGTGCCCGGCAGGCGAAGGTGAATCTGAACAACCCGGTCACCAAGTGGTACGACCGCGCCCCGCTGATCGGTTCCATCGGTGGCGCCATCGTGCTGTGGATCGTCGTCCGGCTGCTCGACCGGGACGTCAGCGTCCTGCTGGTTCCGGGTGTGATCGTCCTCGGCGCGATCGTCGGTACGGCGGTCGGCCTCGCCGGCGGCCTGGTGTCGCGCCGGAAGGCGCGCGCCGAGGTCAAGTTGCCGGTGATCGCGGTCGCGGCGGTGACCACGGCCGTGGCAGCCGAGCTGGGCTGGGTGATCTTCAAGGAGATCATCACCAGCATCGAATGGCCCACCGCCAAGCAACGCATCCCGTTCCCGCAGCTCGACGTGGTCACCGGTACGGCGATCAACGTCGGCGGCGTGACGATCCAGCGGTCCGCGATCTTCACCATCGCCGCGCTCGTGGTCTGCGCGATCGTGCTCTGGTTCTTCGTCAACCGGACCCGGCTCGGCCGCGGTATGCAGGCCGTCTCGCAGGATCCGGACACCGCCCGGCTGATGGGCATCAACGTCGACCGGATCATCGTGGTCGCGTTCGCGCTCGGCGCCGTCCTCGCGGCGATCGCGGGTGTCTCGCAGGGTCTGCAGAACAACAACATCGACTTCCGGATGGGCTTCCTGGCCGGTCTGAAGGCGTTCACCGCCGCGGTGCTCGGTGGTATCGGCAACATCTACGGCGCTGTGGTGGGTGGTCTGGTCCTCGGCGTCGTCGAGGCGATGGCCACGCAGTACATCCCGGGCCAGTTCGGTGGTGGCACCTGGAAGGACGTGTGGGCGTTCGTCATCCTGATCCTGGTCCTGGTGTTCCGGCCGCAAGGTCTGCTCGGCGCGAGGGTGGTGGACAGGGCATGACGGATGTCAAAGCTCCTCCGGCGGCACCGGAGGCTCCGGCGCAGCCGCCGAACAAGGCGATCGCCTGGCCGCTTGGTCTGGCCGGCGTGGTGCTGGTCGTCCTCGGTTCGTTCCTGTCGTGGAGCTACGACAAGACGATCCTGAACGACCTGTCGATCGACTTCTATCCCGGTGGTCTGCAGATCCTGGCGATCATCATCGCGGTGCTCGCTCTCGTCCTGCTGCTGGCCGAGAAGGGCCCGCTGCGGAAGCTGGGCGCCTGGCTGGACGCGACGCTCGGGCTGCGCATGCTCGGCACCGGGCTCGCGCTGTACATGGTGCTGGTCCTGGTCGCGATCTCCACCGAGTCCGACGGCCTGATCAACGTGAACCCGGGCGGCTACGTCGCGCTCGTGGGGGCGCTGGCGCTGGCTGTCTCGGGCTGGATGCTGCCGTTGCGGCAACTGCGGGACATGAGCGAGGCGAGGTCGCCGAGCTGGGTCGAGATCCTCTCGATCGCGGTCCTGATGGCCGCGGTGCTGTTCGTCGCGGCGTACGCACTCGGTCTGCAGGACGCCTGGTCGTTCATCCTGTGTCTGGTGTTCGTCGCCGTCGTGGCGACGGCGTTGTTCCGGACCGGGACGCTGACCTGGATCGGTCACGTCGCGCAACGCAACAAGAAGGTCCTCACGCTGGCGGCGTTCGTGGTCGCGTTCCTGTTCCCGTTCACGCAGAACGGGTCGGACGCGAACATGTCGATCGCGAACCAGGTGCTGATCTTCGGCGCGACCGCGATGGGCCTGAACATCGTCGTCGGTCTGGCCGGTCTGCTCGACCTCGGGTACATCGCGTTTCTCGGAGCCGGTGCCTACACGGCCGCCACCCTGTCGACCTCGGCGTTCGCCACCATCGGGTGGAAGCCGCCGTTCCTGGTCGTGGTCCTCGTCGGTGCGTGTGTGTCCGCGATCCTGGGTCTGATCATCGGTACGCCGACACTGCGCGTGTCGGGCGACTACTTGGCGATCGTGACGCTGGGCTTCGGTGAGATCTTCCGGTTCTCGATGGGCAACCTGGACGGCAACAACGGCCCGAACCTGACCAACGGGCCGAACGGCATCCCTGGTATTCCCGACCTGCAGATCGGCGGGTTCAACTTCGGCAGCGAACATGTGGTCGCGGGCATCGACCTCGGCCGGTTCTCGAACTACTACTTCCTGCTGCTGATCCTGATCGGTTTCGTCATCCTGGTCTTCTCCCGGCTGAACAACAGCCGGATCGGCCGTGGCTGGGTGGCGATCCGGGAGGACGAGAAGGCCGCCGAGGCGATGGGCGTGAACGTCTTCGGCCTGAAGCTGCTGGCGTTCGCGGTCGGCGCGTTCCTGGCCGGACTGGCCGGCACGATCAAGGCGCACCAGGATGCCGCGGTCAGCCCGGACCAGTACCAGTTCCTGGAGTCCGCGTTCCTGCTCGCCGCGATCGTGCTCGGTGGTATGGGCACCATCGCCGGTGTGTTGCTCGGGGCAACGATCCTGAAGCTGCTGCCGGAGAAGCTGCGGTTCTTCTCGGAGTACCGGCTGCTGATGTTCGGTCTGCTGCTGGTGCTGATGATGCGGTTCCGGCCGGAGGGCCTGGTCGCGAGCAGACGCAGACAGCTGGAGTTCCACGAGGAGGACGAGGCGCTGGCCGTCGCCGTCGAAGAGGAACGCCTCATCGTCGCTGAGGAGGCGAAATGACCACCGTTCAGGATGAGGTAACCCGGGCCGGCGTGACCGATGCGGTCGTGCTCGAAGCCACCGGTGTGACGATGCGGTTCGGCGGTCTGCTGGCGGTGAACAACGTCAACCTCAGCGTCCGGCAGGGCGAGATCGTCGGTCTGATCGGCCCGAACGGTGCCGGCAAGACCACGTTCTTCAACTGCCTGACCGGCCTCTACCGGCCGACCAGCGGTCAGGTCCGGTTCGCGGCCTCACCGCCGCCGAAGCGGGAGCGGCGCTCGTTCCGGTACTACCTGACCGGCTTCTGGTTCCGGCAGATCAAGGAGGTGGCGCTGCTCCCCGACAACGTCGGGCTCACGCCGCCGGTTGCGAGCGAGCTGGGCCCGCTGCCGCCGAAGCCACGCGCGGTGGTTCGGGCGGGGATGGCCCGGACGTTCCAGAACATCCGGCTGTTCGCGAACATGACCGCCCTCGAGAACGTCATGGTCGGCCGCTACTGCCGCACCAGTTCGGGCGCGCTCACCTCGATCCTGCACGGACCGAAGTTCCGGTACGAGGAAGCGGCGACCCGGAAGCGGGCGCAGGAGTTGCTCGAGTTCGTCGGGCTGGGCAAGTCTGCCGAGCACCTGGCCCGGAACATGCCGTACGGCGACCAGCGGCGGTTGGAGATCGCCCGTGCCCTGGCCACCGACCCGAAGCTCATCCTGCTGGACGAGCCGACGGCCGGGATGAACCCGCAGGAGACCCGGCAGGCCAGTGACCTGATCTTCAAGATCCGGGACTCGGGTCTGGCCGTCGTGGTGATCGAGCACGACATGCGGTTCATCTTCAACCTCTGTGACCGGGTGCTCTGCCTGGTCCGTGGCGAGGGTCTGGTGGAGGGCACGCCGGCCGAGGTGCAGTCCGACCCGCGGGTGATCGAGGCCTACATCGGCACCGGTGAGGACGACGACGAGGATGTCGACGTCCAACCCGCCCGCGTCCAGGACACGACGATCGCCGACACGGAGGACCAGTCATGACCGTGTTGATGTCACGCCTCCGGCGCGGCGAGTCATCGGGCTTTTACTCCCGGGCTTCCCTCGTCGTTCCAGTCGCTTCGCTCCCTCCACTCCTCAGTCCAGTCCGGGAGGCCCGATGACCGCGATGCTCGAGGTGCGTGACCTGGAAGTTGCCTACGGCAAGATCGTTGCGGTGAAGCGGATCAGCTTCAGCGTGGAGCAGGGCCAGGTGGTCTCGCTGATCGGTACGAACGGTGCCGGCAAGACCACCACGCTGCGGACGATCTCCGGCCTGCTCCGGCCGTCCTCGGGCGAGATCCTGTTCCAGGGTGAGCGGATCGACCACGTGGCCGCGCACGACATCGTCGCGCGCGGTCTGGCCCACTCGCCGGAAGGGCGGCGGATCTTCCCGAAGCTGTCGGTCGAGGAGAACCTGCTGCTCGGCGCGTTCGCCCGCAAGGATCCCGCGGGCGTGCGGTCCGACCTGGCCGCGGCGTACGAGCTGTTCCCGATCCTGGGCGAACGACGTAAGCAGCCGGCCGGGACGTTCTCCGGCGGCGAGCAGCAGATGCTGGCGATGGGCCGGGCGATGATGAGCCGGCCGAAGCTGCTGATGCTGGACGAGCCGTCGATGGGTCTGTCGCCGATCATGATGAAGCGGATCATGTCGACCGTGACCGAGTTGCAGCGCCAGGGCACCACGATCCTGCTGGTCGAGCAGAACGCCCAGGCAGCATTGAAACGAGCCGACTTCGGCTACGTCCTCGAGGTCGGCCAGATCGTTCTGTCCGGCACCGGCCGGGACCTGCTGGTCAACGACGAGGTCCGCAAGGCCTACCTCGGCGAAGACTGACCCCTCCGCCCCACCACCATTTGGCTGGCAGACCCACCAAATTCGCTGGCAGACCCACCAGATGCGGGGTTTGTGACCCTGAACCAGGGTCACAAACCCCGCATTTCCCTGGCTGGCCAGGGAAATGCGGTCGGGGTGTGATGTGTGGTGGTGAGCGAGGTGGGGGTGGGGGTAGGGGTTTGGGGGTGGAGTCAGTTGCGGATGACGACGAGCAGCTGAACCAGCAGTGGGGCGACGATCAGGGCGGGGAGGAGGTCGGCGACGGCGACCTGCTTGATCTTGAGCAGGCGCAGCGCGACACCGATCAGCATCACGCCGCCGGTGGCGCCGAGCGCGGTCACATGTGCTTCGGGGAGTACGTCGCCCAGCACCGCACCGACCGCGGTCATCAGGCCTTGGACGACGAGCACGACCAGAGCTGACGCGGCGACGCCCCAGCCGAACGACGCGGCGAACGCGATCGAGGTGAATCCGTCCAGGACCGCCTTCAGGAACAGCTGATCCGCACCCCGGCCGAGTCCGTCGGACAACGCGCCCAGGAACGTCAGCGGCCCGACGCAGAACACCATCGAGGCGGACACGAATCCCTCGACGAACTTGCCTTCGCCCTCGCCGCGGTCGAACCGGTGCTGGATCCAGGCGCCGAATCCTTCCAGCCGCTGCTCGATCCGCAGCAGCGAGCCGATGATCCCGCCGATCAGCATCGCGCCGAGCACGATCAGGATCGGGGCGCTGTCGCCGACGGCGTCGCTGAGCGCGTCGTCGCCGACCGTGAGCGCCGACGAGATCGCTATCAGCAGCGTGACCAGACCGATCGCATCGGTGACCAGATCGCGGGTCCGGTGACTGAGCCGGTGGCCGATGAGTACGCCGAGTACCGACCCGACAAGCACCGTCGCGACGTTCACGACGGTGCCGATTCCGATGAACAACCCTGTCTCCGATCGCCTGCTTTTGCAACGGCCCGCCGAGGGCCTACTGTTGCGCGAGGACGAGCGTATCCGCCGTCTTCGTTCACCTCGGGGGTGGACCGGACCAGGAGGTCGCTGTGGCATCAGCCATCGAGGTGAGGGACGCCCGGACGGGGGATGCCGCCGCCTTGGTCGCGCTGTGGCGCGAGTTGAGTACGGCGGGTGGACACCCGTCCCGCCTGCCCGCGACGCCGTCCGAGGCCGCCGTAGAGGTTGCCGTCAGCAAGCACCTGGACGACCCGTTCGGCCGGATGCTGGTCGGTGAGTTGGACGGCGAGGTGCACGGGATGGCCTACCTGCGCCGGACCGCGATCAGCCCCCTGCACGAGGACCTGACCGTCACCGTCGAGTTCCTGCACGTCAGTGACCCCGCCCGCCGGCACGGTCTGGGCAAGGCCCTGATCGCCGAGGCCGTTGGCTGGGCCGAGCGGGAGAACTGTGCGCACCTGGCCGCGGTCGCTCCGGCCATCGCCCGCGAGGCGAACCGTTTCCTCGCGCGGTTGGGTCTCGGTCAGGCCGGCGTGCTGCGGTTCGCGACCACGCACACCGTGCGCCGGCGCCTCGCCGCCGAGCACGCGCCGAATCTGCTCGCCCTGCTGTCGTCCCGCCGTTCCGTGGCGGCCCGGCGCGCCCAGCTCGCCCGCCCGCTCCCCGCGACCGTGCCGCCGCTGAGCGACGAGGTCACTTACCCGGCGGAGCCTGAATCAGCTGGCACGTGATCCGGGCCGTGCAGACCCGCTTGTCCCGGTCGTCGGTGATGACGATCTCGTACGACGTCGTCGTTCGGCCGAGGTAGATCGGGGTCGCGACGCCGGTCACCGTTCCTTCGCGGACCGCGCGGTGGTGGGTGGCGTTGATGTCGACACCGACGGCCACCTTGTCGTGGGTCGCGGCGTGCAGGGCCGATCCGATCGATCCGAGGCTCTCGGCCAGGACGCAGGACGCGCCGCCGTGCAGCAGCCCGTACGGCTGGGTGTTGCCCTTGACCGGCATGGTCGCGACGACTCGCTCCGGCGACGCCTCGCTGACAACGATGCCCATCAGGTGGATGAGCGTCCCGTCGATCTGCATGCCCGGACCCAGGCTCGTGCTGTCATCTGTCACAGGGGCACACTACCTTCGCGGTGTCGGGGATGCGCGGGGTAAGAACTGTCCGTGGGAACCACTAGAGTCGGTGTGTGGCTCCAGATACCAACACTTCGACGATGACCAAGGATGCTGCCGTGGCAGGCACGGGCCGGCCGCGGATCCTGCTGCTGGACGGGCACTCGCTGGCCTACCGGGCGTTCTACGCGCTCCCGGTGGAGAACTTCTCCACCACCACCGGCCAGCACACCAACGCGGTGTACGGGTTCACCTCGATGCTGATCAACATGCTCCGCGACGAGCAACCGACGCACATCTGCGTCGCGTTCGACGTGTCCCGCAAGACCTTCCGCTCCGAGCAGTACGCCGAGTACAAGGCCGGCCGGTCGAAGTCGCCGGACGAGTTCAAGGGGCAGGTCTCGCTGGTCAAGGAGGTGCTGGAGGCGCTGCGGATCCCGACCACCGAGATCGACGGGTGGGAGGCCGACGACATCCTCGCCACGCTCGCGACCCAGGCCTCGGAGCAGGGCTTCGAGGTGCTGATCAGCAGCGGTGACCGAGACGCGTTCCAGCTGGTCAGCGACGACATCACGGTGCTGTACCCGAAGCGCGGCGTCTCCGAGATCGCCCGGATGGATCCGGCCGCGGTCGAGGAGAAGTACGGCGTGACCCCGCAGCTGTATCCGGATCTGGCCGCGCTGGTGGGGGAGCAGAGCGACAACCTGCCGGGCGTGCCCGGGGTCGGTCCCAAGACGGCCGCCAAGTGGCTGAACCAGTTCGGCTCGCTGAACGACGTGATCGACCGGGTCAACGAGATCAAGGGCAAGGCCGGTGAGTCGCTGCGCGAGCACCTCGCCGACGTGATCCGGAACCGGCAGATCAACGAGCTGGTTCGCGACCTGACCCTCGATGTCACCGTGGACGACCTGGTCCGGACGCCGTGGGACCGGGAGAAGGTGCACACGCTGTTCGACAGCCTCGAGTTCCGGGTGCTGCGCGAGCGGCTGGTCGCCGAGCACGAGGAGGTCGACGCGACTGTCGACCACGGGTTCGAGCTGCAGGGCGTGCAGCTGAAGCCCGGTGAGGTCGCGGCCTGGCTCAAGGAGAACGTGAACACCGGCGAGCGCGTTGGCGTCGCGGTGCAGGGCAGCTGGGGTCGTGGCACCGGCGAGATCACCGGTCTGGCGCTGGCGAACACCTCCGGCGCGGCAGCCTGGTTCGACCCGACGGTGCTGACGCCCGACGACGACGCGGCCTGGCAGGCGTGGCTCGCCGATCCCAAGCAGCCCAAGGCGTTGCACGACGTCAACGGTCCGCTCCTCGGGTTCCTGGAGCTCGGCTGGACTCTGGGCGGCCTGAGCTCCGACACCCAGCTGAGTGCGTATCTGGTCCGTCCCGACCAGCGCTCGTACGACCTGGCCGACCTGACCGTGCGGTACCTCAAGCGCGAGCTGCGCAACGAAGAGGTGGAGAACGGTCAGCTCAGCTTCGACGACGTCGAGGGTGGCCCGGCCGCGGATCACACCATGCTGCGGGCCCGCGCGATCGCCGACCTCGCCGACACGCTCGATGTCGAGCTCGAGAAACAAGCAGGGACGGCGTTGCTCGCGGACGTCGAGTTGCCGCTGATCGACGTGATCGCGGGGATGGAGCGCGACGGGATCGCGGTCGACCGGCCGTATCTGGAGCAGCTGGAAGAGCGGTTCGCGACCGGAGTGCGGGAGGCCGCGACGGCGGCGTACGAGGTGATCGGCAAGGAGATCAACCTCGGATCGCCCAAGCAGTTGCAGGTCGTGCTGTTCGACGAGCTGCAGATGCCGAAGACCAAGCGGACCAAGACCGGCTACACCACCGACGCGGATTCGCTGCAGGCGCTGTTCGAGAAGACCGAGCATCCGTTCCTGGCGTACCTGCTGGCGCACCGGGACGCGACCCGGCTGCGGCAGACCGTCGAGGGGCTGCTGAAGACGATCAGCCCGACCGACGCGCGGATCCACACCACGTTCAACCAGACGATCGCGGCGACCGGGCGGCTCAGCTCGACCGACCCGAACCTGCAGAACATCCCGATCCGGACCGAGGAGGGCCGCCGGATCCGGCAGGCTTTCGTGGTCGGCGAGGGATTCGAGTCGCTGATGTCGGCCGACTACAGTCAGATCGAGATGCGGATCATGGCGCACGTGTCCGAGGACGAAGGGCTGATCTCCGCGTTCACCTCGGGGATGGACTTCCACTCGGTGACGGCGTCGCGGGTCTTCTCGGTGGAGCCGTCCGAGGTCACGCAGGAGCAGCGGGCCAAGATCAAGGCGATGAACTACGGCCTCGCGTACGGGTTATCGGCGTACGGGCTGAGCCAGCAGCTGAAGATCGGCGTGGACGAGGCGAAGGGGTTGATGGACGAGTACTTCGAGCGCTTCGGCGGCGTCCGGGACTACCTGCGCTCGATCGTGATCGACGCCGGCAAGACCGGGTACACCGAGACGATTCTGGGCCGCCGGCGGTACCTGCCGGACCTGACCAGCGACAACCGCCAGCGCCGCGAAATGGCTGAGCGGATGGCGCTGAACGCACCGATCCAGGGCTCGGCCGCCGACGTCATCAAGATGGCGATGCTGAAGGTCGATGCGTCGCTGCGCTCGTCCGGCCTGAAGTCACGGATGCTCCTCCAGGTCCACGACGAACTGGTCTTCGAGATCGCCCCCGGCGAACGCGAAGCCCTCGAAGAGCTGGTCCGCCGCGACATGGGCGCGGCAGTCGACATGACCGTGCCCCTGGACGTCTCGATTGGCGTCGGCCGAACCTGGCACGACGCCGCGCACTAAGCACAGCTCTACGCCGAGCGCCGACTGCCTATCGCGGTCGGCGCTCGGTGCGGTTCAGGTCTAGGTGCAGTTCGGGTCTAGGTGCCGTTCAGGTGAGGTATGACGGTGGCGAGTCGGGGGAGAGGGCTCGCTGGATGAAGCGCAGTTCTTCGTCGCGCAGCGGTGGGAGGTTGTCGAGGGGCCACCAGCCGACAGCGAGGGACTCGTCGTCGTTGACCTTCGGTTCGCCGCTCAGAGGGCGGCACTGGAAACAGAGGTCGAGGAACTGGACCTGGTCGCCGTTCGGGTAGGTGTGGGGCGGGAACGACTCGACGTTGAGGAGGCGTTCGACCTCGGCTTCGACTGCCGTCTCCTCGCGGATCTCGCGGGCGAGCGCCGTGGCGGGTTGTTCGCCGGGTTCGAGGATGCCGGCGATCAGGGACCAGCGGCCGTTGTCGGCGCGCTGGACCAGAAGCACCTCGTCGTGGTCGTTCAGGACGACGGCGGTGACGCCGGTGAGCCAGAGCAGGTCGTGCCCGATCTTCTCGCGCAGCTCGAGGATGAACTTCGGGGTCGCCATGCCCAGAACCCTACCGAGCCGGCCTTCGCGACCGCCGCGACGCCGCGTCCAGTCCGGGCGGACTTAGTTTCCGCAAGCAAGTTGGCAGCCGATCCGCAAGTGTTAAACGTTAACTCCGCAAAATGCGGACAGTAGTCGGTTGATTCCGCACGGTCTCCACGAGCCCTTCCGGACGCCTGTCTTCTATGCCATCCTGCCCATTCAAAGATCCGAGATCCTATCGGATATCCCATATCTGTGTATCGGGAGGCGGGATGCACCACACCCTGGGAACGGCAGTACGGCGGCGGTCGTTACTGGCCGGCGCGCTCGGAGTCGCCGCGGCCGGCGGCACCGGAGCGTTGAGTGGTTGCAGTTCCGGCGAGGCGGCAACCGGCGCCTCGCCCGAGAGCCTGAGTGCCCCACCGGTCCCGCTCGGCCAGAAGCGGACCGGGATCAACTACCCACCCGGCTATGTCGGGCCGGTCGCGCGCAAGCAGACCACGATCGTCAGCGAGCCGACCACCTTCACTGTCGTCGTCCCGCAGAGCCTGGTGGTCGGCGACTGGGCGAAGAACGAGTTCACCCACTGGATGGAACAACAGACCGGGATCCGGATCCAGTGGCGTCAGGTCGCCGGCGACGGCAAGAACGCCGAGACGATGACGAAGGTCAACGCGATGATGGCGGCCGGCGACATCCCGGACGCCTTCCTGGGCATCTCCTTCACCCGCTCACAGCTCTACCTCTACGGTTCCCAGAATCTGTTCGTCGACCTGACGCCGTACCTGGACAAGTACGCGCCGAATCTCCAGCAGGTGATGACGGACTACGCCGAGGCGCGCAAGCTGATGGTTGCCCCGGACAAGCACATTTACAGCTTCCCGGACATCAACGACTGCTACCACTGCCGCGCGTCGAACGGCCGGGCGCTGCTCAACACCGACTGGCTCGGCAAGGTCGGCCTGGCGATGCCGACGACCACGGACGAGTTCCGCGAGGTGCTGACGGCGTTCAAGCAGGCCGATCTCGCGGGTGGTGGAAAGACGATCCCGTTCGGCGGCTACAAGGACGCGGCGCTGGACACGTACTTCATGAATGCGTTCCTCTACAACCCCGGCGAGCCGTGGCTGGTCGTCAACGACGGCAGGGTCGAGGCGACGTACGTCAAGGACGAGTGGCGCGAGGGGCTCAAGTATCTGCGCGGCCTGTACGCCGACGGCCTGCTGGCCAAGGACATCTTCACCGCGAACGAGGACCAGATCAAGCGGTACGGCGACAACCCGGGCGGGCCGGTCCTGGGTGGCGCACGCGTCTATTACTGGGGCACGCTGATGACGCTGGACCTGGTGGATCCCAAGGCGCGGTGGCGGCAGTACGAGACGATGTCACCGCTCAAAGGCCCGAACGGCGTCCAGGTCGCGCCCTGGAACTATCTCGGCGTCGGTCTCGAGGTCGCCACGCTCGTGGTGACGCGCAAGTGCCGCCGCCCGGATCTGCTCACCCGCTGGGCCGACTACCAACTCGATCTCGAGGTCGTGCTCCGCTCGTACGCCGGTCCCGATTTCCGCTGGTCGGCCAAGGGCGACAAGGGGATCAACGGCAAGCAGTCGATCTACGGCTACGACTCGTGGAACACCGATGCCACCAAGGGCAAGACCTGGGACCAGTACGGCGTGATGTACCGCTCGGGCGACTTCCGCCTGGCCGAGCGGGTCAACCCACAGCGGCCCACGTTCGAGTCCCCGCTGTACGAGCAGACCAGGGATCACCTGTTCGCCTTCAGGCAGCCGATGGACCAGCAGTTCCCGCCGGTCACGTTCGAGGCCGATCAGGCCGCGCAGGACGCCGAGATCGGCCTGAACCTCAAGGGCGAGGTGACCTCGTCGCTCGCGGGCTTCGTCACCGGCAAGCTCGATCCGAGCGACGACGGGCAGTGGCGCGACTACACCGACCGCATCACCAAGATCGGCTTGAAGCCGTATCTGGAGATCCAGCAGGCCGCCTACGAGACCTATCAGGGGTGACCGGGATGGCAACCATGACCACCGGTGCACCGGCTCCGGTCCAGGAGACGCGGTCCGACCGGATCGTGATGATCTGCAACTACACCGCCCTCGGCCTCTTCACTCTGGCGGTCCTCTATCCGTTGATCTATGTCCTCAGCGCATCGCTCAGCGATCCGAAGAACGTTGTCTCCGGCAAGGTCTGGCTCTGGCCGGTCGGCTTCAGCACCGACGCGTTCACGGCCGTCTTCGACTACGACTCGATCGTCAGCGGCTTCAGCAACTCGGTGATCTACGCGATCGGTGGCGCGCTGATCGCCACCGCGCTGACCCTGCTCGCGGCGTACCCGTTGTCCCGCAAAGGCTTGCCGGGCAAGGGGATCATCATGGCCTTGTTCGTGTTCACGATGATGTTCAGCGGCGGCATGATCCCGACCTATCTGGTCGTCGACCGGCTCGGCCTGCTCAACACGCGCTGGGCGATCATCCTGCCGGCCGCGCTCGCGGTCTGGAACATGATCATCACCCGCACGTACTTCCAGTCCACGATCCCCGACGAGCTGGTCGAGGCGGCGAAGGTCGACGGCTGCACCGACTTCGGGTTCTTCTGGCGGATCGTGCTGCCGCTGAGCAAGCCGATCATCGCGGTCAACCTGCTCTTCTACGCCGTCGCCCAGTGGAACTCCTGGTTCAGCGCGCTGATCTACCTGACCAACGAGCACCTGTTCCCGCTGCAGATGGTGCTGCGCCAGATCCTGATCCAGAACCAGTTCGACCCCTCCCAGGTCCGCGACACCGCCGAGCTGATCAAGATGAAGGAACTCCAGGAGCAGCTGAAGTACTCGCTGATCGTGATCGCCACCATTCCGCCACTGCTGATCTACCCCTTCGTGCAGAAGCACTTCGTCAAGGGGGCCATGGTCGGCTCGTTGAAGGGCTGACCCGCCATGGCCACCGAAACTCTGGTACGAACCACGCCCGCGCACAGCTCCAGCAAGCCGGCCAAGCACGCCGTCGCGCTGCGCATCCGGATCCGGCGCAACTGGCAGCTCTACGCGATGCTGGCCCTGCCGCTGATCTGGTTGGCGCTGTTCGCCTACTGGCCGATGTACGGCGCGATCATCGCGTTCAAGGACTACAACGTCGTCGACGGCATCATCGGGAGTCGGTGGGTCGGCTTCAAGTACTTCGAACGGTTCGCCGAGTCCTACCAGTTCTGGCGGCTGATCAAGAACACGTTGATCCTCCAGGGTTACGAGCTGTTCGCGACGTTCTGGCCGCCGATCCTGCTGGCGCTCGGGCTGAACATGGCCCGCCGCCGGTGGTACCGCCGTTCGGTCCAGATGATCACGTACGCGCCGCATTTCATCTCGACCGTGGTCGTGGTGGGCGTGATCGTGGTGATCGTCGACCCGAACAGCGGCGTACTGAACCAGTTCCTCGGCCACCTGGGGATCGGGCCGATCGACGTACTGAACAACCCGGACTATTTCCGGCATCTGTTCGTCTGGTCGAGCTCGTGGCAGACGATGGGGTTCTCGGCGATCATCTATCTGGCCGCGCTGACGAGCGTGTCGCCGGAGCTGCACGAGGCTGCGATCGTCGACGGCGCGTCCAGGCTGCGCCGGCTCTGGCACATCGATCTGCCGGCGATCCGGCCGGTCGCGGTGATCCTGCTGATCCTGAACATCGGCACGATCATGACGTCGGGCTTCGAGAAGGTCCTGCTCCTGCAGAACACGCTGAACCTACAGACGTCCGAAGTCATCGACACCTATGTCTACAAACTCGGTTTCGCATCCCAGGTTCCGCAGTTCAGCTATGCGGCCGCGATCGGGCTGTTCCGGTCCGTCATCGGCCTGGTCCTGCTCGTGCTCGCGAACACGATCGCCCGCCGATTCGCGAAGAGCAGCCTCTGGTGAGGCCTAGTCGGCTGCCTGGCGGTGCAGGCCTGCCGCCAGGACAGCCGAGAGGAGGAGTGCGCAGGCGCTCGTCATCGCGACCAGCACCTTGACGCCGGTCAGGCCGGTCGCGACGTGCGCGCCGAGCACGATCCCGGCCGCGATCGCCAGCACGACCAGGCCGGCCCAGATCACCAGCGGTGCGCGCTTCTCCTGTTGGGCGATCGCGGCGTACACGACCAGTTGCAGTACGGCGTACGCCGAGCCGGAGATCGCAAACAGCCAGGTGTAAGGGCCGAGTGGTGCGTATTTGTCCGCACCGCCGATGATCGCGACCACGAGGTCCGGCAGCAGGAGGGTGCCGATGATGGCGCACACCCCGAGTGCACCGACCGCCTGGATCGCCCGCCGCAGCCGCAGCGTGTCACCGGGGGAGCTGGCCAGCGACGGGAACACGATCACGATGACGAACTGCGGGAGGAACAGACACGCCTTCGCCACGATCACCCCGGCCGCGTAGTAGCCGCTGTCCGTCCCGTCGAGCAATGCCCGCGCGAACAGGACGTCGGCGTTCGCGATCGCGAAGAACGCCAGCAGGGTGTGAGTGCCGTGCACCGTTTCCCGTAGCACCTCCTTCACCTGCGCAGCGGTAGCGCCGGAAGACCCACGCAACAGGAACGCACCCAGCAGAGCGGGTACGGCGGCACCGACAGCGAGACCGATCATCGCCGAGTCGAGTGACGGGTGGATGAAGAGGGCACCGCCACCGAACAGCAGCCGGCCGACACCGACCGAGGTATAGACGCCGGCCAGCTCCGTCCACCGTTGGCTGCCTTGCAGCACACCGAGCTGGGACCCCATCAGCGTCAGGAACCCGAGCGCGGGAGCGACGAGCAGGACTGCCACCACCGAGTCGATGTGCAGCAGCCACCTGAACAGCGGGGTCGCGATCAGGCAGACCACGGTCAGCCCCAGCGCCGTACGACGTCCTGCTTTGAGCATGGCATCGGCCAAGCCCTCGCCGGAGTGAGTGGCGAGCCTGCGGGCACCCGTGGCCTGCAGACCGAGCGAGGCGACGTTGCCGATCAGCACCAGACCGAGCAGCGCGGTGATCGCGCCGAACTGCTCCGGGATCAGCCGGTGCGAGCCGATCAACGTGAAGCCGTACGCGGCGACGTTCATGATTGCCATGCCGACGGCAACGACCGTGGCGCTGCGCAGGAACGCCATCCGCGGTGTCTGGGGCTCTGGTGCCGGCGTGATCATCTTCTAGTGATTCCTTCGACAGGCCGGCACCGACGTATGAGACCTGTTAAAGAATAAGGTCCGGTACTCCTGGCCGACGAAGCGGACCGGCCAATCCGCTACTGTTCCCGCCTGATGTGGAGACTGAAGGCGGTTGGTGCGGCGCAGGTGGTCTGGCGGGCGAGGCTTGTGCTGGCCTGCCTTTTCGTGATCGCGCTGTGCTTGCACCGAGCGCCGGGCAAGGTGTTGCCGAGTGCCGTTCCCGGGCTGATCGCTGACCCCGACACTTTCGTTGCCCAGGCTCTGCATCTGTGGGATCCGCACGTCGGGTTCGGCCAGGTGCAGAGCCAGGCGTACGGCTATCTGCTGCCGATGGGGCCGTTCTACTGGCTGATGGACGCAGTCTCGGTGCCCGGCTGGATCACCCAGCGACTGTGGTTGGCGTTGGCTGGATGTGTCGCATTGCTTGGGGTCTGGAAGCTGGCCGGCGTCCTCAAGTACGGCGTGGCCGGGATGCGGTTCGCAGCCGCCGTGGTCTACGCACTCATCGCAGTGGTGCTCGGCGTCCACGCCTGGCCGCTGGCATTGGCGCCGTGGGTGTTGCTGCCGCTGGTCACGCCGCGGGCTCGTTCCGGCTGGTGGCGGGTCGGTTGGTCAGCCATAGCGTTCGCGCTGGTCGGGGGAGCTGATCCGATCGCGGCAGGTGCGACGCTCGTACTGCCGGTGCTTTGGCTGCTCACCCGCCGGTTGGATCGGACCACGCTGAAGCTGGCGGTCGGTTGGGTCGGCTGCGTGGTCGCCGTGTCGATCTGGTGGGTCGTACCACTGCTGCTGGTCAACTACTACGATCCCGGGATCTCCCCGGAGCTCAAGCGCCCTACCGCCGTGGCTGATGGACGACTGGTGCCACAGTCGCGGCTCGTGGAGATCCGCGGCACTGCGGACGACGTACCGACTGCCATGGCGGCCGTTGGCGGTGACTGGGTTGCTGTCACCAGCTCGGATGTCGTGGACTTCAGCGGTCTGCCTTTGATCCAGACCGATGCTGCGGCGCCAGGTGAACGCCAGCCGAGCGTCGTGGTGTTCAGGAACGGTCAGGACGGATCCGGATCGCTCCGGAGCGTTGAGCTTCCGCAGGCGGCGTCGTACCAACTGCACGGGACCGCGGTGCCGCAGGACGGAGCAAAGACTGCGGTGGGGTGTGGCAACGGACCGGCTGTCCGGGTGGACGGCGTGCCGGTGGAGACGCAGGTCAAGGCGACCGAGCAGGAGCTGACGCAGCGGCAGTCTGTTGCGTTCAGCGCATGTGAGCCTGCCGTGGCGTTGCCCGCCGGCCGTCACACGGTGGATGCGCTGGCTGGTGGTGGATTCGTGCCGACCGTGACCACGCTGACCAAGGCGGGCTTCGGGAACGTGTCCGTGACCCCGGTGCAGGACGTGGACGTCTGGCGCCCCAACGCCGCAGCACTCACTGTCGAGGTCCCGGCCGCAGCCGAGCAGTCAGTGCTGACCATCGCGCAGAACTACAGCAAAGGCTGGGAGGCGTACGACGGAACGGGTCACAAGCTCACCCCGATCCGCATCGCCGGCTGGCAACAGGGCTGGGTCCTGCCAACCGGACCCGAGCAGGTGGTGAACGCCCGCTTCAGGCCCGATCGGCTGTATCGGGCCGGACTGCTGGTTGGCTTGCTCGCCCTGCTGACCGTGCTCGGATTGGCCGCTCTATCCAGTAATAAGACGCTCCGGCGAGCCCGACCGACAGCACGAGCGTTGCGACGAACAGTACGACGGGCTGGGTCGTGAATCGCTGCATCACGTCCAGCACGATCAGGTGATAGGCAAAGACGCCGTACGCGAGATGTCCACCGATCACGGCGCTCCGGTCGCCTAGGACCTGCAGCGTCCGCGCGGTCGGCGTCACGGCCGGGAAGAGCGTGCATGCGGCGATTCCCGTGTAGAGAAGGCTTTTGACGACGGCCTGGGCCGGGGTGGACGTGGACAGGTCGTACGGCCCGGCCACCGGGGTCGCTGCGATCAGCAGCAGAGCCACACCGATTCCCCAGACCGTCCCAGGGATCGTGATGAGCGTGTCCCGCGCGGACGACGGGAGCCGGCCGCTGGTCCGAGCCACCTGCCACAAGGCGAACCCCATGCCGACGGCGAACCAACCGACGTACCCAGGCAGCCACAGTGCCGCCCGCGGATGCGCTGTAGCGGTGGCAGCCATCCACGCCGGTCCGAGAAGGGTGAACAGCCCCAGTACGGCGAGGCGCCAGCGGACGCTGCGTCGAGTGGGACGCTCGTACGCCGTCAGGAGCTTCGCGAGCGCAGGCAGCAGCACGTAGAAGGTGCCTGCGGTCAGCACGATCCACAGCTGCGAAGACCAGACCAGTGCGTCCTTGTCCCGCACCAGCAGGAGAAACAGCAGCACTGCGATGCACAGGACGGGCAGTGTCTTTAGCGCCCGGTTACGCAGGTACGGGAGGGTCAGCGGCGGCGCTGTGCCCTCGAACCACGCCACTGCGTGCGGCCGGTACAGCAGGAACCCGGAGATCGCGAAGAAGATCGCCACCCCGACGTCCAGCCGCGCGAGGATCGCGTTGCCGAACCCGACGTTCGCCACCAACACGCCGAGCGCGGCGATCGCTCGCAGGCCGTCGAAGGCCGGGAACCTGTGTCTCATCTGCGCATTCATACAGCACGGTGGGCCGACCAGATGGCGGTGCCGGGGACCAAGCGGCCACGCTCCGGACCCCATCCGCCCCAGACCAGGTCGTGCCCAGCCGGCCACTCCGGCTCGAGCAGGTCGTCGATCACGAAGCCGGCGTCGGTCAGCGCGCGGATCCAATCGCCGGTCGTGCGGTGATGCTCGGCGTAGATCGGCGTACCCGCGTCGTCGACCTCCACGTACGGCGTCCGGTCGAAATAGGAATGCGTGATCCGCAGACCGGCGGGTGTCGGGTCGTCCGGCATCGTCCAGCGGAACGGATGCGTCACCGAGAACACCAGCAAACCACCCGGCGTCAGGACGCGAGCGATCTCCCGGAGCGCGGTTTCGGCGTCCGCGACGAACGGCAGCGCGCCGAAGGCCGAGCAGACGATGTCGAAAGCGGCGTCGCGGTAGGGGAGTGCAACGGCGTCGGCCGCAACTGTGCGGACCGAGGTGCCCGTGCGGACGTCGAGCTGGTGAGCCAGTCGCAGCTGCTCGATGGAGATGTCGAAGGCGACCACGTTCGCTCCCTGCCCGACCAGCCACCGCGAACACTGCGCGGCGCCGCACCCGACCTCGAGGATGCGCTTGCCACGGACGGGACCGAGCAACTGCGCGTGCTCCTCGTCGACACCTTCGGGGCACCAGATGAAACGGTCGTCGCCGAGAAAGTCACCGTGCTCGGCCAGGTACTCCCCGGCCGCCGAGTTCCAGTAGGCCCGACTAGCCCGCGACGTCTCCGCCTCGGTCAACTCCACCCGCACCGGCTCGATCACGCGGGAAACTCTAGTGTTCGGAGGTATGAGCGACTTAGCGGCTAGCGCGGTCCCGTTGACCGGCGGCTACGGCGGGCAGACCTTCGCGGTCAGCGCCGGGGGCGAGGAGGCGGTGATCAAGCTCTACCCCGCCCACCCGGAGCGGGCGGCTGTGGACGCGGCCCTGCTGCAGCTGGTCCACGGGCTGCTCCCGGTACCGCGAGTGCTGGATCTCAAGCGCGAGGGCTCGTACGAGGACCCGCCGTACCTCCTGACCGAGCGGTTACCCGGAGTGAACCTGCAGGTGTTCCTCGAGACGGCCACGGAGGACCAACGGCGCACAGTCGGCACGCAGCTCGGCGAACTGCTGGCACGACTGAGCGGGATGCCGTTCCTGCGGTCCGGGATGTTTCAGGACGGGGATCTGACCGTTGAACCGTTCGATCTCGGCGACCTGGACCAGTACGTCGCCAACCTGAACCTCGGCCTGGACCTGTCCGAAGTCCTGTCCGAAGCCGAGGACCTGCTGGCCGACGGAGTCGATCGGGTTTGCCTGGTGCACAGCGACTTCAATCCGAAGAATCTGCTGGTCGATCCGGCCACCGCGCGGATCACCGGGCTGATCGACTGGGAATTCGCACACGCGGGTTCGCCGTACGCCGATCTGGGCAATCTGCTCCGGTTCTGTACCGACACAGTCCTGGCCGAGGCGGTTCTGAGCGTGCTGCGGGGGAGCGGTCTGAGTCTCGGCGAGCCGCTGGTGGACCTCGGCCGGGCCGCGGATCTGTGGGCGCTGCTCGACCTCGCCTCCCGGCGTGTCGAGCACGAGGTGGCGGCCGCGGCGTACGCGCTGGTGGCTCGGATGGCGGACACGGGACACCTGGCCGGCGACCGGCCGGAGCTGGACGTCGTACATTGATCTGAGTGGCACGTCGGGAGACCTCGGCGGCCAATGAGGTGGTGGCCGGTAGCGACCGGGTGCCCCAGGTTGTGCTGCCTTCGTCAAGACCGGTATTCTGTGAGATGCGCTATGGGCCCGCGCGACCTCGGACGGAGCAGGCTCGTGCTCGCAAGCAGTCGGTGGTGAATCTGTCGTCTTTCAGGCAATCCAGCGGTTGGGTGCGATCCAACGTTCATGGCGCAACCGCACAACACCACCAGTCCACGGAGCAACCCACCACATGACGGCCAGCATCGAGGCACCTCTCGACCCCGCAGTGCGCACCACCCCGCAGGTAGCGGTCAATGACATCGGGTCGGAGGAAGACTTCCTCGCGGCGATCGATCAGACCATCAAGTACTTCAATGACGGCGACATCGTCGAGGGCACCATCGTCAAGGTCGACCGGGACGAGGTTCTCCTCGACATCGGTTACAAGACCGAAGGCGTCATCCCTTCCCGTGAGCTGTCGATCAAGCACGACGTCGACCCGAACGAGGTCGTCAACGTCGGCGATCACGTCGAGGCCCTGGTTCTCCAGAAGGAGGACAAGGAAGGCCGTCTGATCCTCTCGAAGAAGCGCGCCCAGTACGAGAAGGCCTGGGGCACGATCGAGAAGATCAAGGAAGAGGACGGCGTCGTCACCGGTACCGTCATCGAGGTCGTCAAGGGTGGCCTCATCCTGGACATCGGCCTGCGTGGCTTCCTGCCCGCCTCCCTGGTGGAGATGCGCCGGGTCCGCGACCTCCAGCCGTACGTCGGCCAGGAGATCGAGGCCAAGATCATCGAGCTGGACAAGAACCGCAACAACGTGGTCCTGTCCCGCCGGGCGTGGCTGGAGCAGACGCAGTCCGAGGTGCGGATGAACTTCCTCACCCAGCTGCAGAAGGGCCAGATCCGCAAGGGTGTCGTCTCCTCGATCGTCAACTTCGGTGCGTTCGTGGACCTCGGCGGCGTCGACGGTCTGGTGCACGTCTCGGAGCTGTCCTGGAAGCACATCGACCACCCGACCGAGGTGGTCGAGGTCGGCCAGGAGGTCACCGTCGAGGTGCTGGACGTCGACATGGACCGCGAGCGCGTCTCGCTGTCGCTGAAGGCGACCCAGGAAGACCCGTGGCAGCAGTTCGCCCGGACCCACCAGATGGGCCAGATCGTGCCCGGCAAGGTCACCAAGCTGGTTCCGTTCGGTGCGTTCGTCCGCGTGGAGGAGGGCATCGAGGGTCTGGTGCACATCTCCGAGCTGGCCGAGCGTCACGTCGAGATCCCGGAGCAGGTCGTCCAGGTCAACGACGACACGATGGTCAAGATCATCGACATCGACCTCGAGCGTCGCCGGATCTCGCTGTCGCTGAAGCAGGCCAACGAGGGTCTCGACCCGGTGTCGGACGACTTCGACCCGACGCTGTACGGCATGGCCGCGACGTACGACGACCAGGGCAACTACGTCTACCCGGACGGCTTCGACCCGGAGACCGGCGAGTGGCTCGAGGGCTTCGACAAGCAGCGCGAGGAGTGGGAGCGGCAGTACGCCGAGGCCCACGCGCGCTGGGAGGCCCACAAGAAGCAGATCGAGGACGCCAAGACGGCGGACGTCGAGGCCGGCGAGGCGTCGACGTACTCCTCCGCGGCGGCCCCGCAGGACGACGCGCCCGTCGAGGGTGCGCTCGCTTCCGACGAGGCCCTGCAGGCGCTCCGCGAGAAGCTGACCGGCCAGGGCTGATCCTGATCCGGTAGGTCGCACTACCGAGGCCCCCGCACCCACTGGGTGTGGGGGCCTCGTGCGTCAGTCGTAGGGCAGGCGCTTGCGTTTTCGCCGGCCGCCGAAGTCGTTGCCCCACTGGCCGCGGCCCTCACCCTTGAGCTCGCCCATCACCGCATTGATCTGCGCCCGGGCCACTCCGGCGAAGAACCCCAGGCGGTAGGGCTCGTTCGGAGTCACCCCGTCCCACTCCGGCAGCTGGACCTCGCCGTACCGGACCGGTGGGTCCTCGCCGGCCTGTACGCGCGCGGCGTCCTGCGCGCACGCCGGCACGCGGCGGGTCGGTCCACTGGCTGGGGTCCAGACCACGTCGGTGCTCGACGGTCCATGCTGTGGGTTGAAGAAGCAGGGAGACCGACGTTCAGGCGGCGGCGCTCCCGTGGATCGAGCCCGGGCACAGGCCAGCGCGTACCGTCCCTCGATGAGCAGTTCGACGACCTCGTCAACCGCATCGGTTCGTAGCCTGTCCACGATCCGCTGGGCGGACTCGTAGGCGTCAAGCGCTGCCTGGTAGTCCGATCCGGACTCCGGACCCGGGTCGAAGCGCGCCAGCTCCTCACCGAACTGGACGACGTCACCCTCAGCCATCAACCGGACCTTGCGCAGTTCCTCCGCACCCCGGCGTCGCCACCACCCCATAGGCCATGTTAGGCGCGTGAGTAGGGTGCTGGCGTGCTGAGAGTTGGACTGACTGGTGGGATCGGGTCCGGGAAGAGCGCGGTGTCGTCGCGGCTCGCGGCGCGGGGGGCCGTGGTGATCGACTCGGATGTGCTGGCGCGCGAGGTGGTCGCCAAGGGCACCGACGGGTTGGCCGAGGTGGTCGAGGCGTTCGGGAACGACGTACTGACCGCCGAAGGCGAGCTGGATCGGCCCGCACTCGGGCGGATCGTGTTCAGCGACGAGCCGGCCCGGCGGCGGCTGGAGGCGATCACCCATCCGCGGGTTCGGGCCCGGGCCGCGCAGCTCGAGGCGCAGGCGGCGGCGGACGCGATCGTCGTCCACGACATCCCGTTGCTGGTCGAGACGGGTCAGGCGGGCAAGTTCGACGTGGTGCTCGTGGTCGACGTACCGGTCGAGGTGCAGGTGGAGCGGTTGACGTCACAGCGCGGGATGGCTGCGGAGGAAGCGAAGCGGCGGATCGCCAGCCAGGCTTCGCGCGACGACCGGCTCGCGGCCGCCGATCTGGTGGTCGACAACTCCGGCACGCTCGCCGACCTGGATCGCCGGCTCGACGAGATCTGGACCGTCCTCAGCTCCCGCGCGGCATCTGAGGCAGGGCACGGTCCGGACACGAAAAGATGACCCTTGCGCGGGAAATGATGACTGTGGGACCGGCTGTACGAGAATCTGTCCCGGTTCGGCCCGACTGATCGGGTCGTGACCACCGACGGCGCGCCCCCGCGCCGGTCCGGATGTCCGAGGTTGGGAGGTTGGCGTGGTCTGCCCGCGCTGCAACTCTGACGTCCCCGAGGTGTCGCACTTCTGCCATCACTGTGGCAACGACATGCACTCCGGGGACGCCGAGCGAAAGAAGGCGTACGCCGCCAGGCCGGATGAGCCGGTGGCGTCGTTCAAACTTGTCTCGACGATCATGCCGCAAGGCTCCGGCAAGCAGCCGTACACGTACAAGGTCGCGCTCGGCATCGGGCTGCTCCTGACCGTCGTGACGGCCGCGCTCGGTGCGCTGCCGGTAGCGATCATGATCGCGGCCTTCGCGATCCCGATCGTCTACATCCTCTACTTGTACGACGTGAACCTCTGGGAGGACGAGCCGATCCCGGTCGTCGCCGCGGCCTTCGTGCTGACCGGCGTACTGGCCGCGGTGTTCACCTGGCTGTGGTCGGACAAGATCGGGCTCTCGCTGGACACGATCGGCGCCAACAAGGCCGGCCCGTCCGGTCGTGACCTGCTGATCCTGCTCCTGCTGGTCCCCGTGGTCTCGGAGCTCATTCGCCAGATCGGCCCGCTCTACCTGGCCTCACGGCCGCGGTACGACGACCTGATGGACGGCTTCACCTTCGGCGTCGTGGCCGGCGTCGGGTATGCGTGCTTCGAGACGCTGGTGCTGCACTGGGGCTGGATCAGTGGCGGGTTCGCCGGTCCGGGCAGCAGTGCGGGCACGTGGATCTCGATCGTGCTGCTGCACGGCTTCATCAAGCCCCTGATCTACGGATCGGCCACCGGACTCGCGGGCGCGGAGTTCTCCGGCCTGGGCGAGGGGTACGACGGTTTCACCCCGCGCTGGGTGTTCGGACTGCTCCAGGCGATGGTGGTCAACGCGCTGTTCCAGGGCGGTGTCTACCTGCTCGGATTCGTCGGCGGCCAGGGTTCGACCGTCGGTGCGATCCTCGGTGTGGTCTGGGGCCTGGTACTGCTCGGCGCGCTGATCATCCGGGTGCGGACCGTGCTGCACAAGGGTCTGCTCGAGGCGGCGCTGGAGTCGGCCGCGCGCGGTGGCTCCAACCACGCATCGGGCGAGCTGGCCTTCTGCTCGCGCTGTGAGATGCCGCTGCTGCCGCACTCCGACTTCTGCTCCGCGTGTGGCAACTCGGTGCGGTCCGTGCCGAAGTCGGCCCGGGGCGTTGTGGCCACAGCGGGTGCGAGCGGATACGAAGCGACGACTGGGCCGAATTCCGGGCCGAATTCTGGGGAGACGCAGGCATGAGCAACCAGCAACCTCCATACGGTCAGGGTGGACAGCCGCCGTACCCGGGCCGGCCGCAGGGCCAGCCACAGGGCCAGCCACAGGGCCAGCCTGGTTATGGACAGCAGCCGCAGCAGGGGCAGCCGGGGTACGGGCAGCAGCCCGGATACGGTCAGCCGCCCCAGGGTCCGCCGCAGGGCCCACCACAGGGACAGCCTGGGTACGGGCGTCCGCCGCAGGCACCCCCGGGATACGGCCCGCCGCCGGGGCAACCGCCGTACCAGGGTCAGCCGCCCTATCCGGGCCAGCAGCCACCTCAGCCGGGTCAGCAGCCGTACCCGGGGCAGCAGCAGCCGGGACAGCAGCAGTACCCCGGCCAGCAGCAGTATCCGCAGCAGCCGGGCTACCCCGGTCAGCAGCAGCAGTACGGCGGGCCGCAGCAGCAGTGGGGTCAGTACGGTGGCCAGAAGCCGCGGGGCAAGGGTGGCAACAAGATCCTGTTCCTCGCGGGCGGCGGGTTCGTCGTCGTCGCGCTGATCGGTGTCCTCCTGGCTGTCGTCCTCGGCGGTGGTGACGACAACAAGGCCGACCCGAACCCGAAGCCGACGACTGCGCAGAGCGCCAACCCGACCGGCGTCGACGAGGGCATCGCGGTCGCCGAAGGCGTCTACGTGAAGCCCGCGTCCGGCTACATCCGCAAGACCACCGAGGGGTTCACCGGCGTCTACCTGCTCAAGCAGGGCGAGGGCTACTTCATGGTCAACGCCTGGAAGGCCGCACCGGACGAGACCACCGCGACGGTGCTGCCGAAGCTGCTGGACATCGAGACCAAGGACCTCACCTCCGCCAAGCTCGGCGAGCCGAAGGTGACCACGCCAGGGCCGGACGACAAGACGAACGTCAAGCTCGTCACCACCCGGACCTTCGACGCGACCTACGCTTCGCAGAGCGGCAGCCTGCCGGTGATCGGGCTGGTCGGCGTGATCGAGCGCAACGACGGCGTGATCACGATCATCCGGGTGTACGGGCGCAAGGACCAGGCGGCCGCGCTGCAGGCCAACTCGACGGCGATGCTGCAGTCGGTGATCGGGAGCGAATGAGCGGGAAGCGCGACAAGGGCACCGGCGGAGGCAATCCCTGGGTCAACGAGCCAGGGCCGGGCGCGGACGATGCGGTGGTGCCGGACGAGCCGGCACTGCCGCCGTCGCCGTGGAATCTCGAGGTCCCGCCGCCGCCTTCGTCGTCGCCCTGGTCGACCCCGCCCGACAACGGCTCACCCTGGAACACCCCGGCCGAGCCGTCCCCAGGTCCCGGACCTGGACCGGCTTCTGGTCCGGGTCCGGCGACCGAGACGAGCTCGGCCTGGGGTGAGAAGGTCGGGGCGCCGTCGCTGCGGCGGCCACCGCCGGAGAAGAAAGGCCCGCGGTTCCCGCCGTTGCTCATCCCGATCGGCGCCGGCCTGGTCGTCGTCGCGATCGTCGCGGTCGCGCTGGTCCTGCTGTCCGGGGGAGACAACAAGGCCGACACGCCACCTCCGGCGCCGACGCCGACCGCGAGTACGCCGACCGCGTCGTACCAGCCGCCCGCGAACGCGATCCCGGTCGGCTTCGGCGTCTCCGTCGTACCGCTCGAGGGCTGGAGCATCCTGGCGAAGGAGAAGAACGGCAAGGAGCTCGTCACGTACGCGCCGAACGGCGAACCGCGGTCGTTCTTCTGGGTCCGGCAGAAGGAGAACGTGACGGCGTCGGCGTACGTGCTGGGCATCGTCGAGGGCGAGACCGAGAACGAGATCGCCCAGCTCGGAAACGTGCGGAACCTGCCGTGCCCGAAGGACGTCTTGGAGGAGTGCGTCGCGATCAGCTACACCTCCACCGCCAAGGATTCGAAGGGCGCGGACGTGAAGGTCCAGGGCTACGTCGAGGCGTACCGGCGCAAGGACAAGGTCGTGACCGCGCTGGACTTCCGGACCCGGGTCGACTTCGCCCAGAAGGCCGAGGCGGACGCGGAGACGATGAAGAAGAGCGTGCTCGACAGTCTGTGATCAATCCCTTCAGACCTCACGAGGAACAGTTATGAGTCAGCAGTACGGCCCTCCGCCGGGCCCTCCTCCGGCCCCTGCTCCCGGTTGGGGAACCGGACCGGCTGCCGGCGGGCCTGGTGCCGGCGGACCGGGCGGCTGGGGTCCCGGGCCGGGCCGGCCGCAGCAGCGGCCCGCCAAGTCGAGCCGGAACCAGTGGATCATCATGATCTGCGCCGTCGTCGCGATCGCCTTGGTCGCGGTCGGTGTGGTGCTGCTGGTCACCGGCGGCGGCAAGGACGATCCGTCGGCGCAGCAGACGCCGGACCCGGTCGGCACGCTCTACACCCCGTCGCCGTCGGCCACCCCCAACGACGCGAAGGGCCCGAACGACCAGGGCATCGAGGTCGGCTGGGGCGTCTGGTTCACCCCGCACGGCGGCTGGATCAAGGACCAGGACAAGAGCAAGGGCGGCATCAACTACATGCTGCAGCAGTTCAACGTCCGCGGCCTGCTGGACGGGTACTACTGGGTCCGGCAGACCCAGCTGTACGACGCGAAGGGCTTCTCGGAGCACCTGGTCGACGTCGAAACCGCGCAGCTCAAGAACGTGAAGATCGGCAAGGGCGCGACCTGCCAGGTCAGCAATCCGGCGATCAAGGCCTGCTACGTGACGCAGTACACCGCCGTCTGGGTCTCCAAGGCCGGCAAGCAGATCCCGATGTGGGGCTTCGTCACGGCGTACCAGGACCAGTTCGGCCGGGTCACCGCGAGCGATGCGGCCCTCGAGACCAGGGTCTACCAGCGCCGCATCGGCGAGGTCACCTGGATGAACGACAGCCTCGCCAGGAGCTTCTGACCTGCGGATTCGAGAAACTGTCGACGGCGGCCCGTACGGTGGAGGGCATGAGACAGGTGTCGGATCTGCAGCGGATGGTCGCCCCCTTGAAGGTGGTGTCCGATTTCGATCCGGCCGGCGACCAGCCGGCCGCGATCGCGGACCTCGAGCGGCGGATCAACGCCGGCGAGCAGGATGTCGTCCTGCTGGGCGCGACCGGTACCGGTAAGACCGCGACGATCGCCTGGCTGGCCGAGAAGATCCAGCGCCCGATGCTGATCCTCCAGCCGAACAAGACGCTCGCCGCCCAGTTCGCGACCGAGCTGCGGAACTTCTTCCCCGAGAACGCCGTCGAGTACTTCGTTTCGTACTACGACTACTACCAGCCCGAGGCGTATGTCCCGCAGACGGACACCTACATCGAGAAGGACTCCTCGATCAACGAGGAGGTCGAGCGGCTGCGGCACTCGGCGACCTGGTCGCTGCTGACCCGGCGCGACGTGGTCGTGGTGGCGACCGTCTCCTGTATCTACGGCCTGGGCTCCGCGGACGAGTACCTGAACCGCATGATCCACGTGAAGGTCGGCGACGAGATGGATCGCGACGGCCTGCTCCGCAAGCTCGTCGGCGTGCAGTACGCGCGGAACGACCTGGCCGGCACCCGTGGCACGTTCCGGGTCCGCGGCGACACGCTCGAGGTGTTCCCGGTGTACCAGGAGCTCGCCGTCCGGGTGGAGTTCTTCGGCGACGAGATCGAGCGCGTGATGACGCTGCACCCGCTGACCGGCGAGGTGCTGAGCGAAGAGGACGAGGTCTACATCGGTGCGGCCACCCATTACGTGACGGCGCCGGAGCGGATGGAGAAGGCGATCACCTCGATCGAGGCCGAGCTGGCCGAGCGGCTGGCCGAGCTCGAGCGTGGCGGGCAATTGCTGGAAGCACAGCGCCTGCGGATGCGCACGACGTACGACATCGAGATGATGCGGCAGATCGGCACCTGCTCGGGCATCGAGAACTACTCACGCCACACCGACGGTCGTGAGGCCGGGACCGCGCCGCACTGCCTGCTGGACTACTTCCCCGAGGACTTCCTGCTGGTCATCGACGAGTCGCACGTGACCGTGCCGCAGATCGGCGGGATGTACGAGGGCGACATGTCCCGGAAGCGGACACTGGTCGAGCACGGGTTCCGGCTGCCGTCCGCGATGGACAACCGGCCGCTGCGCTGGGAGGAGTTCCTCGAGCGGATCGGTCAGACCGTCTACCTGTCCGCGACCCCGGGGCAGTACGAGCAGGACAAGTCCGACGGGTTCGTCGAGCAGATCATCCGGCCGACCGGTCTGGTCGACCCCGAGGTGATCGTGAAGCCGACCAAGGGCCAGATCGACGACCTGATCCACGAGATCCGGCTCCGCGTCGAGCGCAACGAACGCGTCCTGGTCACCACGCTGACCAAGAAGATGTCCGAGGACCTGACCGACTACCTGCTGGAAATGGGCATCCGGACCAGGTACCTGCACAGCGAGGTGGACACACTCCGCCGGGTCGAGCTGCTGCGCGAGCTGCGGATGGGCGAGTACGACGTTCTCGTCGGTATCAACCTGCTGCGGGAGGGCCTCGACCTGCCGGAGGTCTCGCTGGTCGCGATCCTGGACGCCGACAAGGAAGGCTTCCTGCGGTCGGGTCGATCACTGATCCAGACCATCGGCCGGGCGGCGCGTAACGTCTCCGGCCAGGTCTTCATGTATGCGGACAAGATCACCCCGTCGATGGAGCAGGCGATCGACGAGACGAACCGGCGCCGCGCCAAACAGACCGCCTACAACGTCGCGAACGGCGTCGACCCGCAGCCGCTGCGGAAGAAGATTGCCGACATCACCGACATGCTCGCGCGCGAGGATGCCGACACGGCCGAGCTGCTCGGCTCGGGGCGGAACCAGTCGCGCGGTAAGGCGCCGGTGCCTGGCGGTGGCAAGGTGAAGGCAGGAGAGAAGGCCAAGGAACTGGCCGGCGGTTTGCCGTCGTCGGATCTCGCCGATCTCATCCAGCAGTTGACCGACCAGATGCACAACGCGGCCGCCGAGCTGCAGTTCGAGGTGGCGGCCCGGTACCGCGACGAGATCTCGGAGCTGAAGAAGGAGCTCCGCCAGATGACGAACGCCGGGGCCAAATAGCTGGTCCGCGGTGAGCTGAGCTGGGCAGTTTGATGGCAGCGCTCGGCGCGTCGGAGCGGGACGGTCTGTGTCCCCATAGCCTCGTGCGATGGGGACACAGGAGCTGGTGGGGAGACGGGCGCTGGTGACCGGGGCTACGTCGGGGATCGGGCGAGCGATCGCACGGAGTCTGGCGGGTGCCGGGGCCGAGGTCGTGGTGACCGGGCGGCGGGCCGTACAGGGGAACGAGACGGTCGACCTGATCGCGGCCGATGGCGGGCGGGCGTCGTACATCCAGGCCGATCTCGGTGAGCCGGCCGAGATCGACCGGCTGGCGCAGCTGGCCGGCGAGGTGGACATCCTGGCCAACAACGCCGGGTTCTATCCGATGGTGCCGACCGTGGCGGTGACGCCCGACGAGTTCCAGCGGATCTACGACGTGAATCTGCGCGGCGCGTACTTCCTGACCGCGGCGATCGCGCCGCGGATGGCCGCGTCGGGCGGCGGCGCGATCGTGAACACGTCGTCGATCGGTGCCCGGATCGGCATGCCGATCGCCGCGGCGTACAGCGGAAGCAAGGCGGCGCTGGAGTCGATGACTCGGTCGTGGGCGGTGGAGTTCGGTCCGTCCGGCGTACGGGTCAACGCGGTGTGTGCCGGGACGATCCTCACCGACGCGCTGCTGGGGATGTTCCCGGTCGAGGTGTTGCAGCAGTCCAGTGCGATGGGTCCGTTGGGGCGGCCGGGGACGCCCGAGGAGATCGCCGAGGTCGTCCTGTTCCTCGCCTCACCGCGCTCGAGTTTCGTCACCGGCGAGGTGATCGTCGCGGACGGCGGCTACAGCGTCCCGTAGCGACCGCGTTTTGTCCCAGGGTGGGTCTAATCTGCGTGGCAGACCTATTCAGGGGAGGAACCGATGTTCGATCATCTGTCCTTGCAGTGTGACGATCTGGCCGCGAGCCGGCGGTTCTACGAGGCCGTGCTGACGCCGCTCGGGATCACGGTGAGCATGGACTTCACCGACGTCCTCGGGTTGTCCGGGGCGGACGGCGTACCGAAGTTCTGGCTCGGGAAGGCGACGACCGGGGGACCGCAGCGGGAGATCCACCTCGCGTTCCCGGCGCCGGACCGAGCCACGGTCGACAGCGTCTACGAGGCCATGAAAGGGATGGGCGCCGAGATCCTGCACGAGCCGAAGGAGTGGCCCGAATACCACCCCGGCTACTACGCGGTCTTCCTGCGCGACCCGGACAGCAACAACGTCGAGGTCGTCACCCACCGCTGAGAGGAGCAGGTGATGGCGCGACTGACCGGAGCGGACGTGCTCGAGCACTGCCTGGCCAAGCCCGGTGCCTGGCAGGACGAGCCGTGGGAGGGCGACGTGGTGACCAAGGTCGGGGACAAGATCTTCGCGTTCCTCGGCGGTGGCGGGAGTGTCGGGCTCAAGTGCGGCGCGAATCGGGAGGAGGCCGACGAGTTGGTCGACACCTATCCCGACGCCGTCGGCAAGATGGCCTACATCGGGCGCTCGGGCTGGAACACGGTCCGCCTCGGTGGCAGCGTTCCGGACGACGAGATCCTCGAGCTGATCGACACGTCGTACGACACGATCGTGGCGAAGCTGCCCAAGAGCAGACGTCCATCAGGCGCGAATTGATCGCGGTGCGTAACTATTCCGGGTAGGCACTGTGATCATTTCGACAGGTGGACACGGCGTCCTGGATTTGGAGACTGGGGTGGCGACCCGTCAGAATGGTCGTGGATGAAGGGGAGTATTCCTTCGCGGTGGCATCGTCATCACGGTCAGGCTCGGTCCTGCACCCGGTGCCTCCGGTTCGACCCGCTGTGACGGGTTGAGCGGAAGAGACCTTCGGAGTGACTGTTTCGTCTAGCTCCGGAGGTTTCCTGTGCACGTTGCTGACTACGTTTGGTACATCACGGTCGGCGTGCTGCTCGCGCTGCTGGCCTTCGATGTCTTCATCATCGGCCGTCGCCCGCACGAGCCGACCACCCGGGAGTCCGCGATCGCGATCGCCGGCTACGTGGGTCTTGCCGTGCTGTTCGGCCTCGGCGTCTGGGTGTTCTCGGGCGGCAACTACGCGGGCGAGTTCTTCGCCGGCTGGCTGACCGAGTACAGCCTCAGTGTCGACAACCTGTTCATCTTCTTGATCATCATGTCCAGGTTCTCGGTGCCGCGGAAGTATCAGCAGACCGCGCTGCTGGTCGGCATCATCCTGGCGCTGGTGTTCCGCGGGATCTTCATCGCGGTCGGCGCGGCGGCGATCAACGAGTTCTCGTGGGTCTTCTACATCTTCGGCGCCTTCCTGGTCTACACCGCGATCCACCTGGCGAGTCAGGGGGAGAACGACGACGAGGACTTCAAGGAGAACGCGATCATCCGGTTCGCCAAGAAGCGGCTGAACGCGACCGACGAGTACAACGGCGTGAAGCTCACGATCGTGAAGAACGGCAAGCGGCTCGTCACCCCGATGGCGATCGTGATCATCGCACTCGGCACGACGGACCTGCTGTTCGCGCTCGACTCGATCCCGGCGATCTACGGCCTGACGCAGGAGCCGTTCCTGGTCTTCACCGCGAACGTCTTCGCGCTGATGGGGCTGCGGCAGCTGTACTTCCTGCTCGGCGATCTGCTCAAGCGGCTGGTGTACCTGTCGATCGGCCTGTCCGTCGTCCTCGCGTTCATCGGCGTGAAGCTCGTCCTGCACGCGATGCACGTGAACGAGCTCCCGTTCATCAACGGCGGCCACCACATCGAGTGGGCCCCCGAGATCCCGATCTGGTTCTCGCTGGGCTTCATCATCGTCACCCTGGGCATCACCACGATCCTCAGCCTCCACAAGTCCCGCAACCTGCCCTCCACCCCTCCCGAAGAGGAGGCTGCTGCGACGGCCGTGGACCCCACGACTCAGGCAGAGCTGGACGCAATCCCCGAGCCCCACGAAACAGACGCCAAAAACCCCTGACTGAGACAAAACAAGAGACAGAGATGAGAGCGGGCCAGGTGCCTGGCGGCCGGGTGCAGGTGCTGTGACAAACGGTTAGAAGCGGGCGGCTTTGGTGAGCATGGCTTGGCGTTCGGGGGAGAGGGGTTCGTTCTCGAGTTTCTTGCCGGTTTCGGAGG
Organism: Kribbella sp. NPDC055071; assembly: GCF_053608045.1. Taxonomy (NCBI): domain Bacteria; kingdom Bacillati; phylum Actinomycetota; class Actinomycetes; order Propionibacteriales; family Kribbellaceae; genus Kribbella; species Kribbella sp. NPDC055071. The sequence continues at coordinate 345,619 of NZ_JBSGUS010000005.1, forward strand.
CGTGCAGCATGCCTTCGGGGGAGACGAAGCCGACGTGGTGGACGGGCTTGCCGGGGCGCGCGAAGAAGTAGAGGTCGCCCGGGCGAGCATCGTCGACGGGGATGTTCGGGATGTCGTCGGCCTGGTCATGCGCGTCGCGAGGGATCCGAACGCCGAGCACCCGGCTGACCGTGTGGATCAAACCGGAACAGTCCAGACCATCGGCCGACGTACCGCCCCACAGGTACTCGAGCCCCAAGAACTGCGACCCCAGCCGCAGCCGTTCCGCAGGCCCCGACGGCTCCACCCCAGAGCGCAGTACGTCGTCAGCCAGCCAGCCGGACCCACCATCCGGAACGGCGACCCGCGTGTACCCGTCCGCGTGCTCGATCGACGCCAGCACCGTCCCGAACGACAGCTCCGCCACCACCCGACCACCAGGCTCGGTGTGCAACGCAGCCGTCGGTACGGCGATCGCGACCGGATCAGACGCACTGCTCGGCAGCTCACCGAGGTGGCTCGACGGGACCCAGCCCGGATACCCCAGCTCGTCCTGCGACGACGGCTGCCACGGCGCGACGATCTCGGACCAGCCATTGCGCTCGGAGCGCACCAGCACCGGCTCGGCGAACAACAGTTGGGTCAGCGTCCGCCCGTGCAACCCGAGCCGGGTCTCGGTGTCCATGGACTTGGCCCACCCGGCCACATCGGGTTCGGCGGCGACGGCCGGCGCGTCGATGTCACGCGGCGCGTCCGGCGAGGTCCACACCGTACTGACCGGGACTTTGACGGCGACTAATTTCATGAGATCAAGCCTGTCACGCCGAGGCCAGGAGTCGAAGGCAAAGTGATCAGCGAGCCTTCGTACGTGATTCTGCCGATCACGGGCGCCTCGCGCAGCCACCAGGCCGCATCCAGGTCGTTGACCGCCGAGGTCGGATACGCCGACACCAGCGCGGCCGCCGCGCCGACGCCCACGTGGCTCTCCATCATCGAGCCCACGATCGTTCGGATACCGTGCGCGCGGGCCAGCTCCAGCAGAGTCCGGGCCGGTGCGAGTCCACCGCATTTGGCCAGTTTCACGTTGACCATGTCCGCGGCGCCGAGCCGGATCACGCTGACCAGATCGCGTACGCCGTACACGGATTCGTCGGCGAGGATCGGCGTACTGACCCGGTCGGTCACCCACGCCATCCCCTCGAGATCGTCGGCCGCGACCGGCTGCTCGACCAGCTCGAGATCGCAGTCCTCGAGCGCACGGATCGCGGTGACCGCATCCCGCCGCGACCAGCCCTGATTGGCGTCGAGCCGCAACTGCGGACCCGGCCCGATCGCCGCACGCACCCGCCGGACGCGCTCGACATCGGCCACGGCGTCGGTGCCGACCTTCACCTTCAGTACGTCGAACCCGTCAGCGACCCGCGCTTGCCCAGCCGCCGCGAGCGCATCCGCGTCACCCACCGAGAGCGTCACATCGGTCCGTACGACGCCGACCGTCGAGCCGAGGAATCCGTGCAGGGTCTGACCGCGACGCCGGGCCGCCAGATCGTGTAATGCGATGTCGACCGCGGCCTTCGCGCCGAAGTTCCCCGCGGCGGCGTTCTGCACGCGCCGCAGCGCCTCGGTCAGGTCATCCGGGCCGAGACCGTCCAGCGCGGCGGCGATCGGTCCCTCCACACACGCCTGCGCCCCGGCCAGCGAGTCGCCGGTCACCTTCCAGACCTGCGGTGCTTCACCCCAACCGCTCAGGTCACCATCGCTGAGCTCGACCAGGAGCGACTCCACGTGCGTCGCCGTACGCAATGCGGTGACGAACGGCGTGTGCAGCGGCGCCGACACCAGATGGGTCGTGAGCTTCATCGCACCTCGCTCAGGTCGTGACGGTGGTTCCATGCCTCGAGCGCGATCGACGCGATCAGCTTCTGCGCATCGGCGTCGGGCAAGTCGGACGTCGTACACACCACCAACACAAACGGATCCGCGTCCGCCGGCCGAACGATCCCGCCGTCGTGACGGATCCGAACATCCCACCCATTCTTGTGCTCGACCCGAGTCCCCGCCGGCAGCAGCGCGGGGATCTCGCCGTTCCACTCGTTGCGCGCGAGCAGGTCGCGCAGGTAGTCGCCGGACCGGCCGGCCTGGTTGCCGACAGCAACAAGCACCCCGGCAAGCCCGGCGGGACTCATCAGGTTGCTGATACCTGCCGCTTGAGCCCGCACGTCGTCGATCCCACGCCGGATCACCGACCCGGAAGGGAAGGAAAGAGACGCCGGAACGCCGGAGCCGGGAGAACCCGGGAAGGCGGAACCGCCGGAGGTGGGGGCGGTGGCGGAGGAGGGGGCGGTGGAGGAGGGGGCGGTGGCGGGGAGGGCGGAGGTGGTTAGGGCTTGGTTGGCTGCGTCTACGCCTACCTGCTCCAGGACCAGGTCGGTCGCCAGGTTGCTGGAGCGGGTGATCATCTCGGTGGCCAGCCAGGTGAGCTCTGCGGTTGTGCCCAGCTTGGACCAGGTTGCGGGGGCTTCGTCCTCGTCGGGATTGACGGCGAAGCGTCCACCGGCTGCGGAGGGGAAGTCGTTGTGCACCACCACCGGCTGGTCGAGGGACAGTTCGCCCGCCTCGACCTTGCGCAGCATCGCCATCGCCACCGGCAGCTTCATCGTGCTCGCTGCGTAGTGTGTTTGTTCCGGCGCGTGCTCGAACACCGGCGTGCCGTCGAGGCGGCCGAGCCAGACTCCGAACTCACCGGTCCCGTCGACCTCGGCAAGCAGTTCCGCGATTCCCATGCCGATCAGCCAATCACAAACCGACCTGGCAGACTGCCCAGGGTGTCCCGCGCTCTCGGCATCCTCCTCGGGTTCGTCGCCGACCGCGTCCTCGGCGACCCGCGCCGCTTCCATCCCGTTGCAGGGTTCGGCCAGGCCGCCGCCCGACTGGAGTCCCGGTGGTACGACGACTCCCGGGCAGCAGGTACGGCGTACACGACCGTCCTCGTCGGTACGGCGACAGCCGCCGGCGTGCTCGTCGAACGCCTGACGAAGAACCACCCCGTCGCCCACACGCTCGTCACCGCCGCCGCGACCTGGACCGTCCTCGGCGCCCGCAGCCTCGAACGCGAAGCCGAGACGATGGCCGGCCTCCTCGAGGACAAGGACATCCCGGCCGCACGAGACCGCCTCAGCCACCTCTGCGCCCGTGACGCCACCAACCTCGAAGCCGACGAGCTGGCCCGCGCGACCGTCGAGTCGATCGCCGAGAACACCTCCGATGCCTGTGTAGCGCCACTGCTCTGGGGCAGTGTGTTCGGAGTGCCTGGCCTGCTTGGCTACCGCGCGGCCAACACCCTCGACGCGATGGTCGGCTACAAGTCCGCGAAGTACGTCAACTTCGGCTGGGCATCCGCCCGCCTCGACGACCTCGTCAACCTGCTGCCCGCGCGGGCCTGCGCGCTGCTGACCGGCCTGGCTGCAGGCAGACCGCAGCAGGCGCGCCGGATCTGGAAACGGGATGCGCCCAAACACCCGAGCCCGAACGCCGGACCGGTAGAGGCGGCGTTCGCCGGGGCACTGAACCTGACGCTGGGTGGCACGAACGACTACGGGAGTTATCAGGAGAATCGAGGCACGCTGGGTGACGGGCCGGCCCCGGCCGTCGTGGATGTGCGCAGGACGGCCGACCTGGCCAGGCGAGTAGGAGTTGCGGCAGCCATGACTTCAGCCGCCGTTTCGGCCGTCATTGCGGTTCTTGGGAGGAATCGATGGGCTTGAGTCACCGGCCGAACCGGATTGTGATGCTCCGGCACGGCGAGTCCGAGGCGAACGTGGACAAGACGATCTACGAGCGCATCCCCGACCACGCCGTCCCGCTGACCCCACGTGGGTACGAGCAGTCGGCCGAGGTCGGCAAGAAGCTCCGCGAGGTGTTCGAGAACCAATCCGTCCGCGTGTACGTCTCGCCGTACCTGCGAACTCTGCAGACACTCGATGCCCTCGGCCTGGACGACCTGATCGAGATGCCGCGCGAGGAGCCACGGCTGCGCGAGCAGGACTGGGCCAACCTGCAGGACACCGCGGACATCGAGGCGCAGGAGAAGCTGCGCGACTCGTTCGGGCACTTCTACTACCGGTTCACCCACGGCGAGTCGGGTGCGGACGTGTACGACCGGGTGTCGTCGCTGCTGGAGACCATGCACCGCGATTTCGAGCAGCCGGATTCGCCACAGAACGTGTTGCTGGTGTCGCACGGGCTCACGATGCGGTTGTTCTGCATGCGCTGGTTCCACTGGTCGGTACGGTTCTTCGAGACACTGCGCAATCCAGGAAACGCCGAAACACGCATCCTGCTGCGGCAGTCCGATTTCCGGTACAAGCTGGATCGGCCCTTCGAGCAGTGGACCCAGTACGAACCGACGGAACGGGAGCGATCGGCATGGTTGTAGAGCAGACCCGGGAAGCGGTACTCGATCTGCTGGGGAGTCTTACGCCCGCCCAGCTGGACAAGATCACGGCGTCGTTCGAGACCCCGGACCATCAACAGTGGACGTACCTGCCGGGCGCCGTACCGGGCCTTGCACTGACCGAGTTGACGCCGGCCCAGCAGAAGCTGGCCGAGCGGGTGGTCGCGATCGGCTGCAGCGAGCGCGGCGCGGGCGATGTCTGGGGCGTGCTGGACGCGGAAGTCGTCGTACGGGAGATCCCGGCGCTGCCGCCGAGCGGTGAGTGGGAGGGCTCCGTCGTCGGCGACCGGTACTTCCTCCGGGTGCTCGGTGATCCGGCCGGCACGGAGCCGTGGGCCTGGCGGCTGAACGGTCACCACCTCGGGTTGCATGTGACGCTCGTCGACGGGGCGATCGCGTTCACCCCGCAGTTCCTCGGGTCGAATCCGGCGGAGGTGCGGTCCGGACCGCAGGCCGGACGGCGTTTCCTCGCGGCCGAGCAGGATCTCGGCTTCGAGCTCCTGCACGCACTCGCGCCGGATCAGCAAGCGGTCGCGATTGTCTCGCCGGACGCGCCCGACGACATCCTGACCCGGCACGACCCTGTCGCCGACGCCAACCTGCTGTACCAGGGTCTCGCGTACGGCGACATGACCCCGGAGCAGCGGCAGTTGCTCAGCCTCCTCATCGGCCAGTACGTCGGACGCGCGGCCGGACCCATCGGGTTGCAGACCTGGCAGGACATCACCGACCACGGCATCGAGCGACTCACCTTCGCCTGGGCCGGCGCGACCGAGCCTGGCATCGGCAACCGCCACTACTACTCGATCGCGGGCCCGACCTTCCTGGCCGAGTACGACAACACCCAGGACGACGCCAACCACATCCACTCCGTCTGGCGAGACCTCCGCAACGACTGGGGCACCGACCTCCTGGCCGCCCACTACGCCATGCCGCGCTGACCCCGTCTATAAGCCTTGACTTAAGTAAGTGGCTGCTGACACACTCCTGTCGAGATGATCCGACAGGAGGCAGCCATGAACGAGCTGGGAACGATCACAACCGGTGCCGTCCGGTTGGAGCGCGTGTATCCGGTGAGTGCGGAGACGCTCTGGGCGTACCTGACCACCAAGGAGGGGCTCAGCCGGTGGATCGCGGACGGGGAGATCGGTCCGCGGCGGGTGAGCCTGGTCTTCCATGACAACCCGCAGTACCCGATCACGGGTGAGGTCCTGGTCTGGGAGCCCACTCACGTCGCCGAGTTCGAGTGGAACGGCGGACCGACCCAGCCGACGGACAGCGTCGTACGGCTCGAGCTCACGCCCGTGGAGGACGGCACCCGGCTGGTCCTCACGCACAGCCGCGTCGTCAAGCAGGACTCCATCGCGGAGTTCGGCGCGGGATGGCACTTCCACCTCGACACGCTGGCCGCCGTCGCCGCCGACACCGAGCCCTCCGCGGACCGTGATACGTGGAGCGCCCTGCACGCCCAGTACTCCGCCCAGCTAGAGTCGGCGGGGTCATCGACGGCATGTGTAGGAACCCGGTGTGAGTCCGGGACGGTCCCGCCACTGTGACCTCGGCGCTCGGAGTGGGCGTGGGGGAGTCAGGAACTGCCGCCGTCGTACCTCCGGACGGGGCGTGGATACCCCGAGGAAGGACCGGTAGCGCATGCCTGCCAACTCCTTGGCCAACCTTCTGCTGCTGTCGACCGCCGATACCGATCTGCTGGCTGCTGCCGCGGCGGACGCCGGGTGGGCTGTGGCCAACCCGGCGCGGCTCGACCTCGCCGAGCTCACTCCACTGCTGAACGCCGCAGACATCGTGGTGGTCCGGCTGCTCGGCGGACGGCGGGCATGGGAGGACGGCCTCGACGCGGTCGTCGCGTCCGGCAAGCCGGCCGTCGTGGTGAGCGGTGAGGCCGCCCCGGATGCCGAGCTGATGTCGCTGTCGACCGTGCCCGCGGGTGCAGTGACCGAGGCATTGGCCTATCTCCGCGAGGGCGGCGCCGACAACCTGCGCAACCTGGCCGGATTCCTCCGCGACACGCTGCTCCTGACCGGCGACGAATTCGATCCGCCGCGCGCGCTCCCGGCGTACGGCGTGCGCGGGACGTACGTCGAGGACGACCGGCCGGTCGTGGGGATCGTCTACTACCGCGCGCACGAGATCTCCGGCAACACCGCGTTCGTCGACGCGCTCGCGGCCGCGGTCGAGGCGGCCGGAGCACAGCCCCTGCCCGTGTACTGCGGGACTCTGCGCGGCCTGGATCCGGCTAGTGCCGACAACGCCGACTTGTTCGACCTGCTGCGTCGCTGCGACGTCCTGGTCACGACACTGCTCGCCGCCGGTGGATCCGTCGCGGCCACCGCGAGCGCCGGCGGTGCTGACGACGCATGGGACGCCGGCGCGCTGGCCTCGCTCGACATTCCGCTGCTCCAGGGCCTCGCGCTGACCTCGACCCGCGATCAGTGGTTGGAGAGCGACGCTGCGCTGAGTCCGATGGACGCGGCGACGCAGGTCGCGATCCCGGAGTTCGACGGTCGGCTGATCACGATCCCGTTCTCGTTCAAGTCGTACGACGCCGACGGCCTGGCCCGCTATGCGCCGGATCCCGAACGATGCGCGCGGCTGGCCGGGATCGCGGTCGCGCATGCCCGGCTGCGGCACGTCCCGGCGGCGGAGAAGCGGCTCGCGCTGATGTTGTCGTCGTACCCGACCAAGCACGCCCGGATCGGGAACGCGGTCGGGCTGGACACTCCGGCCTCGGCCGTGGTCCTGCTCGGGCAGTTGGAGCAGGCCGGGTACGACCTCGGCGGGCTCGACCTGAGTGAGCTGCAAGGTGCCGAGGGCGCCGACGGTCTGATCCACCGGCTGATCGCGACCGGCGGACACGACGTCGACTGGCTGACCGACGAGCAGTTGGAGAACGCGGTCGCGAAGGTGCCGCTGTCGACGTACGCGCGCTGGCTCGGCGAGACGCCTGAGTCGTTGCGGACGGCAATGATCGAGGCCTGGGGTGAGCCGCCTGGCTCGCTGTACGTCGATCCCACCGGAGCCATCGCCCTGGCGGCCTTGCGTTTCGGGAACGTCGTACTGATGATCCAGCCGCCGCGTGGTTTCGGTGAGAACCCGGTCGCGATCTACCACGATCCGGACATGGCCCCGTCGCATCACTACCTGGCGGCCTACCGCTGGCTCGAGGCTTCCGAGCAGGACGGCGGTTTCGGCGCGCACGCCGTCGTACACCTCGGGAAGCACGGCACGCTCGAATGGCTGCCAGGCAAGGGAATCGGGCTCGCGGCCGACAGTGCCCCGGATGCCGTCCTCGGCAACCTGCCGATGATCTACCCGTTCATCGTCAACGATCCCGGCGAGGGGACGCAGGCGAAGCGGCGCGTGCACGCGACCGTCGTCGATCACCTCGTCCCGCCGATGGCACGGGCCGAGACGTACGGCGACATGGCCAAGCTCGAGTACTTGCTAGACGAGTACGCGACGGTGTCGGCCTTGGACCCGGAGAAGGTCCCGACGCTGCGGGCGCAGATCTGGACACTGATCCAGGCAGCCCAGTTGCACCACGATCTGCACACGTCCGAGAAGCCGGACGACGAGGAGTTCGACGAGTTCGTCCTGCACCTGGACGGGTATCTGTGCGAGATCAAGGACGTGCAGATCCGCGACGGGTTGCACATCCTCGGCGGTGCGCCGACCGGTGAGGCGCGGGTGAACCTGGTCCTCGCCGTACTGCGGGCTCGTCAGCTCTGGGGTGGTTCGTACTCCATCCCTGGGCTGCGGACGGCGCTCGGGAACACGTTCGGGGTGGACGAGGCGGAACTGTTGGCCAATCCGGGGGTTGCCGCCGACCTGGCCGACCTGGCGACGCTCGCCGACCTGCCTGCGGTCAGTGGCGCCGACGGGGTCGACCTGCTCGAGGCGGTCGCGCGGAAGCTGGTTCTCGGGATGGAGACGCTCGGCTGGGACGCGGCGAAGGTTCCGGTCGTGGTGGACGAGGTGCTGGCTCGGGAATCGTCGGAGGTCGAGGCGTCGCTGACCTTCGCGGCGACCGAGGTCGTGCCCCGGCTCGCGCGGACCCCCGATGAGTTGGGGAACGTCCTGCGAGCCCTGGACGGTCGCTTCGTCGAAGCCGGGCCGTCCGGGTCGCCGACGCGCGGGCTGGTCAACGTGCTGCCGACCGGCCGCAACTTCTACGCGGTCGACCCGAAGGCGATCCCGAGCCGCAACGCCTGGGATGTCGGGGTTGCGCTGGCCGACTCGCTGCTCGCCCGGCACCAGGCCGAGACGGGGGAGTGGCCGCGTTCGGTCGGTCTGACCATCTGGGGTACGTCGGCGATGCGGACGCAGGGCGACGACCTGGCCGAGGTGCTGTGGCTGTTCGGCTGCCGCCCGGTCTGGGACGAGGCATCGCGCCGGGTCACCGGGTTCGAGGTGGTCGGTCTGTCCGAGCTGGGCCGGCCCCGGATCGACGTGACGATCCGGATCTCCGGGTTCTTCCGGGACGCCTTCCCGCACGTAGTGGCGTTGCTGGACGAGGCCGTGCGTACGGTCGCCGCCCTCGACGAGCCGGCCACGGACAACTTCCTGCGCGCGCACGTGGACGCGGATGTTGCTGAAGGCAATGACCTGCGGTCGGCGACCGCGCGGGTGTTCGGGTCGAAACCCGGGTCGTACGGAGCTGGACTGCTACCGCTCGTGGACGCGCGGAACTGGCGCACCGACGCCGAGCTGGCCGAGGTCTACGCGGTCTGGGGTGGGTACGCGTACGGCAAGGACCTCGACGGCGCGGAGGCCCGCGGCTCGATGGAACGCGCGTACGCCCGGATCCAGGTCGCGGCGAAGAACGCGGACACCCGCGAGCACGACATCATGGACTCCGACGACTACTTCCAGTACCACGGCGGCATGATCGCGATGGTCCGCCACCTCACCGGTGCGAACCCGAAGGCGTATGTCGGGGATTCCGCCGTACCGGCGCAGGTTCGGACCCGGACGCTGGAGGAGGAGACGAAGCGGGTCTTCCGGGCGCGCGTCGTGAATCCGCGGTGGATGGCGGCGATGCGGCGGCACGGGTACAAGGGTGCGTTCGAGATGGCCGCGACCGTGGACTACCTGTTCGGGTACGACGCGACCGCCGGCGTGGTCGACGATTGGATGTACGAGACGCTGACAACGGAGTACGTCGCGAACCCGGAAATGGCGGAGTTCTTCCGCAAGTCCAACCCGTGGGCGCGGCATGGCATCGCCGAGCGGCTGCTCGAGGCGGCGCAACGTGGTTTGTGGGCGGAGCCGTCACCGGAGGCGCTCGAGACGCTACGAACGGCGGTACTTGAGACGGAAGGTGACATCGAGGACCGCGGCTGATTGGGTGGAGGTATGGCGCCTGAGCAGCTGAGAGTCCTGATCACCAACGACGACGGCTACCAGGCGCCGGGGATCCGCGCGCTCGCTCCCGCGATCGCCGAGCTCGGGTACGACGTCCTCGTGCTCGCGCCGCTCCTGGACGAGAGCGGCGTCGGCTCGGCCCGCGCCGGGATGGTCGGGCGGCCGATCCGGACCGCGACCGAGGAAGAGGGCGGGGTCACCTACATCGGCATCGAAGGTACGCCGGCCCTCGCGGTCACGCTGGCGTCCGTGGGCGCGTTCGGGCGGGCACCGGATCTGGTCCTGTCGGGTATCAATCGGGGCAGCAACCTCGGCGTACCGATCTTCCACTCCGGCACCGTGGCCGCCGCGCTGACCGCGGCCGGGCAAGGCCTGTCAGCCGTTGCCGTCAGCATGGACTCCGAGCGCCCGGCCCACTGGCAGACCGCCGCGACCATCACGGCCGAGGCGCTCGCCTGGATCGTCACCGAGCCCGCCGGCACCACCCTCACCATCAACGTCCCCGACCGGCCGCTCGACCAGCTCGCCGGCGTCCGCCACGCGACCCTGGCCCCGATCAAACGCTCCCGCCTGGTCGGCACCACCGCCCGCAACGGAGATCCGATGATCGAGCTGACAGCCCCGCATCCCGACCCGGTCGCAGGCTCCGACGAGGCCCTGCTCGCCGCCGGCTTCGTGACCGTCACCCCGATCGTCGGCATCCGCGAGATCAAGGACGACACCGCAGCCATCGCCCTCGCCAAACGCTTGTCGTGAAGCTCGTCGGCGCCGCGGCCCTCCAGCTACGACACCTACCTCTGGAACCCCGTCCGGCCCAGGTGATCGGCCGGTGTGAACCTCGTCGCTGAGGGGATCGGTGGGGTGTGTCATGATCGGGCGGACGGATGTGGAGGAACACCGGTGACCGGCTGCGGCGGTATGCGTGGCAGGGAGTCCGGGGCGGTCCCGCCACTGTGACCGGGGAGAGGATCTCCCGGGAGCCAGGACATCCACGTCCGTCGGCCGGACTGCGGTCTCCGTAGTACGGCGTACCGGCGCGGTAGCGGGCGTGGATACCCGCTCGACGAAGGGACCCACCGCTGATGCGGCCTGCCTCACCGTTCACTGGTTTTCCGTTCACCGCGGTGGTGGGGATGGACGACCTGCAGCTCGCACTGATCCTGGCCGCGATCTCACCGGCGATCGGTGGGGTGCTGATCCGGGGCGAGAAGGGTACGGCGAAGTCGACCGCCGTCCGCGCGTTGACCGAGCTCCTGCCGCCGGTGGACGTCGTACCGGGGTGTCGCTTCTCCTGCGATCCTGAGCACCCTGACTCTGCTTGCCCGGACGGCCCGCATGCGCCCGGCAGCGAGACCCGGCCGGCGCGGCTGGTGGAGTTGCCGGTCGGTGCGACCGAGGACCGCGTGCTCGGGTCGCTGCATCTCGAGAGGGCGCTGACCGAGGGCGTCACGGCGTACGAACCGGGTCTGCTGGCGGCGGCCCATCGCGGGCTCCTGTACGTCGATGAGGTCAACCTCCTGCATGACCACTTGGTCGATGTCCTGCTGGACGCGGCCGCGATGGGCCGTGCGACCGTCGAGCGCGACGGGGTCTCGGTCACGCACCCGGCGCGCTTCGTACTGGTCGGCACGATGAACCCGGAGGAGGGTGAGCTGCGGCCGCAGCTGCTCGACCGGTTCGGCCTGACCGTCGACGTCGTCGCCAGCCGGGATCCCGCCGTACGCGTCGAGGTCATGCGCGCACGACTCGGGTACGAGGCCGATCCCGCTGCCTTCGTGGCGTGGTACGACGGCCCGCAGCGGGAACTCGCCGAACGGATCGTCAAGGCCCGCGACCTGATCTCCGAGGTGATCCTGACCGACGCCGCCCTCCGCCAGATCGCCGAGATCTGTGCGTCGTTCGACGTCGACGGCATGCGCGCCGACCTGGTCACCGCACGAACCGCCGTCGCCCACGCAGCCTGGTCCGGCCGCGCAGTCGTCGAGGTAGAAGACGTCCGAGCCGCCGCCAAACTAGCCCTCCCACACCGCCGCCGCCGAAACCCCTTCGACGCCCCAGGCCTGGACGAAGACCAACTAGAACAAGCAATCAACAACAGCACCCCACCCCCAGAAGACCCGGACGACGACCCAGACGGCCCCGACACGCCCCCGCCCACCGGCGGCTCGGACACATCCGACGACAGCAACCCGGCGGACGCCGCCAACGACCGCAACCCGGGTGACGCCTCCGACGGCAGGAACCCGGCCGATGGCCGGGACGCCTCGGACCACCGCAACCCAGAGGATGGGCAGGTCGCTCACGACCCCGCCACCGGGCCGGACGTTGCCCGGGACTCGGCCGACCCGGATCCGGCCGACAGTCGCCCCGGCCAACCTGCGCCGGTTGGTGATGTGGTTGGGAGCTCGGAGCCGTACAAGGCTCGGTTGTTGAGTGTGCAGGCGGCCGGTGCTGGTGTTGCTGGGCGGAGGTCTCGGGCAATTACTGAGGTGGGACGCGTGGTTGGTGACCGGGGTCGGAACGGACGGGAGTCGGGTCGACCGCACTTGCTCGCGACCATTCGGTCGGCGGCTCCGCATCAGCGTGCGCGTGGTCGCGTCGGGGCGGGACTCGTCGTACGGCCTGCCGACGTCCGGCTCTCTGTGCGGGAAGGGCGTGAGGGAAACCTCGTGTTGTTCTGTGTGGATGCGTCGGGCTCGATGGGGACGAAGAAGCGGATGGGGGAGGTGAAGACCGCGATCGTCTCGCTCCTGCTTGACGCCTACCAGCGTCGTGACACCGTCGGCCTGGTCACGTTCGCCGGCGCGACGGCCACCGTCGCCTTGCCACCGACCGGCAGCGTGGAGACCGCCGTACGACGGTTGGAGTCGCTTCCGACCGGTGGGCGCACGCCACTGGCCGAAGGGCTGCTCCAAGCCGCGGAGGTGCTCCGGATCGCCGCCATCCGTGACCCACGCCGCCGTCCGCTGCTGGTCCTCGTCACCGACGGACGCGCTACCCAAGGAGACAATGCCTTCGCCCGCGCGCGGCAGGCCGCCGGATGGCTCGCCCAGCAAGGGATCGCGGCCGTTGTGGTCGACTGCGAACCGCATCGCGGCGTCCGACTCGGTCTGGCCGCAGAGCTCGCCGCCGACCTGGCCGCGGAGTACCTGGATCTCGGCGAAGTTGCCGCAGGCAACCTCGTCCGCACCGTGACCGACCGCCGGGCGGCCTGACATGCCACAGGGACAACCGACGTCGGTACCGCAGGACGGTCTCACCACCCGGCAACGCCGGAACCGCCCGTTGCTGATGGTGCACACCGGCGAGATGAAGGGAAAGTCGACGGCCGCCTTCGGGATGGCTCTGCGCGGCTGGAACCAGGGCTGGAATATCGGCGTGTTCCAGTTCGTGAAGAGCGCGAAGTGGAAGGTCGGCGAGGAAGGCGCGTTCAAGGCGCTCGGTCAGTTGCACGAGGCAACCGGTGAGGGTGGGCCGGTCGAGTGGCACAAGATGGGCGAGGGCTGGAGTTGGTCGCGTAAGGCCGGCACCGAAGCGGACCACGCCGCCGACGCGCTCGAGGGCTGGCGGGAGATCCAGCGCCGGATCGCCGCCGAGACCCACGATCTCTACGTCCTGGACGAGTTCACGTACCCGATGAAGTGGGGCTGGGTCGACGTCGACGAGGTGGTCAACACGTTGGTGAATCGCCCAGGCCACCAGTACGTGGTGATCACCGGACGTAACGCCGACCAGCGGCTCATCGACGCCGCTGACCTCGTCACCGAGATGACCAAGCTCAAACACCCGATGGACGCCGGCCAGAAGGGCCAGAAGGGCATCGAGTGGTGATCCCCCGGATCGTGGTGGCGGCGCCTTCCTCCGGGGCGGGGAAGACGACGGTCGCGGTCGGGCTGATGGCCGCCTTGCGCGGAGCCGGTCACGCGGTGGCCGGGTTCAAGGTCGGGCCCGACTACATCGACCCCGGCTTCCATGCGGTCGCGACGGGACGTCCCGGACGGAATCTCGACCCGATGCTGTCCGGCGAAGAACGCGTTGCGCCACTGTTCGTTCACGGCTCGGCGGACGCGGATCTCGCCGTGATCGAGGGCGTGATGGGCCTGTACGACGGCGCCCTCGGGACCGAGGGGTATGCCTCCACGGCGCACGTCTCCAAGTTGCTCAAGGCACCGGTCGTGCTGGTGGTCGACGCGTCGGCGGCAGGTCGCAGTGTTGGCGCTGTCGTCCAAGGTTTCGTTGCCTTCGACACCGAAGTGCGGATCGTCGGGGTGATCCTGAACAAGGTCGGCTCGGACCGGCACGAGGCTGAGGTCCGTGCCGGGGTGGTGCCGACCGGCGTGCCCGTACTCGGTGTCCTTCGTCGCGACACCCGCTTGACCGTACCGAGCCGGCACCTCGGCCTCGTCCCGGCCGACGAGCAGCGTGAGCAGGCGACCGCTGCCGTCGACGCAGCCGCCGAACTCGTCCGCCAAGGTGTAGACCTGCAAGCCTTCGTGGCCGCCGCACGCGCTGCGACCCCGTTCGACGCGAAGGCTTGGGATCCCGCCGCCGAGGTGGCTCCGGCTGAAGGCCGGCCGGTGATTGCTGTTGCCGGCGGCCCCGTCTTCTCGTTCCGCTACGCCGAGACAACCGAACTGCTCGCCGCTGCCGGCGCCGACGTCGTCACCTTCGACCCCCTCTGCGACCCGTTGCCGGAGGCAACCGCAGCCTTGTATCTCGGCGGCGGCTTCCCAGAACTGCACGCCGAGGCCCTGTCCGCCAACGCCGCCTTGCGCCGACAGGTCGCCACCGAGGTCGCGGCCGGCCTCCCGGTGATCGCCGAATGCGCCGGCCTCCTCTATCTGTCCCGCGAACTCGACGGCCACCCGATGACAGGCGTCCTGCCCGCAACCGGCCGCATGACCAGCCGTCTGACCCTTGGCTACCGTACGGCGATCGCCGCCACGACCTCCGCGTTCTTCGACGAAGGCCGCCGCGTCCGCGGCCACGAATTCCACCGTACGGCGATCGAGCTCGACGGCACGGTGGATGCGGCCTGGTACTTGCCGGGTGGGCTCGAAGGGATCGCCTTGCCGCGCGTGCATGCGTCGTACCTGCATCTGCACTGGACGGCGACCCCGGATGTGCCAGCACGCTTCGTCGCGGCCGCCCGCATCCACGCGGGCCTCGAGAAATGAGCCTGGTCATCGGAGTCGGTCTCCGCGCCGACACCGCCTACCGAGAACTGCGCGACCTGGTAGCCGAGGCACTGCAGTTCGCCGGCGCGGGGGAGGTGCGCACGGTAGTCACCGTCGAAGGGCGAGAGACTGAGCCCGGTCTCCAGCGTCTGGTCGCGTCGCTCGGCGCTGAGCTGCACACCGTGCCTGCCGCCGAACTCGCCCAGCAATCCGTGCCGACGCCCAGCACGAAGGTAGAAAGCCTGTCCGGAACAGCGAGCGTCGCCGAAGCAGCAGTCCTGGCAGTAGGCGCCGAGCTGCTCGTCCCGAAACGCCGCTCAGCCAACGCAACCGCAGCCGTCGGCCGCGCGCCGGTCGCCCACACCTCCGTCGCGGACCTCGGTCGCGCGCCTGTGATTCGCACTGGAACAGCAGCACCGGCTCCCGGATACCCCGCGGGGGAGCGGGCAGTGGTGCATCGGGTGATTGCGGAGCGACGGGATGTCCGGCGTGGATTTCTCGACGCGCCGATCGACGACGACTTGCTGACCAGAGTGCTGGAGGCAGCGCATCGGGCGCCGAGCGTGGGCCTGAGCCAGCCGTGGGATTTCCTGCTGATTCGCGACGCCGCGACGCGGCGGAAGATCCACGATCTCGCGACCGCGCAGCGGGACGCGTTCGCGGCATCGCTGCCGGCCGATCGGCGCCAAGCGTTCGACGGGCTGAAGATCGAGGCGATCCTCGACACCCCGCTGAACATCGCCGTGACCTGCGACCCCGGTCGCGGCGGGAGGCACGTACTGGGCCGGCACGCGGATCCGCGGACGACCTGGTTCTCCGCTGCCATTGCCATTCAGAATCTCTGGTTGGCCGCGCGGGCGGAAGGACTCGGCATCGGCTGGGTTTCGTTCTTCGAGCCATCCGAGGTCGCCGCAGTACTTGACCTACCGGCCCACATCGAGCTGGTCGGGTACCTGTGTGTCGGACATGTGGAGGAGTTCGCCGCGGCTCCTGAACTCGTGCGGTCCGGCTGGGCTTCGCGCAGACCACTCGCCTGGGCAATCCACCACGAGGAGTGGGGCCGGCGAGACGCATCGATCGTCCACGACGCGATGCAGGCTGGTGAGAACGCCGTACCGGCTGCTGGTCGTCAGACTGTGCATGTGGTCGTCGGCGGCGATCCGGCCGAGTACCTGAAGCAGCCCGATGCGCTCGTCGTCGTGCTCGACGCCAAGAAACCACCTGCTGACTTCGGTGTGCTCTGGCGACCGGCCCGGACACCGGTCGAGGCGGTCGAGCTCGGAGTGGAGATCGCCCGCGATCTGGCCTTGCAGGGCGTCGGGGTGCTCGTCGTACAGGTAGCTGAGCAGTCCGAAACTGCAGCTGCGCTGGCCCGCGGACTACGGGTCGGTGCGGACGCGTGCGGCGTTGATTGCACCAGTGGCCGGGTGGGATGACACACTCACCGCCATGACAACGGAGTCTCCCCTGTACGTGCCCGCGTTCTCGATGAAGCAGCGGGTCACCTTGATGGCGAACAAGTACGAGCTGATCACCACCAATCCGGACGGGAGCGATGGTCCGCTGCTGGCGTTCGCGCAGCAGAAGCGGATGGCGTTCAAGGAGCAGGTCACCTTCTACACCGACGACACCAAGACCCAGCCGGTCTTCTCGTTCAAGGCGCGCAAGACGATCGACCTCGGCTCCGGGTACGACGTGACGGACGCCGACGGCAAGCCGATCGGGTGGTTCAAGAAGCAGTTCGGCAAGAGCCTGTTGCGATCCAGCTGGGAGCTGACCAGCGAGAACGGCGTGAACTCCACCGGGACCGAGCGCAACGCGAAGGTCGCGATCATCCGCCGGGTCTGGGAGTTCGTCCCGTTCGTCGGCGAGATCCCGCTGCCCTTCATTTTCCACTTCGACTTCACCGACGTGGGCACCGGGCAGCCGGTGCTGTCGGTCGAGCGGAAGATCTCGGTCCGGGACCGGTACCGGATCACGGTCCAGGACCAGCGTCTCGACTTCCGCGTCGCCGCCGCGATGACGGTCGCACTCGACGCGCTCCAGAGCCGCTGACCGCCCTGTACGCGACGGGGGTGTGGTGGCGCGGTCTCCGGGCTGCGTGATGGTGCTGGTCGCGGTGGTGTGCGTCAAGGGCGCCTTCGGCGTCGCTGCGCGATCTTCGACCCTTG